>JADKJR010000036.1 GCA_016720925.1 Betaproteobacteria bacterium | reverse complement strand
GCGCGTTTACTGGCCAACTGGAAAGGTAGATCAGACGGCGCCGCAAACGGGTCGTGTTCAAGCGTGCTGCGTTGGTTTGTGATCATGGACGTGATCTGTTTTTATTTGTGAATTTCGCCGCCAACGGAATGACTCTTCAGGACGCCAGCGTGTCCATCAGATCGATCATGAACTCAACTTCTTCTTCGTCCACCAACTCCCATCCCGCGAAGCCCAGATCCGCGAGCACGTTGACGCCTTTGGGCTCGGCCGCCATTTCGCTCAGCGTCTTTCGCAATGCATCGGCGTGGCCTGCCATCCGCGGCCCAACCATCAGCATGTGCTGCACAACCTGAATGTCACTCGTCACCAGCGGACGTAAACCTTTGCGTATCACCGCCGACATATCGTCATAGGCTTGCTTGAGAAACAGTCCGGCATCCGCCCCGCCCCGAAGCAATTCCTTGGCGACGATAACGTAGGTCTCGCATGCCTTGAACTGGATATTGTGATTTCCGATATCGGCCGGCTCCAGCATGATCATGCCCATCATGCGGACATCGGGATCGTCGGTGGACGCCACCGTAATGCCGGGTTTCAGGTCTTCAACGCAGTGTGCAGCCGCTTCGCTATTGACGGCAATAATCGCCTCGTCGACTTTCCCGCGTGGCCGGGCAATGCCAATGAATCCCTTTTCCCTGACGAGCATGGCCGCGTCAAAGGGATTGGCATATATCAGGTCGATTTTATCCGCCGCAATGGCGACGCGCTGGGACGCGAAATGGTCGTACAGCTCGAGGTGAATGTGCTGGTCCAATTGTTTCTGGAGCCAGGTATTGAAAATGAACCAGCCTGAAATGTGGTCAGGCGAAAAATCGGGGCTTACGGTGAGTTGGTAGGTGGTCATGCTGGCCTTCGCCTTCGCGTCGCTTACGCTGGATTCAGAAAAGTGTCGGGTAAAGAATTTCAACTTCCTTGATCTTCGTTCTCGAAGGCTTTCTTCGAACGGACGTGTAACCAACGATCTTTCCATGGCGCACGTTCGGAATGACAGTGGCGTATACCCAGTAGTACGCACCGTCCTTGCGAAGGTTCTTTACATACCCATGCCATTTTTTGCCCTGCTGGATGGTGTCCCAAAGGTCCTTGAACGCGGCAGGTGGCATGTCCGGATGGCGCAGGATGTGATGCGGCGCGCCCAGAATTTCCTCGCCGGTATAGCCCGACATCTCGACAAATGACTGGTTGAAATGCGTGATGATCCCAACGGTATCCGTGCGCGAAACAATCAGCCTGCCTTCAGGATAGGGAACTTCGTGATCAACGATCACCACATGACGGCTGCTGCCGTCGAAGTATTTCAAGGTCACCTCGCGTGAAGCGCCTTGCGTGTTGCCGGGGTTTGTCTCTTCCATGGACTGAGGCCTCTATCTACCTGATGGACGTCGAATTCGGTACGGCTAGATCAGCTTGCCGACAGCTTCCGCGGCGCGCTTTACGTCCAGGAAAATCAGTCCCAATTTGGCATTCTGCTTGGCGAGAACCGTCAGCACGGCGTCGGCGCCGGCGTGGGTCATCAGCACGTAGCCCTTGTCACCCTTGATCAGGACCTGTTCGAGCGTACCTCTTGCCAGTTCCTTTGCCGTCCGGTCGCCGAGTGAAAGAATTGCCGCGCTCATCGCGCCAACCCGGTCTTCGTCCATTCCGGCGGGCAAGAGTGCCGCCATTATCAGGCCGTCCGTGGAAATAACCGCGGACGCTTCAATATCGGCGGAGCTACCGTTGAGATCGCTTAGGACTGCTGTGAGCATATCTGCACGCATATGACGTTCCTTTTTTTCTGCTTGTTGGTAATCGTGGGTAATGCAAAGTGGGCGCAGGTTATCACTCGATATTTCGATTTGCGTGCATAACGATTGTCAAATTTTGTGGATGGGACGACCAATTTGATATGGATCAAATTTCGCAGCGAATTGCGAGGCCGACGTACGATTTTTCGCTTTGTGAGTCAACGTTTTTTGAAAACGGTTTCCGCCCTATCGCGCGAGATCTGCGCAATGCCATTTTTCAATGCGCGCCAAAAGGCACGCCCGTGCAGGGACTCGCCCGTCGGGCAATGTTCCAACCACAAGCACTGGCGCGGTGTTTCAGCCGTTTTGGCTTGAATGCCGCACCACCGCTAGTGTTCTTGCGCGTCGAATACCGGTTCCACTGTTGCGTACAGTCAAATCCTCAAAAGGTGTACGACCAGATCAGTTCAGGACCTTATCCGAAACGATTCGCTTACTCACTACCGATTGCGCCAACCGCACGAACGCGTCGCACAGGCCTTCCACCTCATTGGCCTTGAAAATCAGCTCGCACACCCCCGCGCCCTCCGCCGCCGCCTGCAATGCCTCATCGATAAATCCGGTCGCAATCGCCACCGGCAGGTCGGCGCGAATCATGCGCGCGGCACGCGCCACGTCCAGGCCTGACTTGCCGGGCATGTTGTAGTCGGTCACGACCACGTCGAATGCGGCCGGCTCGGCGCGCAGCGCCGCAAGCGCATCCTCCTGGTCCGTGAAGACGCTTACGCGGTAACCACGCCGCTCCAGTAGCCGCTGAACCAGGAACACCAGCGATTCGTCGTCGTCGAGATAAAGGATGTGCGCTGGCGCAGCCAATTGGCGTGCGACAGCCTCCACGGCCGCTTGTTGAACTGGCACAGGCTCGCCCGGCTGCTTCTGACAAATGGGCAGATATATGGTGAAAGCCGACCCTTTTCCTGGCTGACTCTCGACTTCTATCGCGCCGTCGTGGGTTTGCACGATGCCATGCACGACTGAAAGGCCCAGCCCGGTACCCTCGTTCACGGCTTTGGTCGTAAAAAATGGCTCGAAAATTCGCGGAAGCGTGACCGCATCCATGCCCGGCCCGTCATCGCTCACCGTGAGCCGCAACGTTTCGCCAGGGCACTTCTCATACAATTCATGGAGTACCGGATGACGGTCGGCCATTGCCCTGTCCAGCCGCACGGTATCGAGCCGGATGGCGATACGGCCGGGGCCGCTGCGCATCGCCTGCATGGAATTGGTGGCAAGGTTGATCAACACCTGCTGAATTTGGGTCGCGTCCGCGACCACGGCGGGAACATTCTCGTCACAATGAACATCGAGCGCGAGGCGCGCCGGCAGCGTCGCCCGCAACAGGCGCGCGGATTCTCCGATGATCGGCGCAAGCGCGATCAGCTTGCGTTCCGTCGGCTGGCGGCGGCTGAATGAGAGTATCTGTTGCACCAGGTCGCGCGCGCGCGATCCGGCCTTGCGGATTTCTTCGAGGCTCTCCAGCGCCAGCGGATTGGTGCGCGCATCCTCGCGCGCGAGCTCCACGTTGCCCAGAATCGTCGCCAGCGCATTATTGAAGTCGTGAGCGATGCCGCCGGCAAGTGTACCGATCGCTTGCATCTTTTGCGACTCGCGAAGTTGCCCCTCGAGCGCGGCACGGGCGGTTTCGGCCTGCTTGCGTTTACTGATATCGCGCAAAAACGCACTGAAGAACAACTCACTGCCGACCCGCACGGGGGTGATCGCCAGTTCCACCGGAAACTCCATGCCATTCTTGCGCAGGGCGGTCATTTCGACGCGTTTGTTGAGCACAACACTCGCGCCACCCGCCACATAGCGCGCCATTCCCCGGTTATGAGCTTCACGAAATGGCGGCGGCACAATGAGCTGCGCAAGCGACTGGCCAATGGCCTCGTCGCGGACCCAGCCGAAGACCGCCTCGGCCTGCGTGTTCCAGTTGGTGATTTTGCCGATTGAGTCCATGGTGATGACCGCGTCCAGCGCTGTATCCACGATGACCGCCAGGCGCTGGTCGCTCTCGCGTCGCACGATCTCCGCATTCTTGCGTTCGGTGATGTCCTTCACCGTCGCGATATAACTGAGGATGTTGCCGCGGCTGTCCTTGATGGTGGAAGGACTGACGATCACGGGGAAACGCTGGCCATTCTTGCGCATGAATATCAGTTCATAGCTCGAGGCGACACCGTCCAGTGTTCGCCGGAACGCCTGTTGAATATTTTCATACTCTTCCGGCGGCCAATAGGGAAACGGCGCGCCGACCCCCATGAGCTCTTCCCGCGTAAATCCGGTCATTCGGCACAGGGCGGGGTTGGCATCCGTTGCACAGCCGCGCGTATCGAGCACTGAAAAGCCATCTTGCATGGAGCCGATCAATTTCTTGCCAAATTCAAGCGATTCCTCCAGCGCCGCTTGCGCCAGTTTCTGGGCCGTGATGTCGGTATGGGTGACCACGACGCGATCAATTGGATCCAGCCCCAGCGGCATGACGATCATCGTGAACCATCGCTGCTGCCGCGGTGAATGGCAGGGGTATTCGAGGCTGAAGCTGGACAGCTTTCCATCCAGAACCGTCTGAATCCCGCTGCGTGCATCCAATGCCTGGTTGGAGGCGAAAGCGGTGGAACCCGCGCACACGGCCAGATAGTTGGTGCCGACATCGGTATGCGGCGCCGGCTTGCCGGGATCAATTCCATTTTCGATGGAAAAACGCCGCCAGCGATCGTTGACCGCCTGAATCACCCCGTCGCGATCGATCACGGCAATTTCCGCGGCAACGGAATTCAGGATAATACTCTTGAAGGCTTCACTTTCTTTCAGCGCTTTTCCCCGCTGCGCAAGCGTGTCGAGCATGCCATTGAATTGCCGGGCAAGCATCGCCGCCTCGTCGTCACCGGGCACGACAGCCCGCAAAGCAGAGTCGCCGGCCTGCACGGCGTCGACCACACGCTGGATCGCGTTGAGCCGGCGAGTCAGGTAGCGACCGGCCAGGGAGGCAAAAATGATGCTCAGCACAATTGCGATCAGCGCATAAAAGATCCCGCCTCGCGTCACTTGCGCGAGCTTGTCATCGATGGAATCGCGCGCCAGGCCGATGCGCACCCAGCCGATTGGCCGGTCGGCGAGCATGACGGGGCTGGCGACATCAACCAGGCCCGGCGTGCGTTGCAGTACCGTTAGCTTGCCTTCCTGCGGCAGGTCGGTCAGGTATTGCCCGCGCCGGCCTGGATCGCTGTGGGCCAATATCTGCCCATTCAGGTCAAGCACTATCGCGTGTCGCAAATCAGGATGGTGCGAGAGGCTCTGGAGGACTTCCTGCAAACCGCTGAAATCACGTGACGCAACCCACACGGCGGATGAACTGGCCACACTACGGGCGAGCGCGGTCGCCAGCTCGGATTGCTGCTCCAATACCACGGACTGCTGTCGACGTGTCAGATCCCAGACAAACAATGACATCGTTATCGCGACAACCAGCGTCATGCCGACAACCAGTTGGCGGCGCAAGGTACCGGCCAATAGCCGTTTCAGGTTCACGGATGTCATTTCATTTCCACCGGACGCACTTCTCTCTCGAAGCGCTTGATGTATTCCCGTGCAACGTCATAGCTGGCACCGGTGGCGGCATGGAAGCGTGCCGTCTCCATGCCGGCGAGTATTGCCCTGCCGCGTGGCGAATTCTCCAGATCAAAGAGGGTTTTTCCAACTTGCTCGCTGACGGCTTGCGGGACGTCGTCGCGCACCATCACTGAATTATTGATCAGCGACGGGGTTTCCCAGACCACCTCAAGCTGAGCCGCTTCGCTGGGATGATCTTTTTGAAACAGCCGCCACGGTGGCGGCCAGGTCGCGCCTGCGGCGGACTTGCCCAGATAGACGTTCATGATGGACGACTCCTGCGACCCGACGTACACATTCTGAATATCGCGGTTAATGTCGATGCCTTTTGTATGTAGATAGTACTGAGGCATGACCGCCGCAGCCAGTGCTGTCGGCGACGGATAGCTCACCACCTTGCCTTTGATGTCGGCGGGCAATTTGATACCGCTGTCCTTGCGGACGATAAAGACGCCCTTGAAGTCCTCGGCGTTGCCTGCCATCGCGACGACGCGGTAGCCGCCTTTCATGGCCTCCAGCGTCTGCCACGGATTGGCCAGCAGGAAGGCCGGCTGACGGGCGCGGAACTTCTGCTCGTAGACCTGATAGTCGCGCGAAGCTTCCAGCTCGATTTTGGCCCCTTTTAACTGGGCATTGAGATGATCAACCAGGGGCTGATAGGCCTCGCTGAGTTTTTGCGGATTGTGCAGAGGGTGAACGGCGAAGCGATAGATCGGCGCGGCGGCCACTGCCGGCGCAAAGCTGTAAGGCAACGGCGTCTCCGCAGGCTGCTGCCCGCACGCCGCCAAAAGCATGGCGGCCAGCATGGTTCCAATGGTGGCAAACCCGTTGTTCATGCGATCCCGTTGGTTCAAATCGTCAAGCAGTCTGTCGGACTTAGACGGAATCGGCTGCAAATGATCGGCCGCATTGCCCACGGAACAACCATTGGCAAAACCGTGAAAATCTGCCCTCGCCCATATCATTTTTCGCTTCGATTCTCTAAGTCCGACAGGCTGCTAGATCCGCTAAACCTCCAGAACGTTTAACGGCAATGCCATTGCTTTCTTTAGAAATTTCTCCACTTCACATCGGATAGTCGGGCCGCAATTGACTGGCGACTGGCAACCGCCGCGCGATTCACGATTCCATGACTTCCCGAACGCCCTGAATCAGCGCCCTTTACCTTCACCCCTCCCCCAAATGCGCCTGCGCCTCCCCCACGCTTGCATACAAGTGCGGCGCGACGTTGCGCCTGGACAACGCTTCGCCAAGCTTCAGCCTGAGAAAAGTGCTGGAAGTGTAGCGGGTCACATCAAGGTAGTATTTTTCCATCAGCCCCTTGACCATGCGGATGTAATCGTCAATCAGCTCCGTGGCGATGCTGAAGCGATCATAGTTAACCACGGCATAGACCTTGTGCCCGACCGTTTCCAGCGTTGCCTCGACTGCCTGGCGAATTCGTTCAATATCGGCGTTGTTTTGCACGGAAAGCCCTTCAAAATTGACGAAGAACAGATTTCCGTCCGGATCAAATGCCAGGCGTTCCTCAAACGGCAATTCGAGTAAATCGGGTCGCAGGTTCATTGGGCCATCGGCAAAGATGCGTTCGTCCATCAGCGCGGGCGCGGCATTCATAACCGGCTTGAAGGCCATGCGGGAAATGATGTCGCGTTCGACCTCGATTCCCGGCGCAATCTCGATCAATTCGAGCCCGTCGGGACAAAGCCGGAATACACAGCGCTCGGTCACGTAGAGTACCGTGGTGCCACGGCGCAATGCCTCCGGGCCACTGAATGTGCGGTGCTCGACTTGCTCGACAAACTTCTGCGCGCGGCCGTCGTTGAGGATCGCCAATTGGCCATTGCGAATCACGATTTCCAGATTGCCTGCCGTGAAGGTGCCAACAAAGACCACCTTCCGCGCATTCTGGCTGATATTGATAAATCCTCCCGCGCCTGCGAGCCGCGGGCCAAACCTCGACACATTGAGGTTGCCTTGACGGTCCGCTTGCGCGAGGCCGAGGAACGCAATGTCCAGTCCGCCACCGTCGTAAAAATCAAACTGGCTGGGCTGGTCGATGATCGCCTGGGTATTCATCGCCGCGCCGAAATTGAGGCCGCCCGCCGGTATTCCGCCTATGGTTCCCGGCTCGGTCGTCATCGTTAGCAGGTCGGTGACTTTCTCCTCCGCCGCAACCGCGGCAATGCCTTCCGGCATGCCGATGCCGAGATTCACCACCGCGTTGGCATGCAGTTCGAGTGCCGCGCGCCGGGCGATGATTTTGCGCTCACTCATCGGCATCGGTGAAATCGCCGACGTCGGCATGCGCAACTCGCCGGAGAACGCAGGACTGTATTGTTCAATAAAGGTCTGCATGTGGTATTCGGGCTTTTCGGCAACCACCACGCAATTCACCAGAATGCCGGGGACTTTGACCTGCCGCGCATTCAACGTGCCGCGTTCGGCGATCCGTTCCACTTGCGCGATGACGATGCCGCCGGAATTGTGCGCGGCCATCGCAATAGCCTGCACTTCAAGCGTCAGCGCCTCTTTTTCCATTGTGATATTGCCGTCGGGATCGGCGGTGGTTCCCCGAATGATGCCCACGTGGATCGGGAGCGCCTTGTAGAATAAATATTCCTCGCCGTCAATTTCCATCAGCCGGACCAGTTCAGCCGTCGTCCGCTCATTTAGCTTGCCGCCGCCGAAACGCGGATCGACGAAGGTGCCGAGTCCGACCCGCGTCAATGTCCCGGGCTTACCGGCGGCGATATCGCGGAACAGGTGCGTGATCACGCCCTGCGGCAGGTTGTAGGCCTCGATGCGATTGGCGACCGCGAGTTGCTGGAGCTTCGGCACCAGGCCCCAGTGCCCGCCGATGACGCGGCCAACCAGTCCCTCATGGCCAAGATGATTGAGGCCGCGATCCGAGCCATCCCCTTGACCGGCGGCGTAGACCAGCGTCAGATTTCGCGGACTGCCGAGACCTTGCAGGTCCGCGCCCTCGCTTTCGAGAAATAGTTCTTCAAGCGCGACAGCAATATTTTCGGCGAACCCAATACCCACGAAACCACTTGTGGCAACGGTGTCCCCATCGCGAATCAGGCGTACCGCTTCGCGCGCGCTAACGATCTTGCCGGTATCGGAAGCCCGCAGAGAGGCGGCAAGCGGATGACGGGACAGAGGCATGCTGACTCCTCGTTAATGATTGCGGAACGGATCGGTTCCCAAGCGGCAATGTTGAGGTGACGTTTACGCAATACTACCGTTAAATACTTGATTCACGATCGGATCAACCGTGCCGCCTCCTGCGCGGCCACACGTCCTTCATCGGTGGGCACCGCCCAAATTTCCACGCGGCTGTCGGGCCCGTGAATAGCCATCACTTCGCTACCCGTGGCTAACTGGTTCAGCGCGGGATCCACCACAACGCCTAGCCATGCCAGACGATCGCATACTTCGTTGCGAAGCACGGCATCATGCTCGCCAATGCCGCCGCTGAAGGCCAGCACGTCGAGCCCACCCAGGCAGGCGGTCAGCGCGCCGGATTCGCGCACCACGCGGTAGGTGAACATGTCGATTGCCCGCTTTGCTGCTGCACTGCCATCGGCACGCAGTTGCCGCATATCCGCGGAAATACCGGACACGCCCAGCAAGCCGCTTTGCTTGTAAAGCAGGGTTTGCAGCTGATCATGGTCCCAGCCTTGTTCAATGAGGTAAAGCAATACGCCGGCATCGAGTGAACCGGTGCGCGTGCCCATCATCAGGCCATCAAGCGCGGAGAAACCCATTGTTGTCGCACAGCTGCGACCTTCGCGGGCGGCGCACAAACTGGCCCCATTGCCCAGATGCGCCATCAGGACGCGACCTCCGCCTTGCGTGCTGCGATCCTGCAACACCCCCATGATGTACTGATACGACAGGCCGTGAAAGCCGTATCGGCGCACGCCCCTCTCGGCCAGCGATTGCGGCAAGGCAAAGCCGTAATCCACTTCGGGCAGCGTGGCATGGAAAGCGGTATCAAAACACGCGACCTGCGGGATGGAAGGAAACGCTTTTTGAAACGCCCGTATACCCTGCAGGTTATGTGGCTGGTGCAGCGGCGCGAGCGAAATCAAGCGGTCCAACCGGGCGAGCACATCGCCGGTGACCCGAACGCTCGCCGAAAACTCCTGGCCGCCATGCACCACGCGGTGCGCAATGGCATCTATCGTGGGAATAGCGGGTTCACCGGCAAGCAGTTCTCCCAGGCTTTTCAGTCCCTGGTTAAACGGATCGCCGATCGTTGCCGGCATTTGGTGGGTTTGCGGGCGCCCTTGAAACGTCCAGCCCAAAACCGGCGCGCCGCCGGGTTCAAGGCCCTGAATGCTACCCGTCAATACCCCAGATTGAACCTGGCCATTTTGAAGAGGGTGAATAGAAAATTTGAGCGTTGACGAGCCCGCATTGACCGCAAGAATGGCCACGTGCCGGTCCTACCAGGTGTCGCGGGGGTGGTCGCGCCGTGCATTGAACGCCGCCTGCTGCGCCAGTAGCGCCGACGCCACCCTGTTCATCGGGCCATCGGCACGGCTGGTCAGGGCAATTGGCACTCGTGCTCCGAGCACGAGACCGGCACCCGTGGCCCCGGCAAGGTACTCCAGTTGCTTGGCCAGCATGTTGCCGGACTCCAGGTCAGGCACAACCAGAATGTCGGCTTCCCCCGCCACGGCAGACTCGATGTGCTTGACCTGCGCGGCGTGCGCCGAAATGGCATTGTCAAAAGCCAACGGGCCATCGAGGATGCCGCCTTTGATCTGACCCCGGTCCGCCATCTTGCACAGTGCGGCGGCATCCAGCGTGGACGGAATGTTGGGATTTACCATTTCCACGGCCGACAATATGGCGACTTTGGGGATTTCGACGCCCATGATTCGCGCAAAGTCGATCGCGTTCTGGATGATGTCCACCTTCTCCGGCAAGGTGGGATGGATGTTGAGTGCGGCATCGGTAATCAATAGCGGCTTGCTGTACAACGGCACGTCGAAGCGAAATACGTGCGACATGCGCCGTCCGGTTCGCAACGATGGCCGGGCAAGTACGGCGTGGATAAGTTCGTCCGTGTGCAGGCTGCCTTTCATCAGCACTTCCACGTCACCGCTGACGGCCATGTCCGCCGCTTTCTCCGCGGCTGCGTGACTGTGTGGGGCCGGCACGATCTCGACGCCCGTCAGATCGATACCGGCCTCCTGGGCAAGATGCCGGATGCGTACTTCGGGACCGATCAGTACGGGCACGATCAAACCGTAGCGCGCTGAGTCAATGGCGCCGCTGAGCGAGCCTTCATCACACGGGTGCACCACGGCGCAACGCACCGCGGGCAGTCCGTCACTCAGCGCCAGCAACTCCTTGAAACGGGCTTGCGGGTCAAACAACTGGATTTGCGGCGCCATGACGCGCGGCAGACGAACCTTCTTCGTGGGGGCCAACACCTTGGCGGTGCCGTGCAGCACCCGCTCCCCTTTCTGATTGACAACCTGGCAGTCCAGTTCGACCGACTTTTGGCGTTGTCCTTGCTCAATACTCTCACCGTCACCGTCAGCGTGTCTCCGATATGAACGGGTTTGGTGAAGTGCAACACTTGCTCCAGGTAAATGGTGCCCGGCCCGGGAAATTGCGTGCCGAGCAATGCCGAAATCAATGCGCCGCCCCACATGCCGTGGGCAATCACCCCATGAAACAACGTATCGTTGGCATATTCGGCATTCAAGTGTGCCGGGTTGGTGTCGCCCGACACGGCGGCAAATGCCTGGATGTCGGCGAGGGACAGCGTGCGCAACATGCGCGAGCTTTGGCCCAGGCTAATTTCGTCATACGTAACGTTTTCAATAAGATCAGTGTTCATCGTGAAATTCATGTGGTTTTCTTTTTTTGGGGAAACGGGTGCAAAGGGTTGTTGGAATGTCGTCATGTTTTTACCAGGAAAAATTGATTGGGTGCCTTAATGCTCTGCTTTCCGCGTGGAATGACGGTATCAAAGCCCGTTACCCAGACGGTCCAGATCGATGCCGTCGTCACCCGCGTTGAAACCCCTGCGGATCAGGTGCTCTTCCGCTTCAACCAGTATCTGGTGTGTCGCGACAACGCCAACCTCTTCCACGTAACGCGATTGAATACTGTAACGCAGGACCAGCAGGCCGCGGAGTTCTTCCCATTTGTGGGCGGTGCGGCGGTCAGGTGCCCGGCCCATTCGGGGCTCGTCGCCAGGATCGAGGGCAGTCCGCCGCTCATGCGGCACAGCCAAGGTCGGAGGCCGGCTCAGTACGCGGACCACTTCGTCATTACTCTTGAGCGATACGGCTGGCGATGCGGGCGTTAAGCGCCTCGATGGATGAGGTCATCTGGTGCAGACGCCGGGCCTGCAGATCAGCTTTGGGAGACAGATCAGTTTGCATCGCGCACCATCACTTCCACGCCGGATGCACCGCCACAAAACCTCAAAGAATCAACTACCGAAGGTGTACCAACTTGTCGTCGCGTACGCAACCAAGCGGGCACGGCTTCACACTGGCGCCCGATGAGCGCATGGGGAAGAAGTTTTTTTTGCATCTAAGTGGCCCTGAATCTTGTTATATGTACAAGCATATACGGCAAACGGCGGGCATTATTGAGGTGGGTCAACCGTCCCGCGCATCAATTGCGGTATCGGCCGTAAATGGCGTGCCTGCGCGACAAAAAACAAGGCGCCAGAGGCCATTTCGGCACCACCGTGGCGCAATCTCACGGTGTGGAATGACGGGTTGGGCAGGAAAATGCCCCCTGTCGAGGGTAAACATGACACTGAAATGACAGTTTGCGCGACAAATGTTGCGTTTTCGCGACAGCCTGCCGGCAACCGCTAGGAATCCGGGCAACAAAGCATAGAATCGCTGGTCAGCACGTCACCGGAGAAGGGACGGCTGCTCTCGGGGCCACTACTGAAACGCAACATTTTTCCAAGGGAACTGTCCATGAAAAAGAAAATTCTTGCTGCGGCCTGCTCGCCGCGTTCACTGGCATTCGGCCTGTCGCTGGCGGCCATCCTGACCGTGCCCTCGGCTTTCGCACAGTCCACTGCCGCAGAGTCCAAGTCCTCTGCAAAGGTCGATGGCAAGCTGGAAACGATAAACGTCACGGCAGAACGACGTTCGGAAAATATCAACGACGTGCCTAATTCCATTTCCACCGTGAGCGGCGAGGCACTTGATGTGATCAATTCGAGCGGACAGGATGTGCGCGCACTCTCCGGACGGGTGCCAAGCCTGAATATCGAATCGTCTTATGGACGTGCATTTCCGCGTTTTTACCTGCGCGGCTACGGCAATACCGACTTTCGCATTAACGCCTCGCAACCGGTATCACTCGTATTGGACGATGTGGTGCAGGAGAATCCGATCCTCAAGGGTTTCCCGATGTTCGACCTCGAACAGATCGAAGTCCTGCGCGGGCCGCAAGGAACACTGTTTGGCCGCAATTCTCCGGCAGGCGTGGTCAAGTTCGATTCGGTCAAGCCCCGGCAGCAGCAGGAAGCCTATCTGAATCTGTCAGTTGCCAAATACAACACCAATGCGCTCGAAGGGGCCGTAAACGTCCCAATGAACAAGGACTGGGCGATGCGTTTCTCCGTTCAGGCGCAGCACCGCGATGACTTTGTGCACAACTCCGTGAATGGGCCGACCAAGGACTTCGATCACTACGACGACAATGCCGCCCGACTCCAGTTCTTGTACGAACCCGGCAAGGACTTCAGCGCCCTGTTCAATGTTCATGCACGCGACCTGAAGGGCAGTGCGCGCCTGTTCCGCGCCAATGTCATCAAGCCGGGCACGAACGATATCGTCGATGGTTTCGACTACAACAAAGTCTCCCACGATGGCAGGAATGAGTCCTGGCTTAAGACCGAAGGCGGCAGTATCCGCCTGCGCTGGACGCTGAATGACTTTACCCTCCACTCGATCACCGGCTACGAATCGCTGACCAGTTTCGCGCGCGGCGATATCGACGGTGGCTACGGCGCCGTGTTTGCACCGCCTTCCGGGCCGGGCTTTATTCCCTTCTCTTCCGAGACCTCCGACGGCCTTCCCAAGCATTCGCAATTCACCCAGGAACTGCGGCTTGAGTCAAACCTCAAGGGTCCGCTGAAATGGCAAGGTGGCTTGTATTACTTCAATGAAGATTACACGGTGGAAAGCATCAGCTACGACTCGTTGTTCAGTGCCGGTGGACGAAATGGATATGAGCGCGTGCGTCAGAAGAACGATGCGATTGCCGTGTTCACGGCCGTTGACTATGCGGTCAGCCCGGCGCTGGATCTGCGTGGGGGCCTTCGCTACACCCGTGACAAGAAGAACTTCAATGTCGAGGATTATTCGAGCGACGTGTTCGGCACCTTGCCGACGCTTGCGGCGTTGAGGGCTGCCGGTCCGCTGAGCGCATCACCCAGTAACAACAAATTGAGCTGGGATGTCAGCGGTACGTATGCGCTCGATCGAGGCGTGAAGCTGTTTGCCCGCGTCGCGAACGGCTTCCGGGCCGCCAGCGTGCAGGGTGCCAGCGCGTTCAACAACCAGTCAGTCGCCAAACCCGAAACCAGCACGTCATTCGAAGCCGGCGTCAAGGCAGATCTTTTCGATCGCAAGGCGCGCTTGAGTTTCGGCGTATTCAAGTACGAGATCAAGGACCAACAACTGACGGCTGTCGGCGGCGCGGCCAACGCCAACATCCTGCTCAACGCCAAAAAGACCGAGGGTCAGGGTTTCGAGCTGGATTTGCAGGCGTATCTTTCTCCCAACTTGCTGGCGACGGTTGGCGCAAGTTTCAATGACGCCAAGATCAAGGACCCGACCCTGGCAGTCGCCGTTTGCGCGGCTTGCAAGGTCACGGACCCGCGTACCGCCGGCGGACTGGCATTGATCGACGGCAACCAGTTGCCACAGGCCCCCAAGCAAAACCTCAACGTCACCTTGCGTTACAGCATCCCGACCAAGGACGGCGAGTGGTACGCGTACACCGACTGGGTTTATCGCAGCAAGGTCAATTTCTTCCTGTACGACTCCGTTGAGTTCACCAGCAAATCGCTCACCGAAGGTGGACTGCGTCTCGGGTACATCTGGGGCAACGGCAAGTATGAAGTCGCGGCATACGGCCGCAATATTGCCAACCAGGTCCGGCTAACGGGTGGCATCGACTTCAATAACCTGACCGGCTTCACCAACGAACCGCGCATTTTTGGCGCGCAGTTCAAAGCGCAGTTCTGATCCGCGCTGAATGAAGAAAGCGGCATCGACGCGCCAGCGTCGATGCCGCAATCATTTCCGGGAGTGCAATCGCCGGATTTCGCAAGCGAGGCCGCAAGCTAGGCATTCAGCCCGGTGAGCGGCCTTTTTATTTTCGACGAAGGTGATCTGTCAGGTATTTCGCGGACTTGCGGACCGCCCGTTGCGCCTCAGGCGATTCCGCGCCGATCACCTGGAATATGTGCGGCATGCCTTCGTACAGATCGAGCGTTGTGTTGCGACCACCCGCGTCCATCGCCTGGTATAGACGAACGAAATGGCTCAGGAAAAGCTCCTTCGTTCCTCCCTGAATCAACGTGGGCGGGAAATCTTTCGCGTAATCGCCATATACCGGCGACACATAGGGGTTTCGTTGTTCCTCGCGCGGCGCGTATGCGTCTGCCGACGCCTGCAACGAAACAGCGTCAAGGATCGGATCGGCTGGCGCAAGCGTGACGGTCGTGTCACCGGTCGCAGTGATGTCCGCCCACGGCGACCACAACACCAGCGCCCCGGGCAGCGGCAAGCCCTGATCGCGCATCTTCAAGGTCGCACCCAATGCAAGTCCGCCCCCAGCCGATTCGCCAAGCAAGCCAATGCAGCCGGGCGCGTACCCTTCATTCAAGAGAGATTGGTAAACCGCGATGACCTGGTCAGTCACGGTATTCCATTTGCCTCGCGGCGCCACCGTGTAATCGACGGACACGACCGGCAGGCCGGTCGCGTTGGCGAGCATTCCGCTGGCGAATAGCGTGGAACCCGCGGACTGAAACGTGTATGCGCCGCCGTGAAGGAACATCAGAATCCGATCGCCGCGAGCGCGACCTGCCATGCCGAGCTCGATCACCGGTACGCCATTTCGTTTCGCGCTTCGGGTCACCAGATTCAGCGCTTCCGCCGTCGCCGGCCGGGTTTCGCCGGCGATCAAGCTGTCGACTTGCGCGCGCACTGAATCCCAACCGGCGACCTCGTCCGGCCCCGGAAGCGGCAAAGACGGCCAGCGCACAAATGTGGCCCAGAAATCCCGCCAATAAACTGATACCGTCGCGGGCGTGTAGACGGGCTGCTGAACTGCCGAATGGGCCGATGACCGGGTTGGCCTATCCAAACTCATAAGCAACCCAAAATTCTCTGAACAATTTCTGCAATAGTGCACGCATGGTCGTCACGCCACAATTTCACATCAACAGATGTTCGCCAGCATTGTCGCCACCCAGCGTGACGTAGTTCACCTTGCGGATGTCCAGGAGTTTCTTGCCACCTGAATAGCTGATGGAGCTTTGCACGTCCTGCTCCATCTCGATCAGCGTGTCGGCCAGCTTGCCCTTGATGGGCTCCAGAATGCGCTTGCCTTCCACATGTTTGTACTCGCCCTTGTTGAAGTCGCTGGCCGAGCCGTAGTATTCCTTGTACAGCTTGCCGTCGACCTCGACCGTCTGTCCCGGGCTTTCTTCGTGCCCCGCCAACAGGGAGCCGATCATCACCATCGTTGCGCCAAAGCGGATGCTCTTGGCAATGTCGCCATGGTCACGGATGCCGCCGTCAGCAATGATGGGCTTGGTCGCCACGCGGGCGCACCACTTGACGGCAGACAGCTGCCAGCCGCCGGTACCGAAGCCGGTTTTGAGCTTGGTGATGCACACCTTGCCGGGGCCAATGCCGACCTTGGTGGCATCGGCGCCCCAGTTTTCCACATCGATCACGGCCTCGGGTGTGGCCACATTGCCGGCAATGATGAAGGTGGAAGGCATTTTAGCCTTCAGGGTGCCAATCATTTCCCTCACACTATCCGCATGCCCATGGGCAATATCGATGGTGACGTATTCCGGAATAAGGCCGAACGCCAGAAGGGAATCCACGGCGGCATAGTCCGGTTTCTTGACGCCCAGCGAAATCGAGGCGTACAGGCCGCGCGCTTTCATGGATTTTACGAATTGCACGTTGTCCAGATCGAACCGGTGCATCACATAAAAATAGCTGTTTTGCGCCAGCCAGGTGCAGATGGTTTCATCCACGACCGTCTTCATATTGGCGGGCACGACAGGCAGTCGAAAGCGGCGGCCACCCAGTTCTACTCCTGCGTCACATTCCGAACGGCTCTCCACGCGACATTTGCGCGGCAACAACAAAATATTGTCGTAGTCAAAAATTTCCATGATGTTCCAAGCTCCAAAGGCTGTAGAGGTAACAGGTGAGCGCTTGGATCGGGGCCGGCCAAAAAAAATACCGGGCCGCAATTGCTTGGGCTCGGTATCCAATTGTACGCGGAATGTCTGATGCTCCGCGCAAATCCGTCTTCAACGTGCCCATGTACTCCCCGGTACAATGCGCCGATTCAATCGCGCGTTCATTCCCTTTCTTGTCCACAGGAGCAAGACCCCATGCCGCCCGCCCTGCAAAGCCTAATCGGCTTCATCTTGCTGTTCGCGTTCGCGTTTGCGATCTCCGAAAAGCGCGGTTCGATCATCTGGCGCACAGTCTTCGGCGCGATCATTCTGCAAATAGTGATGTTCGTGCTGCTGTTCAAATTCCCTTGGTTCAAGGAGGCCTCGGCGGCGCTCAACGATGCGCTTAACGGCGTTGCCGCCGCCACCCGCGAGGGCACCAAGTTCGTATTCGGCTATCTGGGCGCCACCGGTTCGCCGGCCGATGCGCCGTTCAAGGTCGAGGAAGGCAGGAGCACTTTTATCGCGATGACGATGGCGCTGCCAGTCATTATTGTGGTATCGGCGCTATCGTCGCTACTGTTTTATTGGCGCATCCTGCCCGTGATCGTCACCGCGTTTTCCTGGGCGTTGAAGAAAACCATCGGGGTCGGTGGCGCGGTCGGCGTCTCGACCGCGGCGAATATCTTCCTGGGAACCGTGGAGGCGCCACTGTTCATCCGGCCTTATCTCGCGAAACTTTCGCGCGGCGAATTATTCATCACCATGGCGGGCGGGATGGCGGGCGTCGCCGGCACAGTGATGGTGCTGTACGGCATCATCCTCTCGGCGGTGGTGCCGGATGCGATCGGTCATGTGCTGATCGTGTCCTTCATCAGCGCCCCGGCGGCCGTGGCGTTTTCCGCGCTGATGGTTCCGCACGAAGGCCCGGGCACCGAAGGCGGCATCCCCACCACCAATCCCACCAGCAGCGTGATGGATGCCGTCACCCAAGGCACCGTGGATGGCGTCGCTGTCTATATCAATGTTGCGGCCATGCTGATCGTGCTGACCGCGCTGATTGCGCTTTCCAACATGATCCTCGGCCTGCCGTTTGCCAAGGATGTCGCGCCAACACTGCAGGGCATCCTCGGCTGGATCATGCGGCCGGTAGTGTGGCTGATCGGTATCCCCTGGAACGAAGCGCAAGCCGCCGGATCGCTTATGGGCACCAAGACCGTGCTCAACGAGTTCATCGCCTTCTTCGATCTCGCGAAGTTGTCTCCGGACGCGCTTTCGGTCAGGAGCCGCGTCATCATGGTATATGCGCTCTGCGGATTCGCCAATTTTGCGTCGATCGGCATCATGATCGGCGGCCTCGGTACTATCTGCCCGGAGCGGCGAGCGGACATCATCGACCTGGGCTACAAGAGTCTGGTAGCCGGATCGCTGGCGACCTTGTCTTGCGGCGCGCTGGTCGGCATCATCTACTAGACGGTAATCAACAAACAGGAGTATGTTTCACTTTATGAAAAACGACTTTCTCCACGACCGCCCCGCGCTGCGAAAAATGATCCGCCTGGCCGAGATCATCGTCGTCTCCGTACTCGTCATCTATGCAACGCTCACGTGGCGGGAACTCAAGATCCTGCGCGCGGCGCCCGTTGTCCTGCCCGCTTATTGGTTCATCGTGACGGCCGATGTCGATCAGGTGAATCAGGTGCAGGCGGGCGGCAGTTGGGTGTCGAAGGATGCCGCAACGGGTAACTTGCAAACCGCCACGATCGACTGCGTCAAATCCAGAATGCAGTGCATGGAATCGTCGGCACAGGTTTCGGTCAATGAAGGCGGGCTCCTGGAAACCGCGCAGACGGTGTTTGACATCGAATCATGGACCGAAAGCGAAATTCGGACCAAGGTCGCGCAGAAGCCATGCGTGAGTCGCACGCTGACGCTCGACATCCCCAACAAACAGGTAAAGAGCGTCGCCACTGCCGGCAAGTCGCCCGATGCGACCTGCAAAACCGCCATCGTTGGCGAACAGACATCCAGCCTGGTCGCGGGGAAGCAAGCTCACGACGACGCAGTCAGGAACGCAAAGCCGTTCTAACCGGTCTTGCCATGCCCGTGAGGGCGGCGTCAGGGGATATGTGCCTTGATCATGTCGGCGGCTTTTTCCGCAATCATGATCACTGGCGCATTGGTATTGCCGCTGACGACACGCGGCATGATGGAAGCATCCACCACCCGCAAACGCTCAATGCCGCGCACGCGCAATTGCGCGTCGACCACATCATTGTCGGTCGGCCCCATTCGGCACGTACCGACCGGGTGATAAATCGTATCGGCTTGTCCGCGAATGAAGGCTTCGATTTCCGCGTCGGACTTCGCGCCGCCGGAGCGCCGCAGCTCAATCGCACCGAATTGCGCCAGTGCGGGCTGGCTGAGAATGCCGCGTGTCAGCTTGAATCCGCAAATCAATCGCGCCATGTCATCCGGATTGCCGAGGAAATCGGGATCGATTGCTGGTGACGCGAGCGGATCGGCACTGGTGAGCGTAACGCGGCCGCGGCTGAGCGGACGCAGCAGGCAAACATGGCAGGAAAAGCCGTGCCCCAGCGCAATCTTGCGGCCATGATCCACCAGTTTGCCAACGACAAAATGCAGTTGCAGATCGGGTATTGGCTCATCCGCCCGGCTCTTGATGAAGCCGCCCGCCTCCGCAAAATTGGTGGTGAGCATGCCGCGGCGGTGAGTACTCCACTCAAAAATCCCTTTCAGCGCATGCCAGGCGCCGGGCAGCGACAGGCCAAACAAATCCTTGAGTCGTGGCGCGTTGTACACGAGCACGGTATCGACGTGATCATGCAGATTTTCGCCCACGCCCGCGAGGTCATGCACGACGGCAATGCCATGCCGGGCGAGTTGTGTGCCAGGCCCGATTCCTGACAGCATCAGTAGCTGCGGCGACTGGAATGCGCCCGCGCACACCAATATTTCACGCCGCGCGCGCCGCTGCTGCAATGCCCCGCCGACGCGATACTCCACACCGACGGCGCGCCGGCCTTCCAGAAGGATGCGTGTGGCGTGCGCGCTGGTAATAACCTCGAGATTCGGCCGCGAAAGGTTCGGGGTGACGTAGGCCTTGGCCGCGCTGAATCGCTCGCCGTTCTTGTGCGTCACCTGGTAGAGCCCGACACCTTCCAGCTCACTGCCATTGAAATCGCGATTGGCCGGAAATCCCGCCTGCTTTCCCGCGTCCACGAAGATCGGGCTGAATCGATTCGGGCTGCGTAGATCCATCACATTCAGCGGCCCACCCACGCCGTGAAATGCATCGGCGCCGCGTTCGTTGTGTTCGGCGCGCTTGAAATAAGGCAGGACTTCATCGTAGGACCAGCCCGGATTGCCCAGCGCAGCCCACTCGTCGTAGTCGCTGCGATGGCCGCGCGTATACACCATGGCATTGATGGAACTTGAACCCCCGAGCACCTTTCCACGTGGCTGGTAGCCGCGGCGGCCATTGAGGCCGGGCTGCGGAACCGTTTCAAGCGCCCAGTTAGCTTGTCCGGTCTGCGCCATCAGCGCGAGTCCCGCCGGGCAATGGATCAAGACGCTTTTATCCGCGGGCCCGGCTTCCAGCAGCGTAACGTGAACGGCGGGATCTTCGCTCAAGCGCGCCGCGAGCACGCAACCGGCGGAGCCGCCGCCGACGATGATGTAGTCAGTCATGCTGCAATTGTAAGGCAGCGGCGGGCAATCTCGCGGGGTATGGTCCCCTCTACCCCGGGGAGAGGGCGGAGAGGCGAAATGGGGAATTCACGGAGCATGCTCCGCGCCCTTCGCGCGGTATTCCGATGTAGCGGAATATGTGCACTGCAAGTGAGTGGGTTTCATTGACGGCTAATACCACTCCTCATCCCAATCCTTCTCCCAAGCGAGAAGAGCTTTGACTGTGCTTTTTATGACCGGATCAATCCCGGTTGCCGCTTAAACTCAAGCACTGGCGCGCTTTTCAAGCCATTATTGGCCCGAACGCCGCACCAGTGCTAGACTTTGAAAGCCCGCTCAACGGAAGATTGACAGAAGAACTACGCCGCAATCTGCGGAACGAACCCCGTACGATGCAAAGTTGCCAACGGCTGGAACAGCGGTTCCGGCAGCGCTGACCATCTGAACCATTGCCAGGCGGCGCACTTGCTTGGCTCACGAAGCTCCGGGCAGACCGATCGCGCATTGGGCCATGACGAACAGCGTGACATAGTGTTTGCCCTCATTCGCGAAGATGTCGTTGGTGAACGGGCCGAGCGTGGGAGACTGGATGACAAGGCCCGTCTCTTCCAGTACTTCACGCGCCGCGCATTGTTCAATGGTTTCACCAAACTCAAGGTGCCCACCGGGAAGCGCCCAGGATCCGGCGCCGTGGGAGCCGATGCGTTTGCCAAGAAGCACCAGACCCTCTCGTAAGACGATGACACCGACACCGATGCGTGGGGTAGTTTTTTCCATTGGGAAATTGCGTCCGGCCTAGTTCTAGCCAAGAAATGCGCCGCTGTTGGCACGTCCCCAACCCAGTGGAGTGCGTTTGAACGCAAACTTAGGCCGTCGTTGGAATAGGAACAGCTGGCCTGCTTGAACAGTAGATACAGTTTGGGTCGCTACATTGATTCTCCAGCCATTGATTGCAGCTGGCACAAAAGTACGTGTCATAGGTTGCGTGATAAATCCGTAACTGATTGCAACTTGCGCACACTTTCTCGTCGACGTACCCAGGAACTGATACGCCGTCGATGATGACGCCTACGTCAGTTGAGATGAGTTTTGGCATTCACTGAGGCCTAACTCAATGCAAGCAGCACCGCGTCTGCGTACGATTCCGCGCGGCTCCCTACCCTGCTGTGGAAAAAGAACCAATACACATTGATGAACATATACCCCATCTCCGCGCTTGCTACATGACGAACGAGTTATGCAGCGCGCCGTTTTGTAACGCGTCCGCTTGAACGCGATGTCAGGCCAGTGGCCGAACGCGCCACACCAACCAATGAACTCAACGCCGTATTGACCGCTTCATTGGCAGGGAAAATCTATGACAATTCCGGCGTCAGCAAAATGAGGTTGCTACCTTTCTTGAACTCCTCATAGTGCTTGCCGCGCACACCTTTTCCAAGCTCCTCGCGCCGATATTCGGCACGCATTTCGTCAACCTTCTTTATGTGTTTTCCTTTCATGTCGCGTAGCGAAACGGGCACTGATAACGTGAAGTCTGCCACCCCGTGGGTGTAAATTATGATGGGTTGGAAGGCACTGAGTCAGCGCCTTGAATTAAGTCGTTCTACTGAATCGGCAATACTGAAATAGGCTTCATAGTCAACGTCAGTAACTATCGTGTCGTGCCCATCCAATTGATAGTACTTTTTGGACGGCGGTTGCAAAGCATCTAAGTCGGGGGGAAGCATCCAGAAAGTCTCGTCAATCCCCCCTTCAACTTTTAAGAGCAACCCATTCTCATGAACAGAGTCGATTACCCCCCAAAGACCGCTATAGGTTTCTTGGTTGTTTTGCCCGATGTGGCGCAAACTTACAACAACCCGCTTGCCGAGGAGGCAATTTGCCTTTGCTACTGAATATTCCATATCACATTTACCTAACGAATTTAGGGAGCGCGGCACCCACATACCGTCCCGCGCTTTTCCCAATCATGCTGTGGAAAAAGGGGATCAACACTCATGCAGAACAACACCCTATCACCACGCTCGCGGCATAACACCGCCGCCAACAGTGTTACGAAATAGTGCAGCGGGTTTCTTGGTAAGGCCAACGAAAAGAAACACCATTTTCCACATCAAACACCAGCACTGGCGCGCATTTACAGCCACAAACGCCCCAAACACCTCACCAGTGCTAGACTTTCGCCTTCGATTTATCTGCTTTCTCTTCCCGTCCAGTAAAGCAACACAATGAGCAGCAAATACGGCAACAGCGACAGCAGATCCGCATTCCCACCCTCAAAAAACGGATTGTTGGCCATCGACCAATCGTTAGCGGCTTTGTCGAAGTCGGTCAGCACACCGGCGGTGAACGCGATGATGATGCCGGCCAGCGCACCACCGGCAATATAGCCCGAGGCCAGCAGCACGCCGGGGCTGCGATCACCCGCCGCGATACGTTCCTCTTCGCTGGCGTTGGCGTAATGGGATTGTTTGTTGCGCCGCCGATCGACCAGCCAGCGCACCGCGCCGCCCACAAAGATCGGCAGCGAAGACGAAATCGGCAGGTACACGCCCACCGCAAACGGTAGCGACGCCACGCCGGCCATTTCCAGGATCAGCGCGATCATCACACCGAACATCACCAGTGCCCACGGCAATTGCCGGTCGAGAATGCCTTTGATGATGTACGACATCAGCACCGCCTTGGGCGCGTCGTACTTGCGCACTTCGCTGCCATCGGGACGCTTGCTGTGCGCGCCGTTGATGCCCGGATCCACCAGATACACCGCGTTGCCCGCGTCATCCACCAGATATTTTCCTGCCGGGCCACCGACAATATCGGTCTTGTGCCACACGCGATAAGTACGGGCATCCTGCGCGGCTTGCGGCCCCTGAATGGTGGCGGTCTCAACGAGCTTTGCGGCGTCTGTATGCAGCCCCGGCGCTACTTGTGCGGCGGGCACATACACGGTCGCGGCGTCGTTCAGCTTCAGCAGGATCGGCCCGAGTATCACGGCGGAGGCGAGCGCGCCGAAGAGGATAGCGTACTGCTGCAATCGCGGCGTCGCGCCGATCAGGAAGCCGGTCTTCAAATCCTGCGAGGTGGTGCCAGCGTTGCTGGAAGCGATGCAGACAATGGCACCCACCGACAGCGCCGTCACGTAATACGGCCCGCCGGTCCAGCCGACCAGCAGGAAGATGAGGCACGTAAACAGCAGTGTGGCCACCGTCATGCCGGAAATGGGATTGCTCGACGAGCCGATCTCGCCGGTCAATTGCGAGGAGACGGTGGAGAACAGGAAGCCGAATACCAGGATCATCAACGCGCCCAGCAGGTTCATGTGTAGCGGCGCGGACAGCATGATGATCGCGACAATGGCCAGCGCGCCGACCAGCACCCATTTCATCGGGATATCCTGTTCGGTGCGCTTGGTAGCCGTTGCCTTTCCGTTGGCCCCGCCACCAAAACCTTTCAAGCCCTCGCTGAGGCTGTGCCAGATCATTGGCAGCGCCTTGACGAGGCTGACGAGGCCGCCCGCCGCCACCGCGCCCGCGCCGATATACAGCACGTACGCGCCGCGGATCTCGTTGGGACTCATGTCGTGAATGAGCTTGACGCCCGGCGCCAGCGGAATCGCCAGCGCGTCGCCGAAAAACTTGATGAGCGGAATCAGCAGCAGATACGCGAGCACGCCACCTGCGCACATGATGGACGCGATACGCGGGCCAATGATGTAACCCACACCGAGCAGTTCGGGAGAAATTTCGCAGCCGACCGAGCCGCCCTTCAGCGGCGCGCCAAAGACGGTCTCGGGTACATCCTTCCAGCCCTTGAACGCGACGTTGAGCGCCTTGTATAGAAGGCCAATACCGAAGCCCGCAAAAATGACGCCCGCGCGGCTGGCAGTGGCCGACACGTCCTTCGCACCGGCTGCATTGCTCGCGTCGGTCGCGCGTTTGGACAACTCGGCGGCCTTGAGTACTTCCGCGCAGGCCGTGCCTTCTGGATACTTGAGCTTGTCGTGTTGCGCGACGATCAGCGTGCGGCGCAGCGGAATCATCATCAGGATACCGAGCAATCCGCCCAGCACGCCCACCAGCATGACGCGCGCAATCTCCAGATCGAAGCCGAGTATCAGGATCGCCGGCATGGTCACACCGAGGCCGAACGCGATCGATTCCCCCGCGGAACCGGCGGTCTGCACGATGTTGTTTTCGAGAATGGTGGAATCGCGCCCGCCCGCTTTTGAAAACAAGCGAAACAGCGTGATGGCGATCACCGCAACCGGAATCGACGCGCTCACCGTCAGCCCCACTTTGAGCACCAGGTAAAGCGACGATGCGCCGAAAACCATGCCGAGCAAAATGCCGAGCACGACCGCGCGCAAGGTGAATTCGGCGATATGCGTGTCGGCCGAAATGAAGGGTTCAGGGATCGTGACGGGATGGCTGGCCATTTAACGTGATCTCCGCAATGGATAAGCAGGGTTGCGCATGCTGGACGAGGATGCGGATGGATGGCGCGAACTCACGTTGTCGTGGCTAGATTTATGTGTAGCCAACTTGCGTGGCCCATCGCGGAGTGATATTGATGCAGGCACCGTGATGCAGACACCGCGCGACAAGCGCAGCTTAGCCGGGGTTACGGTCAACCGCAATCCTGAATTGCCCGAGCGGTGGTACTTCGGACACACCAAGCTGCTATTTGCAATTGCGCGATTGTCGCGATTGTCACGGCAGTTCTTCCCCGCTCACGCGGGGAAGCTGCGTTCATTCCTGGCGAGACAATGAACGCGAAAGCACGCAGGTCCGCAAATCTATTTCGAATAATGCGGATCGAACATTTGCTTTTTTACGTATTCGAGCATGTTCGCGGGCCGTGGCTTGGTGGCAAGGCCACGCTCGTACGCCACCTCGGCAACCGCTGCCGCGATTTGTGCGGATACTTCGCGAATATTCGATAGCGGCGGATAGAGGCTGCCCTGATCGAGGTCGGCTTCGGTGACTTGCGCGGCCAGCGTATTGGCAGCGGCAAGGAACATCTCGTCGATGATACGGGTGGCGCCGGACGCGATCGCCCCCAGCCCGACACCCGGGAAAATATACGAATTGTTGCCTTGACGCGGTACCAGCGTCTTGGCGCCCACCGGCACCGGCGCGAACGGGCTGCCGCACGCAAACAGGGCGCGTCCATCGGTGGCCGTGTAGGCCTGTTCGGCGGTGCATTCCGCTTTCGAGGTCGGGTTGGACAAGGCGAAAATGATCGGTCGCACATTGCAATCGGTCATCGCGCGCAACACTTCCGGCGTGAAGGTACCGCCAACCGCCGCGACGCCAATGATGCCGGTCGGCCGAAGCGTTTTCACCGCCGTCAGGAAATCTCCCACGGGCGCATGGTCATGTGCATACGGCAGCTTTTGCGCCGGAAGCCCTTCGCGCGATTTCACCACCAGCCCTTTTGAATCGACCAACCAGCAGCGCTTGCGCGCATCCGCCAGATTCATGCCCGAGGCGACGAGCGCCGCCACGATGAGGTCGGCAATACCGGTGGCCGCTTCTCCCGCGCCGAAGAACAGGATTTTCTCGTCGGCGAGCTTGGTCCCCTTGATACGTAGCGCTGACAGCACGCCGGCGACCGCGACCGCCGCCGTGCCTTGAATGTCGTCATTGAACGTGCAAATCCGGTCGCGATACTTCTGCAACAGGCGAAATGCATTGTGGTTCGCAAAATCCTCGAACTGGATAATGACGTTCGGAAACACTTCATGCGCGGCCGTGATGAATTCCTCAATCAATTCATCGTAAGCCGGGCCAGTCACACGATGGCGGCGCAGGCCCACGTAATACGGATCATTGAGTAACGTTTCGTTGTTGGTGCCCATGTCGAGCGTCACCGGCAGGCAGATCGCCGGATCCACCCCCGCGCAAGCCGTGTAGAGGGACAACTTGCCGACCGGAATGCCCATGCCGTTCGCGCCCTGGTCTCCGAGGCCGAGAATGCGCTCGCCATCCGTCACTACAATAATGCCGGCCTTGAGAGGCCAGTTGCGCAGGACTTCGGCGATACGGCCGCGATCTTCAATACTGATGAACATACCGCGCGGACGTTGGAAAATGTGTCCGAACCGCTGGCAGGCGAGCCCAACCGTCGGCGTATAAATCAGCGGCTGGATCTCATCGACGTTATCGCAAATTACACGGAAGAACAGCGCCTCGTTGCGGTCGTGCAATGCATTCAGCGCAATGAATTTCTCCAGCGGATCCGCCAGGTTGCGCATGTGCTGCAGGACGCGGACTGCCTGCTCATCCTGGGTATGGACATGCGGCGGCAACAAGCCGCGCAGGCCCAGCGCATCACGTTCGGCCTCCGTAAAGGCGCTGCCCTTGTTGAGTAGCGGGTCGTGCAGTACTTGTACTCCACGGGGCGATTCACGCGATGCATCGTTCATGCTGAAGTCTCCTGTTGGCTGAATTTGTTTGCAACGAAAGAGTTTGCGCTCGTTATGTAATCAGTTTTTGACATACCTCAAGGATTCGCCATTGAGTTTGCACACAGAGTTCGTGCGCGGCCTCTTTTGAAAGCACCTCAAGCGCTACCCGGAGTCCGTCTAGTTACGCATTTTCCCACCGGTCAAGTAATTGCCTTGCGCGCCGATAAAGTGGCTAGTCCGTCATGGATCCCTGCATCAGGAGGCCACTTTGATGTATCTCGTTCCCAAAATCGAACCAACAACCGTTGCCAAGTCGCTTTCTGCAAGAGTAGATGAAATGCTGGGACAGGCTCCCCGCAAACACGCTGCCGATCTGGTTCGTCCTGCAAGGGCGCATGCGTACGACGACGAGTTGTCGAATTCAGTGACTACAAACGGCCAGACTGGCAGCCGCCACCAATCTTCTGCCGAGGATTCCCGCCCGATCCTTTCAGAGTTTTCCATGCGCAAACTGGCGCAACGGCGGGTTGGCGCTTATCCTGATACCGCACCCGGAACGCGCCTCGGTTGGACCACCGAGAATGACCGATGGAAGACCATCAAAGGCTGTGAATCGAACAAGCACATCGCCTTGAACTGTGCGTCGAACGACCTTTCCTGGAACGATTGAAAACACGGGTTTTTATCGCCGCAACACGCCACGTTACTGCCTGAGATATACCTCAAGGCGCTGCCGCCGGCTTTCCATCGCGGACCGGTCCGACGCGCCCTCAAAAAATCGTCCCGGTGCAAACAGCGAGTAATTGTCGCCATTTCGAAGCTTGAGGACGATGTAGTAAAAGTTGACCAGGTTGGACCGCTTGCCGAGATACCCGATACCGGTATCAACGATATCGACGAATGGAATCATCCGTCTCTTTGTTCCAAGCGCGTTCGAGTCCTCAATCACAATGCGGCGCGCTTTTGGATCGACAATTACCGTCTGCTTCCCTTTTACGAGGAAAGCGGCGGCGCCGATGACCAGCAGGAACATTCCCAATAGAAACCCTGCCAGGCTATTCGTCATGCCCGGGCCATGAAAGTGCCGGAAGCCGACGACCAAGACAATGCCAGTCACCATGCATCCCAGCGCCAGCGCCGTCTGCTTGCCAGGATTGCTCTCGGATTTCCACGGGTCCATGGCCCATACTTTAATCGCAAAACCCTGCGATGAAGAAACCTGTACGAGCTTTGCTTCAGCCTGCATGCAATCCGCTATCGCCATGGCATCGTTGAACTTCGCCGCCTTTGCTTAGTCTGTAGACTACAAAAACAAGCAGTCCTCGTGAGGAGTAACAATGCAAATCCGCATGTTCATGATGGCGTGTGCGCTCTGTGTGCCCGGCATTGGACCCGCAAACGCGCAGTCCGACCATACGCCGGCGCCAGTTGTCCTGGAAAAAATGATCGTCAGCGGCGAGCAACCGGGTCCAGGCATGTGGCGGGTATCAAAAGGCGATCATGTGCTGTGGATTGTCGGCACCCAGACGCCCGTTCCGAAAAAAATGACGTGGCGCGCCAAAGGCGTTGAGGCAATCGTCGCGCAAGCGCAGGAAGTCCTCACCCAGCCATCCGTTTCGGTTTCCACCAAACAGATTGGCTTCTTCACGGCACTGTTCCTCATTCCCTCCGCCATGGATGCCCGCAAGAATCCCGATGGCGCGACGCTCCGCGACGTCGTGCCCGCCGATCTTTACAAACGCTGGCTATTACTGCGCAACAAATACATCGGCGAATACAAGATCGACGACGAAGAAAACGATATCGAGCGCTGGCGTCCGATGTTTGCAGCGTTGCACCTGTATCGGAGGGCCATCGAAGAATTGGGAATGACCTCAAACAACCCTGTCTGGACGGCGATTAGCGACGCAGCAAAGAAGCACAAAGTAAAAACGACCGACGTCTCGTATTACCCGGCGATCAGTGAGCCGCGCGCCGCGATAAACCAGCTCAAATCGTCGCGGCTCGCCGACCTCGATTGCCTGGCGAAGACCGTTGAGCGTATCGAGAACGATCTGGATGCCATGCGAACGCGCGCCAATGCCTGGGCCAAGGGTGACATTGATGCGATTCGCAAGCTGCCCGCGACCGACCAGCGGGCGGCTTGCGAGGAAGCCATACGCAACGCTTCATTCATGAAGACCCTCGGCATGCAAGATATCGCCGCGCAAGTTGAAAATACCTGGCTGACTGCAGCGGATGCGGCACTCGCAAAAAACATGGTCACGCTGGCAACTTTACCCATCACACGCATGGTCGCAGCGGATGGATACCTGGCAAAGCTGCGGGCACGAGGCTATACGGTGCTGGAACCGGACTCTGCAACCGAGTAGGCGCCTCATCCGGGCACCGCGGCAACCAATTCACGATTGCGCGAGATGCCCGCCGCGCGGGTGATCAGTTAAATGAAGGCCCGGGACTTGGCGGACGCTCGCGCTCCATTTCCACCGCATCCACGCGCCGAACAATACGGTCAGTCGTCTTGCGGGGAATGCGGCTTCCTGTAATGGTCTCTCCCTCGTCGGCCCGGTCCTTTGACTGCGTCTGTGCAATGACCTGGGATTCTTTGGACGACGGCGCGGTCGCCGATGTGGCACATGCCGCAAGCAGACTGACCAAGGCGGCACCAAGAGCGGCCGTGGCCAGTTTTGAACGTTGAATCATGTTGGAATCTCCAATGGATGAGTAATAAACCAAACGGGAAAACAAATGTGCGCGCTCACCCGACAGCGCGAAACCTGTCACCACCTTCGTATTTTCGTACAAATTGGCGGCCTGCAAATATCGATTTTCTACGACGTGCCGTTGATTCAGGAATTATTGGCGTGTCGAATCTGCTGTCGCGACGCTTTTCAAGGCGAGTGCTCATGATGCACGAATTCAATTCGCCATAGTTGGAGACGACCTAAACCTCTATAGCTGTCGCGGCTTTTCAGCCATTTGTGGCCCGAAAGGCTCACCGGTGCTGGAGTTTGACTCCACGAACACTCGCTCCACGAAGGTACACCACGACGATCAATGCCGTTTCACAAGTTTCAACGATATTAGCCAGGACTCAAAAACCCTGCCGCGAAATGCTCTTGTCTTGCGTGTAACCGGAGACAAAACCACCGCCAGGTAGCGTGGCGGGATTGAAGGTGTACGTCATGAGCGCGCTCGATGACGCCGTTCCGGCTGCATCCGGCGTGAATTTGAGGGTCAGGCTGCCGACCGCTGTGGCCACCAATGTGCCGGGGTTGTACGCTGCGCCCAGCCACGGCGAACCGGTCGTCGAGTACAGGTTGCCAATGTAAGTGTTGCCGAACCAGTTGCCGCCAGGCATGACATACCAGGTTGCCTGCCCATTTGAAGCGTAGGTGTACCAGACGCCGAAAAGCGTGTTGAATTGCTGCGCAATCGATACGCCCCAGCCATTCTGGGTGGCGCCTCCCCACCAGAGGTCGCCGACCTTGAGCCCGGCCACCGTTGCAGGCACACCGAATGATTGACGGACGATGTTCTTGCTCGCGCTGATGCCATTGATGGTGTAGCTGACCGTCGCCGCTGTGGCGCTGATGAATGTCAGCGTGGCATTACCCACCGATGCGCCGACCACCATTTGGCTCGCGTTGTATTTGTCCAGCGGCGAGCCTGTCGGCCGGTAAAGGGCGCCGGTATAGGCCGTGAAGTTGGAATTCCATGTGCCGCCGGGCATGACGTACCACGTCGGCGTGCCGTTGGCTTCATAGACATAGAAGGCATTGAATTGCACGTCGGACGGCGTGTGCTGGGTGATCGATATACCCCAGCCATTCTCGGATTCGCCTCCCCACCACAGGTCGGTGTAATCGAGCGGTTTGCTGCCGAGAGCCGCATCAAAGGTGGCTGTCACGAGCTTGCTCGCGTCCAGTGTGATGGTGCATGACCCGGTTCCCGCGCAGGCGCCCGACCAACCGGTGAATGTGTCGCTTGCCGTGGCGGTCGCGGTCAATGTGACCAACGAATTTGCTGGCGCCACATATGTGCAACTGCTGCCGCAACTGATCCCGCCCGGCGTGGACGTAATCGTCCCGCTGCCGTTACCCGATTTCGTGACTGTCAGCAAAATGCCTTCTTGCGGCAATCGCACATCGTCGATCCAGACGGCGTCCTCACCGTCGGCCGTGTTGGCATCTTTTTCGTAGGACCAAGTCAACGTATGCCGCGCCGCGCTCAATGGGAACTCGACGCTGCCCCACGGCACCTCGCCGGAGGCGCCAATGCCGCCGCTCGCGGAACACTGTCCGCCGACATCCTGCTGGACGCCGTCGATGATGAAGCGGAAACAATCGAAAGTGTTCTCGCTGGAAACACGGCGTGCGAAACGAACGGTTCCGGCAAGGAAATTCCCGGTCACGGAGACGCGGGACAAAACCTTGATCGAGTTGCTGCCCGAATCACCGATCGGACCTGACTTGAGACTGCAGCGGCCCTCACCGGCATTGTCCGTGCTGGCGATCCAGCCGAGCCGCGAACCGTCGACATTGTCGTTCCATCCGGCGGGCACCACGCAGCCCGGCGGGAACACACCCGCTTCATCATCGAGAACCGTCACCGTCGCCGTACTGTTTGCGCCGAGGATCGCGCCCACGGGATTGCTCAACACCACCGTGAAGGATTTACTTGGTTCGACCAGTTCATCCTGCAGCAGCGTAACGGTGATGTTCTTGGGCGCGAAATCCCCGTTGCCCCACGTGATCGTGCCGGATGCCGGAACAAAATCCGTGCCTGACACGGCGGTGCCGGCAACCGTGCTGTATTGCACCGACGCCGAGCCTGGGGCTCCCGTGAGCCGCTCGACACTCAATTGCACTGTGTTCCCCTCGGTGCCGGAATAGCTGGTCTTGAAAAACAGAATGGGCCCACCGTTGCTGAGATCCAGCGCCGGGATGAAGCCGGCCACGGTCGTACGCGTACTATTCAGCACGCGTACTGCGTTGGCAGTGGCCGTCAGTCCCGTGGGCACACCCTCAAGCAGGATGTCCGGATTGGAGAAATTCGCGGTGCGGCGGCAACTGAATCCCTGCGCGATGCAGGCATCGTTGTATGCCATGACCGTGCGAAAACGGGCACCCAGCTCAACGTAGCCATGCGCGTCCGGAAATGGTGTCGTGCCCGGGTCTTCATACACATCATGCCGCAGTCCCATGTTGTGCCCAACTTCATGTCCGAACGCGTAGATACCGGTCGCGCATCCGCGTGCCACCACATTGAACGCCGAACTGGCGAAGCTGGTCGCCACGTTCGTCATCAGGTAACCGATACCGCAGGCGTCGTCCATACGCTCGACAATCAGGCTGACGATGTCGGCGCCATAGGCGGCACGATACGCGTGCACTTCGTCGGCCATCTTGTCGTTCTTCGCGCGCAGGCGGGTGAGATCGGTGGACGAGGATCCGGTCTCGGTGTAATCGACTTCCAGCGTTTTAACCAGCCGCAAGCGATGTACGACGCCGCTATTCTGGTAAGACAGATTGGTCTCGGCCACCGCAAGTTCTATCTGCGAAACGATGGCCGCCGCACCGCCCGCTCCGTTGCGCGCGGCGCTCGTGTAAGCCACCAGCACGTCAACAAGCGAACCGTCGTCGGCCGCGCTCACTTCGACGCTCGCCTTTGCAGCACCCTCAGGAGGAGCCTTTCGCACGCGCTCTGCTTCCTGCTGCACAAACGCGTCGTAGTTCTTGTCGTGGTCGCGAAACAACGAGGGGTCGATTTCGCGCGCCTCGTGAACCGTCGCACCGTCCACTTGACGGAACCGCAATTGATACAGGAGTCCTGCAGTATGCACGTTACCAACCACTGCGCCCTCCTTCACAACGAAGGTCGCCGCGCTGCGGGGGATGCCGGGCACAACTCCGGTAAGCACCGTGCTGCCACCGACACGCACGGTCGCATTGAATTCAACAACCAGCGATACATCGTCGAAGAAACCAAGGCGAACGGTGCTGTCCGCGGGAACCAGCGCGTCCATCTGCAACGCCATGCGCGACAGCAGCGCGACGTCCGGTTGCACAATTCGCGTTCGCCGCAATTCAGGTTCCACGGCAGCACCGGCGCGGACGATTTTAGTGGAATTCGTCGTGGCCGCTGGCCGAAACAGATCCGCGGTCGCCGCATTGGCGGTTGCAGCGGTCGCGGTCGCGGCCATTGTGATGGCGATGGCAAAGAAATACACCGGCTTCCGGAAAGATTGCATGGCGGTATCCGTGTAGTGTGGGGAGAGAGTTGACATGATTGCAGCGGCAGGCACATAGACGGACGTTAATGAATTCGGAGCATAGCATCCGCGGGGTGCTTGGGCGCCGGATCGACAAGGCCGAGAATGCCTCCTCGCGGCGCAGGACTATCAGTGCGTACCGATAGCCCCGCAACGATGTCGACGGAACATGAATCCCCGCTACTGTCGCGGTGTTCAGGCCTTTTTAGCCCTGCAAGGCTCGCCAATGCTGGTGTTTGCTCCTGCCACAACCGATTGCATACCCCACGTGTAGAATCTCCCCTCTCATTCCTTCCTCAGGAAGTTCCCTGCATGAACGCGTCGCTCGACCCCAATCTGCTGGCCAACCCCCTGATCGCGCCCTGGAATACGCCGTACGGGCTTCCGCCATTCGCGGATATACGCGCCGGACATTTCGTTCCCGCATTCGCACATGCGTTAAGAGAGCACCGCGGCGAGATTGATGCCATCGCGCAATCCGTTGATGCGCCGACGTTTGAAAACACCGTCGCCGCTTTTGATCGCAGCGGGCGACTGCTGAAGCGTATTGAGTCGCTGTTCTTCAACCTGACGGCGTCGGCCACTTCACCGGAACTCCAGACAGTGGAACGCGAGATGGCCGCGCCGCTTGCGGCACACAACAATGAAATCTTCATGCATGACGGATTGTTCAAGCGTGTCGATGCAGTGCACGCGAATCGAAAGGAGCTCCCGCTCAACGCCGAACGGTTGCGATTGCTTGAACGCGTACATCTGGATTTCGTCCGCGCGGGCGCCCGGCTCTCAGGCGTCGCGCAAAAACGCTACGCCCAAGTCACCGAAAGACTCGCCGAACTGACCACACTATTCAGTCAGAACGTGCTGGCCGACGAGGCGAAATACCAATTGGTGCTGGAAAACGAAGACGATCTGGCCGGCCTGCCGGAATCCCTGCGCGCCGCGGCAATGCAGGCGGGGATCGAACGCGGTATCAATGGGCATGTGATCACACTGTCGCGGTCACTGATCGTCCCATTCCTGACGTTCTCGACGCGGCGCGACTTGCGCGAGATCGCCTTTACGGCATGGATCGCGCGTGGCGAGGGCGCGATCTCGGCCGAAGGCGAGCACGATAACCTGCCGGTGATCCGCGAGATCATGGCTTTGCGCCTTGAGCAGGCAAAGTTGCATGGCTATGCCTGCTACGCCGACTACGCGCTCACGGATACGATGGCGCGCACCAAAGAAGCGGTAGCGGAATTATTGAAACAAGTGTGGAGCCCGGCCAAGGCGCGCGCGGCCCAGGAGCGTGAGGCCATACAGGCCTTTGCGGATGCCGAGCACGGCAGCGACTGGCAGAAGTTCAAGGTGCAGCCATGGGACTGGCGGTATTACGCCGAGAAGGTGCGGCAGGTTCGCTATGATCTGGACGATGCGTCTGTCAAACCATACTTCTCGCTGGACCGCATGGTCGAGGCGGCGTTCGATTGCGCGCATCGGCTGTTTGGCCTCACGTTTGCTGTCAAGCCCGAGGTCAAGGGCTATCACCCCGACGTGAAGGTGTACGAAGTGCGTGCGTCCGACGACCGCCTCATCGGTGTATTCCTGCACGATAACTTCGCCCGCGCCACCAAACGCGGCGGGGCGTGGATGAGCAATTTCCGGCTGCAAAGCAGGCATCGTGATGAGCCTGGCGGCAGCATCACGCCCATCATCGTCAATAACAATAATTTCGCCAAGGGCGCACCGGGTCAGCCGGCACTGCTGAGCTTCGACGATGCGCGCACCCTGTTCCACGAATTTGGTCATGGGCTGCATGGTCTGCTTTCCAATGTTCACTATGAACGCCTCTCCGGCACGCAGGTACTGCGCGATTTTGTTGAGCTGCCTTCCCAGATATTCGAGCACTGGCTGTCCGAGCCGGAAGTGCTGAAGCGGCATGCGCGCCACTACTTGACGGGCGAAGCCATTTCCGATGAGCTTGTTGCCCGCCTACAAACAGCGCGGCGCTTCAACCAGGGCATCGAATCGGTGGAATACACCGCGTCGGCATTGGTCGATCTGGCGATCCATTCTTTGACCAATACCGATGGGCTCGATGCCCATGCCTTCGAGTTGGCGGCATTGAAAGAAATCGGCATGCCGGGCGACATTGTCATGCGTCACCGCTTGCCGCACTTCCGGCACCTGTTTGCGGGCACCAGTTATTCTTCGCAGTATTACGTATACCTTTGGGCGGAAGTTTTGGATGCGGACGGGTATGAGGCATTTGTCGAAGCCGGCGATCCGTTTGATCCCGCCGTCGCACAGCGCCTGCTGCAGCATATTTATTCCGCCGGCAATACGCGCGATCCCGCTGAGGCTTATCGCGCGTTCCGTGGCCGCGCACCATCGGTGATGCCGATGCTGAAGAAGAAAGGGTTGGTGGAGGCGCCAGAGTAGCAGGCGCGCTCGCGTTTCCTGGCGCAACTCGCGCCCCATTTCAGCAGGAAATCCCTTCGGTCCCGGCGCGCCCGGCTTCGTATGGCACAAAGCATGCCGCAGGGCATCCTTTGTGTCCTCACTCATTCCATCGGAACCGCCAGATTGCGATCGCGAACAACACCGCGCTCGACACGATCAGGCCCCCCATCGGCGCAAGCGCCGCATCGATACCCAGTCCGCGCCACGTCATTGCCGCGAGTCCGTCGATTGCCCAGCGCGTCGGCACGAACATTGACAACGTTTGCAGCCACTCCGGAAATATGAACGACGGCACCCAGGCGCCGCCCAGCATGACCATCAGCAGCGTGGCGAAAATAGCCAAGCCGCGCGTGGCTTCAGGATTGTTGCCGATGGCGGCCAGCAGCAGGCCGAAGCTCGACGTCAGCATGGCGAAGCAGACCACCATGCCAAGGAACCCAATGACGCTGCCCTCGATTCGTACGCCAAAAAACGCCATGCCCGTTGCAAAAATGCACAGCATCAGGATGATGGCAATGAGTGCACTGCTGGCCACCGTGCTGCCCAGCAGCAATGTTTTGGTCACCGGCGCCGCGCGCAGCCGCTTCCACAGGCCCATGCGACGCGTCAGCAACAAACCGATACCGATGTCGATGCCCATGAACATGATGAATTGCACGCTCATGCCTGCGAAGGAATGCGAGTAGCTGTTGTACTTGCGCTCCTTGGCGGACGTGACCTCATTTGCCTGCGTGGTGAAGGGCATATCGAAGCCGGACAACTTTGATTCGCCCGTGGATGTGCCCGCTGGGCCGGCCGAACGTTTTTGCACACGCTCGATGCTGTCGAACATACCGACCAAATCGCGTTTCTCGTCGTCCGGAATGCTCTTGCTCGCGCTGACCTCGCCGCGGAACCCGGTCATGACGGTCGAGTTATTGCTGAACGCCGATTGCGATACCGCCTTCATGACGTGCTGTGTGAGCATCCCGCGCACCATCGGCATGACCATCGATTGTGACGGGTCGTAGTGAATGGCGATTTCCGGTTTGGCGCCCGGCCGGAACATGGCGCGGCTGGCCTGGTCGCCGAATCCCTTTGGCACGATCACGGCGGCGCGGAGCTTTCCCTTTCTGACCTGCTCTATCGCGGCATCGTTTTCCATGGCTTGCACACTCAACGCCGTATCGCTGTTGAGTCCGGCGATGATCTGCGTCGAAATTGCGCTGTTGTCCTGATCGACGATGGCGATGGGAACCCGCGCGGTTGCCTTGTCGCCGCCACCGAACAGCGAGCCGAAGAATGCGGCGATGGCGATGGGGGCGGCGAGCGTAATGATGAGCGCGCGGCGATTGGAGAAGTACAGCTTGAGGTCTTTTCGGACAAGTGCAATGAAGGCGTTCATTCTTATGCGTCCCTTAGTTGACGGCCAGTGAGACTTAGAAACAGGGTTTCAAGATTCGCGCGGCCAGAACTGATCCGATTCACTTTATGGCCGCGCGCAGCCAGCCAGCCGAGCACTGTCGATGCGGATGCCGCAAGCGAATCGACGCCTACCGTCAGCCGGCCATTCTGTTGTGCGGCCGTCTTCACACCTGCTTCACCCAATAGCGCCGCAATATCAACTGCATTTCCCGTCCCCGTCTCCAGTTCGATATCCAGCGACGCTGAAGCCGGCAACTGGCGGTAGAGTCCCGCGAGCGTATCGTCGGCGATGACTTTGCCGTGATCGATGATGACGATGCGATCGCACAAGCGCTCGGCTTCCTCCATGTAGTGCGTGGTGTAAACCATGGTCTTGCCGCGTGCTTTCAGGGTTTCCAGGTTGTCGACAATCGCGTTGCGGCTTTGCGGATCGATGCCGACCGTCGGTTCATCGAGCAGCAGGATGTCGGGATCGTGTACCAGCGCGCAGGCGATGTTAAGCCGGCGCTTCATGCCGCCGGAAAAAATCGAGGGCTTGTCGCGGGCGCGATCGGCGAGGCCGACCAAGTCAAGTGCCGCGTTGGCCCGTTCCCGCAGCAGCGCGCCGCTCAAACCGTAAAGTGCGCCAAAGATTTCCAGGTTGCCCATCGCGGACAGTTCTTCGTAGAGGGCGATATCCTGCGGCACCAGACCGATTCGTTTCTTCGCCGGACTCGCGTCGCCATCGATGCGTAATCCCGCCAGCCGGACTTCGCCTTTGTCGGGCGCGGTCAGTCCGCAAATCATCGAAACAGTGGTGGTCTTGCCCGCGCCGTTTGGGCCTAACAGGCCGACAATCTGGCCGGGTTCGGCGTTCAAGGAAATACCCGCGACGACCTGACGGGCATCGTAGGATTTCCAGAGATCATTTACTTGCAGCATATGGCGCCCTCCGATTGGAACTGGAGGCATGCTACGCGCGAATGAGATCAAGCGGTTGGGATGGGTGACGGAACGTGCGTGGAATGGCGCGAATGGTACTGGCAAAGCGCGAGCCGCGTACTGGGCAGAATTGTCACCTTCCCGGTGAGCTTTCCCGGAAAATGCGTCCGCCTACTTGGCCACCGATGCCGAATGCAGCCCCATCACACCAATGACGATCAATCCCAGCGAGACCATCTTCAGGGTCGTGGCCGGTTCCTTGAAGTAGAAAATGCCGATCGCCGCGGTCAACGCGGTGCCCACCCCGGACCAGATGGCATAAGCCACGCTGAGTTCGATCGTCTTGGTCGCCACCGTATTGAGGCCAAACGCGCAGGCGTACAGCACGAACATCAGGATACTCGGCGTGATCTCGGTGAAACCCTTCGAGAGCTTCATGCAGGTGGTACCGGCGACCTCAAAAAAAATCGCACCGCCGAGAAAATACCATGCAGTGTGCATTGACTATTTCGCTGCCGGGGCAGTGGCAGGCGCCGGTGCGGGAACAGGAGCAGTGGCAGGGGTTTGCGCGATCACCAGCATTTCGACAAATCGTCCCGGCGAGATGAATGACTTGCCCCACTTTTCGTCGAATTCGGCGGAGGGTGTGGCGGCGAGAATATCCTGCAGTTTCTTGCCCTCTTTCATCAACGCCTTCACCCGGCCGTTCACGGTGGCAATCACGTCCCGATACACCTTCAGATCGGCTTTGGTGGAAACCGGGCCGTGGCCGGGGATGATACGGGTCTTGTCATCGGCAAGCGCCAGAACGCGATCCGACGCGGCAATCACGCCATCCGGCGTGCCGCCACTGGAGGAATCGATAAACGGATAGAAACCATTGAAGTATGTGTCACCCATGTGAATAACATTACTGTTCCTGAAATGCACAATGGCGTCGCCGTCGGTATGGGCTTTCGGCACATGAAACACGAATATTTCGTCGCCGTTGAGATGGAATGTGAGGTCACTGGTAAACGTCACCACCGGCAATGCCGCCTTGGGCGAAGCCAGCGCCTGCATTTTGAAGAGCTGGATGAACTGATCGGTGGAGAGCCGCTTGCGGACATTTTCATGCGCCACAATCAAGCTGCCCGCCTTGCTGAAATTTTCATTGCCGCCGGTATGGTCGCCGTGCCAGTGGGTATTCAGGACGAACTGCACCGGCTTGTCGGTCAGCGCCTTGATGGCGGCGGTGATTTTCGGCGTCATGGGCGCGTACTGGTCATCGATCACGAATACCGCATCGTCGCCAATGGAAACGCCCAGATTGCCGCCCGCACCCACCATCATGTAGGTGGTTGGCGAGAGTTTCTCGGTCTTGATTTCAGCCTTGTCGAAATTCTGGGCGAAGGCGGTGGAATCGAGTAACGATGTGATCGCGCAAAGGGTCGCGAGAACGGAAGAGAGGCGCGAGCGCAAAGTGAACATTGCATATACCGGGGCGAAGGTGAGGCGACATTATCTTCGATTGCACGGCGAATTGTGCAAACGCTACCGCGGATTTGTGCAAACGGGGCTGCGGGGCAGAAAAGCGGCCCCGGCCAGCAGCTTGCCTGTCTTACCTGCCGCTTTTCTTCCTGCGCTTGGAGTCGGACTCGTATTCCAGCCTGACGATCAATTTTTCCGCTTCGACTTCCGCGGTGCGGAACATTACCGGATACCCGCCCTTGAGGTGGGACCACTCGCGATGCAGGAAATGGCTGCGAAGCTGTTCCAGCGCCATCAAATCGCGCTGTGCGCGCAATTCCACCAAATGCCCGTCGAGAATTTCGCGCATGCGCAATTCAGCCGCGGCTTCAAGCTGGTGAAGGACGCGGTTATGCAGCATGTGGGGGCGTAATTGCTCGCTTGGCGTTACCTCTTTCAGCTGAAGCACATCTTTCATTCGCGTGTTCTGCCGGATCTTGGCCATGCGCTGATGACAGTCTTCCTCGACGGCGCGGATCGCCGCAGCCAACTCTGCGCTGATCTCATTGCGGTTGTTTTTTCGGCGATTGGGAATAGTTGACATAAGGGTATTAGACCATTTTCGCCACTGGGAAATACTACCTGTGCAGGTGGGATTTTACTTGTTGGGCGAAAATCACTTTTGCAAGGCTGCCAACGTAAAATGTCACCACCAACCAATGAGACAAATCAACATGCCGCCGAATATGCCGACGCTGACCACTCTGGAACTCTCGCTTGAGCGCCATATCGCCCACGTTCGCCTCAACCGCCCCGACAAGGCCAATGCCATGTGCCGCGAGGTGTGGACCGAATTGCGCATTGCATTCGACTGGATCGATAACACGCCCGAGGCGCGGTTGGCGATCATCAGTGGAAACGGTGCGCACTTTACGTCGGGAATCGATCTGGCCATGCTGGCAGGCGTTGCCGATGAAGTCGATGATGACTGTGAGGGCCGAAAACGCGAAAAGTTGCGTCGGGTGATCCTGAACTTGCAGGATACGCTGACCAGCTTGGAGCGTTGCCGCAAACCGGTGATTGCCGCCATTCACGGCGCCTGCATCGGCGGCGGGATTGATTTGATCTGCTGCGCGGACATGCGCTTCTGCTCGGCCGACGCATTCTTCTCCATCAAAGAGATCGACATGGGCATGACCGCCGATGTCGGTACGCTGCAACGCCTGCCCAGGCTGATCGGCGATGGCATGGTGCGCGAACTGGCTTACACGGGACGCAAATTCACCTCTGACGAAGCGAAAACGACGGGGCTGGTCAATCGCGTGTTTGAGACGCCCGACGCGCTGCTGGCGGGCGTGCAGCAAATCGCCGCCGAAATCGCCGCCAAATCACCGCTGGCCATGCGCGGCACCAAGGAGATGATCGTCTATGCGCGCGATCACTCGGTGGCGGACAGCCTCAATTACATCGCCACCTGGAACGCCGCCATGCTGATGTCATCTGACCTGCAGGAAGCAATGATGGCCAGCATGCAAAAGGTGCCGCCGAAGTTTCGGGATTAGGGCGTCAGAAAACCCGGCGCCTGGTGATTATTCCGCAAGCAGGAAATCGCGCACGGCCTTGATCTGCCCTGCTTCCTGGAACATCGGCGCATGCCCGACATGCGTAAATTCAACACCGCGCACACCGGGTTTCCGGCACATTTTTTCGTACGTTTCTTTCATCAGCAAATCCGACTCGGTGCCGCGGGTGATCAGCACCGGGCAAGTCACCTTGTCCCATACGGTCGACAGATCCACATCCTGCGTGGCGCCCGCGGCAAAGGTATTGCCGACGCCCGGATCATAGCGAAACGTCCATGCACCATCGGCCTCTTGCTTCACCAGTGGCACCGTCAGCTGCCGCCACGTGTCATCGGACATTTCGCCGAACGGACTCACCGCACGCACCGCCATCACGATTGACTCGAAATCCGCAAACCGTGGCGTCGCGCCAAGATACATGCCGATACGATCCAGCGACGCCTTGGGAATGAGTGAACCCACATCATTCAAGACCAATCGGGTGATCGGCGTGTTGCCTTCCGAGGCCAGCAACATGCCGATAATGCCACCCATGGAGGTGCCAAGCCAGTGCAGTGTCTCCACGCCATTTGCCGTGGCGCGCGCGATCAGGGCCACCATGTCGTTCATGTACTGCACGTAGTTGTAATCGGCTTTGTTGGCGTACCAGTCGCTCTCGCCGCGCCCGGCGATATCGGGACAAATCACCCGGTAACGATCCTGCATGGCCATCGCCAGCGTATCGAAATCGCGCCCACAACGCGTCAGGCCGTGCACACATATCAGCACATTCGTATTGGCGGGATCGCCCCACTCGGTGTAGTGGACGCGACTGAATCCGCTGCTGGAAAGTGCGCGATAGAAGTGATGCCGCATGGGCGTCATGCCACGGCCTCCATGGCCTTGAATGGACCCATCATGCAAAGGATTATTTGTTGTCGAACCATCTCCACCTTCCATCTGCAAATCCATTTCTTGTCTGGTCTATCCGCCCAATGTGTTCCCCGCTGCGATCTTGTCATTCAATCGCATCCTTGCTCCGCGCCCATTCCCGCAACACAAACTTCTGGATCTTGCCGGTCGATGTTTTCGGCAGCGGCCGGAAGATGAACTTCTTCGGCACCTTGAATCGTGCCATGCGTTCACGGCAAAACACCAGCATTTCTTCTTCGGTCGCGGTTGCACCCTCTTTCAGTTCCACAAACGCGCATCCCACCTCGCCCCATTTACCGTCCGGTTGCGCCACCACCGCCGCGACCAGGACTGCGGGATGATGCGACAACACGTCCTCGACTTCCTGCGAGGAAATATTCTCGCCACCGGAGATAATGACATCTTTCGCGCGGTCCTTGATTTTGACATAGCCATCCGGGTGAATCACCGCCAGATCGCCCGAGTGAAACCAGCCGCCGGCGAACGCTTCGTCGCTGGCCTTGGAGTTCTTCAGATAGCCCTTCATGGTGATGTTGCCACGGAACATGATTTCGCCCATGGTTTCACCGTCGGCCGGCACTTCCCGCATCGTTTCCGGGTCCATCACCGTCATGCCTTCCTGCAACAGGTACGCAACACCCTGCCGTCCATTCAATCGCACCTGCTCATCCAGCGGCAGCGCTTCCCATTCCGGGTGCTTGGCGCAGACGCCGGCAGGCCCGTAAACCTCGGTCAGGCCATACACATGTGTCAGCGCGAAACCGAGCTTGGCCATGCCCTCGATCATCGCCCCGGGTGGCGCGGCGCCGGCCACCATGACGTGCACTTTCTGTTCGATGCCGCGCTTCTGCTCTTCCGGCGCATTGATCAGCAAGCTGTGCACGATCGGCGCGCCGCAGAAATGCGTGACGCGGTGTTCGCGGATCAGCTCAAAAATCAATTTCGCATCCACCCGGCGCAGGCACACGTGGGTGCCGACATTGGCGGCAATCGTCCACGGGAAACACCAGCCGTTGCAATGGAACATCGGCAGCGTCCACAGATACACGCTGTGCTTCGGCATCGACCATTCGAGGATATTGTCGACCGCGTTCTGATGCGCGCCGCGATGGTGATAGACCACGCCCTTGGGATTACCCGTGGTGCCGGAGGTGTAGTTCAGCGAAATCGCGTCCCACTCATCAACCGGCATCGCCCATTCGAAAGCGGCATCACCGGTTGCGATGAAGGCTTCATAGTCGGTCTCGCCCAGCTTCTTGCCATTACCGGTGTAGACCGGGTCGAGCACGTCGATCACCAGCGGTTTGACCTTGCAGAGTGCCAGCGCGGCTTCAATGACCGGCGCGAACTCGCGATCGGTGATCAGCACCTTCGCCTCGCCGTGATCGAGCATGAAGGCAATCGCCTCGGCGTCGAGCCGTGTGTTCAGCGTATTGACCACCGCACCGATCATCGCCGGTCCGAAGTGCATTTCGATCATCTCGGGAATGTTCGGCAGCATCGCCGCCACCGTGGTGCCCTTGCCCACGCCGCGCAGTTTCAAGGCGGAGGCGAGGCGACGCGCGCGGGCGTAGAGCTGGCTCCACGTGAATCGGCGCGGGCCGTGAATGATGGCCGTGCGATTGGGATAAACCGCCGCCGCTTTCGGCAGGAACGAAAGCGGGGTCAGCGGCGTGAAATTGGCAGGATTCTTCTCGAGGCCCTGATCGTAGGCTGTCATGGCAATGCTCCGCGGCGGTGAAGGCTCAGAAACAACAAGGTTCCATTATCAGGCAGGAAGCCGTTTCTGCTCGGGCGCGGGACAAAAGCGCGTAGATCAAGCACTGGCGCGAGTTTTAGAGGCTTTTTGGCCTGGAGGGCGCGCCGGTGCTTGAGTTTGTATCAAGCTGTTGAACACTGTGTTGGCGATTTGTCTGTATGATGAAAGTTAACTGTTTGGAATGCGAGAAAGGGTGTTCCTGCGGTTTCCTGCTGCTGCCGTGGGCGCCCCCCCTTCGAGGCCGGCGGGCTGGGGGGCAGCACACCGGCCCTAGTTTACCAATCCGCACGGCGCGCCCGCCGCGACGAGCCACTACGCCAGCATCGTCTCTTTCCCCGATTCGAACAGTCCCGCCTTCCGCTCCGCCGCACGCAACGTGTTTCCCAGCAGCATGGTAATCGTCATGGGCCCGACACCACCGGGCACCGGCGTGATCGCGGAGGCAATTTCTTTCGCTGATTCAAAATCCACATCGCCCACCAACTTGCCGTCGGGCAAGCGGTTGATACCGACATCGATTACCACCGCGCCCGGTTTCAGCATATCGCCGGTAATCATGCGCGGCTTGCCGACGGCGGCGACCAGGATATCGGCATCGCGGGTGAATTTGCCGATGTCTCGCGTCTTGGAATGACAGATCGTCACCGTGCCGCCGGCTTTCAGCATCAGCATCGCCTGCGGTTTGCCGACGATGTTGGAGCGGCCGACGATGACCACGTGCTTGCCTTCCACGCCGATGCCTTCGTACTCCAGCATCTTCATGACGCCATACGGCGTGCACGGCGGATAGCGGCTTTCGTCGATCACCAGCGCGCCCATGTTGGCGTAGTGAAAGCCATCGACATCCTTGTCGGGATGGATCGCTTCGATGATGGCGCGGTCGTCGATCTCCTTTGGCAGGGGCAATTGCACCAGCATGCCGTGAATCGCCGGATTGGCGTTCAGCGTCTGGATGAACGCGACCAACTCGGGCTGGGTGATGCTGGCCGGCTGGGCATGGACCTCGGAATACATGCCGATGGCTTCGCAGGCGCGCGCCTTGTTGCGCACGTATACCTGCGAGGCAGGGTCGGCGCCGACGATCACCACCGCGAGGCCAGGCTTCACGCCGCGCTCGATCAGGCGATCGACACGCAGCTTGTATTCAGCGCGAAAGAATTCGGAGATAACTTTGCCATCGATCAGTTTTGCAGTCATGGGGAAATGTGCAGTAATTGGGATTCGGTAACAAGTATGTGAAACGGCTGGTCGTCTGGCCCGGTCGGCACGGCGTCAACCACCTGACAATCAAACGCGGCCGCCACGCGCAGCGGCTTGCGCAATGCCGATGCCAGCAGCCGGTCGTAATATCCCGCACCGTAGCCCAACCGGTTGCCCGAGCGATCGAAAGCCAGTCCCGGCATCAGCACCATGTCGATATCTGCCATCGCCACCTGCGGCGCATCGGCACGCGGTTCGCGAATACCCCAGACGCCGTCAACCAGATCGGCATGACTTTCAACACGATGAATCACGAGCGACTTCGATGCTTTGTCAATACGCGGCAGCGCCGCCATTTTACCGTCCCGCAACAGGCGATCGAAAAAGTGGTGCGTATCGAGTTCCGTGCCGAAGCTCATGTAAGTCAGAACGCTGCTTGCGTCACGATAGGCATCCAGGCCGACGAGGCGTTGCGTGATCGCCTTTGCCGCTGCCTGCCGCGCATCCGCCGGCATGGCATCGCGTGCGGCCAGTACCGCGGTACGCAGGGCTTTCTTGGCGTCATGCAGCGAGTTGGTGGCACCCGTCATGACGTGATTGTATTCCGCGCGAACGCCCGCTAACATCACGTTGTCAAAACTTTTCCAGGAGCCTCCATGAAAAAACTCATTCTCGCCGCAATCATCGGCACTGCTGCTTTCATCGCGCACGCCCAGGCCGGGCTCGACCTGAAGGGAAAAATGAAGCCTGGCGAATATGAAACGACGGTGAAGATGGAAATTCCGGGAATGCCCGCGGGAATGGGCGGTGGCAACAACACATTCAAGAAGTGCTACACCAAGGAGGACCTTGATAAAAGCAAAGGTGACCCGTTTGGCGACCCGAAGAGCGGCAAACGGGACACTTCCTGCGAGGTGAAAAACGTGAAGAACAGCGGCAATACCATGAGCTATGACGTGGATTGCCCCAAGGAAGGCATGCTCTCAACGACCACGCTTGCGTTTTCCGATAACAACGTGAAGGGTCTCACCAAGATGAAGATGTCGGGCGAAAACGCGAAGAACATGCCGCCGGGGATGGGCAATATGCAGATGCAGTTCGAGAGCAAATATCTGGGGCCGACCTGCAGCAAATAGACTGGCCTGCCAGAATATGAAGCGGCGCGAGATGTCATCCGCGCCGCTTTTTCTTGCTTACTTCAGAGCTATCGCTTCGATCTACCGAACCTGCTTGCCGGTGATCTCGCGAGCAAGCGCTTGCCACACCTCTATGTTGAAAAACCGCGTCGCCAGGCCCGAAGGCGATGGCAGCACGAAGAATCTTGTCTTTCCCCAAACGTCTTTCTGTAACCCGTAATCCACTGCGCGCGTCAGCGCGGACTGTGCCGCATTCTTGCTGGTGAACGCGACCATTGCCGGTTGAAATTGCGCCAGCTTGTGGCGGAATTCGGCCAGGTCAAACGCATCGTCCGGCAACTCCGCATCCACGCCGCTGTGAACCTTGCACAAATCGGTCAGGCCAATCCCCAGCGCCAGCAATTGCGGGTACTCGTTGGGCGTGAATCGCCGTGGTGTGATCCCCACCTGATGCAGGGTTGGCCAGAACTTGTTGCCCGGCTTTGCGTAATAAGCCTTCGCGGCAGCGGAGGCTTTTGAAGGCGCCGTACCGCAGAATATGAGGCGCAAATTTGGGGCCAGCAAATCAGGCACCAGATAGCTCTTCTCCCGCGGGAGAAGGGTGGGGATGAGGGGCCGTGCGCGCACTTAAGCCGCCATTTCAAGCGCGTCCGGTGTTGCGGGCCGCACCTCCACCCATCCTCGCAAGCCATTCAGCCACCAAATCTCCTCGGCAAGAAAAATATCTTCACGCCGTAACACGCGTTCCTGCAAAACACCCCACGCCACCAGTTCATCCCGTAACGTGCCATTGAGCAGCCCGCACGACACCGGCGGCGTCCACAATACGCCATCGCGTTTCACCACCAGATTGGCCCGGGTAAATTCAGTCAGCTCGCCCCGCTCATTCCACAGCAGCGTATCGAACGCCGCCTGTCCACGCGGCGCGTGCTGTTCATAAATTTCCCGGCGCGTCGTTTTGTGCAGCAGGAATTCATCGGCGCTGGAAATGGGCGCATCCGCCATGCGGAATGTCGCCTGTGCGGGTGCCTCGTCAAATGGTATCGCTTCCGCGCGCATGGCGCCCTCGCGATCCAGCAGCAGGCGCGCGCGCCAGACCCCGCGCGGATATTGGTGCTTCAGCCGGTCAAGCTCACGCAGCAACTGTGCGCGATCAAACGCAAAACGGAAATGCCGCGCCGAATTCTCCATGCGATCCAGATGCCGCTCGCGCAGTGCAAAATCGCCCTCCTCCAATCGCAACGTCTCGAGCAATTCAAACGGTTTCGATGCGCGCTTCACGAAGCGGCTCTTGTATATCACCTCTGCCCACTCGCCCTCGACGGTGGAATCCCAGGTTATGCCGCCGCCCACCCCGCATATCGCCCGGCCGCGCTCAATCCATACACTGCGGATGCCGACGTTGAAGCACGCGCGTATATGGCCATCGACGGATGGCGCCACGTAGCCGATCGCGCCGCAATACGCACCGCGCGGTGCCGTTTCCAGATCGCAGATCGCGTGCATCGCTTCAACCTTCGGTGCGCCAGTCACGGACCCGCAGGGAAACAGCGCACGAAACACGTCTGTCAGCCCCAAGCCGTCACGTAGCGTCGCATTGATGGTTGAGGTCATCTGCCAGACACTTGGCAGCGGTTGCAGCGCGAACAGCGCGGCCACTTCAACAGAATTCGGCCGCGCGATACGCGAAAGATCATTGCGCAACAGGTCGACGATCATCAAATTCTCGGCGCGTTCCTTGTCCGAATGCGTGAGTTCCCAGGCGATGCGTTCATCTGCTTCCTGCGTATCGCCACGCGGCGCGGTGCCTTTCATCGGCTGTGTTGTCACCTTGCCGCCGTGCAGCGAGAAAAACAATTCCGGCGAGACCGACAGCAATTGCGCGTCGCCGGTGTCGACATAGGCGTGATAGCCGTTCGGCTGCGAGTATTGCAGCGCACGATGAAACGCCAGCGCGTCGCCGGCAAAATCGGCGGCGAGGCGGGTGGTGAGATTGACCTGATAGAAACGCCCGTCTCGAATATCGGCGCGGATCGATTCAACCTTCTCCCGGAAGGCGGCGTGGTCAATGTCCGTTCGCCATTCGCCGACGTGATACGTCGCCACTTCCGGCGGACGGGTGATGCGGCAGTCAACCGATGACGCATCGTTTTCCGGGCAGGCGGCGGCGGGCGCCGCAAACTCCGCAAACCAGGCCAATGGCTGATTGTCTTCTGCTTGCACCATTAGCGCCGCATCAAACGCCGGGGCGGCTTCATGTGCAACAAACCCCACGCACCAGTGGCCAGCCGCACTCGCGCGCGCAACTTTCTCCAGCACCGCTGAAACCTCCGCGATGCGCATGGCCATATGCACCGCCACCGGCTGCGTAAATATCAGGCGCAATCGCTCCGATGGCGTGAGCGTCGCCAGCATGGGGAAATCGATTTCGCAGCGGACGGGCTTCATTTCGCGGGGAAGTTTGGCACACAAAACTGGCGCGGGAATTGATCGGGGAAAGGAAGGCAACGAAAGCAGCGATTGGCAGCGCGAAAGAATGGATAAAGAATCCACGCTGGCTCCAGACGTGAAAATACCGCCAAATTGGCAACACCTAATTTGGCCGGCACATCATAAAACCATTTTAAATCAGCCGGTTATCTGGCTGATTCGGTACCCGCATCAGCTACCGCGTGGCTTTTTCGGCACAAATGCGGGGGGCCGCGTAAACGGCTGCGCGTGCACCGCAGCGATCTGACCGGTCGCGTAGGCGACGGGCTTTGCAGCGACGGGAGCTTCCGGTGCTGCAGCGGCAGCGGATTTCTTGGTAGCTTTCACGGGTGTTTTTGCGGGAGTTTTAGTCATTTTTAGTACTTTGGGGTGCCTGAAGGGGAAAACAATAGCGTTTCCCAACAAACATATCAATGCATTTGTTGGGCAGGAACTCAGCCGCAAGCCACTCTCGCGCCCGTTCTTCGGCTATTTCGCCAATTGGGAGACAGCGCTTTTGATTTCACCTAATTCACATTCACCGGAAAAAAAAGGGGCCCCACCGAGCCCCTTTGTTCGATCAGGCGTGCGCCCGCTCAGTTGCGATTGTCTGATTTCTGCTTGCCTCGCGGCGATTCGTAACGCGCACGCGTATAGGCAATCGTATTCGACGGTCGCCCGACCTGGGCGGCGCGAAAGCCGGTGATTTCCTGCTGGATATCGAAACGCGCATTGCCCAGAAACAGTTGCGAACCACGATAGTAGCCGGTCACCCGCTGGCCGCCATCAATCGCGGCGATAACCACGCCATCCGAGAAAATCGACAATTGGACATTGGCTTGATAGGTGTTGTTATAACCCTTGAAATCGCCCACCAGAAATGCAGGCGGCTCGTCCGAGTAGGATTGATTCTTGCCGCCCCACTTGCGGCCGGAATTGTAGCCGCGCCAGTCGGAATCGTTGCCACTGATCTCGACACGCCATTGCTGGTTGACGCCACCATGACAATCGAACTGCATGATTTCGGCACCATCGATGCCGCGCGCCGCATCCAGATCCAGGCACTTGCCGCTGCCCACATTCACGATAATGGAGAATCCACGCTCCGCATTCTCCATGCGCCAGCGCTGTGAGGGTGCGCCGGTCCACGAATACTGGCGAACATCGGCGCCGCTGCGGCGATCACCGCCCTGCACATCCATTACCTTGTTGCTGGCTTGCGCGACAAAGGCAATCTCATTGCGGCCGACATCGACCACATCCCATATCTGGGCGGCGGACGCGTTGCAGCTCCACTGATGGATATTAGCGCCGTCCACCGTACTCAAGCGTTCGACATCGACGCACTTGTCGGTGGCACGGGAATGAATCATGCCGGTGTACAGGGTACGACCGGTTGGACGCGTGCCGACCGTTGCGACGGATGCCGCGGGCGGCGCAATGGCAGCACCTGGCCGCATCACGCCGCCAGAAAATCCACTGCCGCTCGCTTGCGCGCCGGCGCGGCCAAAGCGAAACAACTGGTTTTCCCCGCCGGTGCAACGGTACTGCGTGATCCTTGCGCCCGATGATGTGGAGGCCCCTTCAACGTCAAGGCATTTTCCGCTGGCAACGTTGACGATCAGGTAGGTGCCAGCCACCTTGGACTCCAACCGCCAGCGCTGCGCGCCACTCTGGTTCCACGTCCATTGGTGCACCGTGGCGCCGTCCTGCCCGGATGCGTTCTGTACATCCAGCACCCGACCGCTATTGCGGTTGACGATGGCGAACTCACTATTGCCCAATTCCATCACATCCCACCCGCCGGGCGCATCGCTGCACCGGTCTTGCTGGATACGCACGCCCTCTTGCGCGGAGGCCTGCGCAAGTTCAACGCAAAGACGGCTGCCAACGCCAATGATGGGGCCGCTGTGAATGGCGCGGCCGCGCACCTCTTGCGCATGACTGGCGCCGGCCATCAAGCCCGCGGCCAGCAACGCAAACCCGGTACGCATCAATGTGACTTTCATGTTTTTCTCCTCAAGTAAACGGCTGATTCGGTATCTTCACCCGGCATGATCCCGGTTTTTTCCGGCGAGAACACCGCGTGTGTTGGTAAAAGCACGCATTGAGCAAATGCGCGCATTGGCAAATATAGGTCGCCGCCATTCTGCCTGAACGAAGGCCATCCGATTCCGAACAAATGTATCTTGCGTGCCATGTTTGAGGTCGAGACACGTCGAGTTTCGTGTCATGCCGATTCTTCGTTCCCGACGACAAAGATCGCCATTGGGCGCGGCTTTCCATGGCAAAACGGCCTGGAGGCCGCGCCAATACTGGAGTTTGGCCAATCAGGCCGCATTTCCCCGGATCTGGCGGCTCGCGGCAAAGAAAAATGAAAGCGCTTCCGCGTAACCCTGCGTACCATATCGCCTCTATCATCGCCTCCATCATTGCCTCCATTATCGCCTTCACGAACCGAAAAGATATTCCATGCCAAACCACGAAACCTTCATCCCCAGTAAAGATGCCTCGCTCGAATCATCGATCGCCACGCTGCTTGGCAAGCTCGACGCGCTCGGCTTTCATGTCGTCGAGCGTTCGTGGCTCAATGAGATCGAAAACATCTGGTCGGTGCATGTCACAGACCGCGATTGCACACGCCTGTTCAGCAACGGCAAGGGCGGCTCCGAGCTGGCCGCGCGCGCCAGCGCGCTGGGAGAATTCTTCGAGCGCCTCAGTACCAACTATTTCTGGACTCATTTCTATCTTGGCGAAACGATCGCCAACAACAAGTTTGTCCATTACCCCAACGAGCAATGGTTTCCACTCAAAGGTAAAGGTAAGGCCTGGCCGAAAGGCCTGCTCACCCCTGAGCTTCAAGCGTTTTACAACCCGGACAAGGCGGTACGCGCCGACCAGCTCATCGACCTCAATTCCGGCAACGCGGCGCGCGGCATTTGCGCCATTCCCTACACGCGGCTACGCGATGGCGCGACCGCCCTGTTCCCGGTCAATCTCATCGGCAACCTGTATGTCAGTAACGGCATGTCGGCGGGCAACACGATGATGGAAGCACGCACGCAGGCGCTTTCGGAGATCTTTGAGCGGGACATCAAGTTCCGCATCATTCGCGAAGGCATTTGCCTGCCGGACGTGCCGGAAGCAGTGATCAACCGGTATCCGCGTATTGCCGCCGGCATTCGCGGCCTGCGCGCGGCGGGCTTCGGCATCCTGGTGAAGGATGCCTCGCTCGGCGGCGAGTTCCCGGTGATGAACGTGACGCTGCTGCATCCGAAGGACCAGGGTATTTTTGCCAGCTTTGGCGCGCATCCGCGCTTCGAAGTCGCGCTCGAGCGCGCATTGACCGAACTGCTGCAGGGCCGCGCGCTGGATTCGCTGGGGGATTTTCCGGCACCCGGTTTCGATATGGACGAAATCGCCGATGCACAGAACCTGGAAATCCATTTCGTCGATTCCAGCGGAGTGATCAGCTGGGAATTCCTGCGCGACACGCCAGACTTCCAATTTGTCGACTGGAATTTCGGCACGACCACCCAGGAAGATTACGATTGGTCCATACAACGCATTCATGCCAGCGGCCATGATATTTACATTGCCGATTTCACGCACCTGGGCGTCTACGCCTGCCGCATATTTGTGCCGGGCATGTCGGAGATCTATCCGATCGAAGAATTGCAATGGGAAAACAACACGGTCGGCAATCTGGTGCGGCCTGCCATCCTGAGATTGCCTGAACTGAGCCAGGAAGAATGCGTGGCCTTGCTTGAAATATTTGATGAGCTGGACCTGGCCGAGAACCTGCCGATCACCACACTCATCGGCCTCGCCGCCGATGCCGGCACGGCGTGGGTGGATCTGCGAGTGGGCGAATTGAAGGCGCTGGCAGGACTCGCCGCGGATGACAAGGAGGCCGCGCTGGACGGCTGCGCGTGGATCAGCCAGTTCGGACAACTGGGCGAAGAGCGTGGCCGTGTCTATCGGTGCATTGAAAACATCCTTCAACTCGAAGACGCCAGACGATACGATGCAAACCTGCAACTGCTGTTCGGCGCGGATGCACTGCGCCAGGCCTGGGCGCTGGTGGACCGGGAACAGCAATTCTTCGGGCTAAACACGCTGGGCGCGAACATGGAAGGCAGTGATATGCACCGGCGTTTGCTGGCGGCCTACCAGAAAGTGCAGCGACCGCAGATCTGATTGATCCCCGACAGTGACGCATACGATGTCTGCCAATCACATCGATCGAACGTTGGATCCCGGCGAAGCATTCTTCTTTCTCGCCGACCGCATTTCATGTCGCAACTTCATCCTGATTGCAGAACGCCGCAGCGCGACCTGCGCGCCGTCACGGGCGGCTAAAGGTTGCAAAGCCACATCCGCATTGCGTCCGATACCAGCTTCGGCTGTCCCATGGTCGAAAGGTGCGCGCACTCGTCGATCACAACGAGTTGCGAACCTGCGATGGCCGCCGCGATTTCTTCATGGACGTCTACTGGCGTCATAACATCGTCACGTCCACACAGAACAAGCGTCGGGCAACCGGCAAGTTCTCCCAAATGCGGACGGCTATCGATGCGTCCCATGATGGCGCGCTGCTGTCGCAGAAATGCGTCCTTGCCGATTCGGTGGCCCATCGAGTAAACGGTATCGACAATGGAGTTGTATTTCATGCGCGATGGATGCACGAGTTTCGGCATCAGCGTATCGAGCACAACTTGAAAATTGACTTCAGCTTGCGCCATCAGCTTGTGACGATTCGCGATCGCTTCCGGCGTATCGGCGCGAGCGCTGGTATCGAGCAAGGCCAAGCCCAACACGCGCTCTGGCGCCTGCCGCATGATTTCCAGCGCCACATAGCCGCCCATTGAAAGGCCGGCGAGGGCAAATTCCTGCGGCGCATGCATCAGCACGCTCTCGGCCAGTTCGGCGATGCTGTCGGCAACGGTGAGATCACCCACCGACATCTGTGCAATATCGGCGAGATCTTCCATCTGGAATTGAAACAGGCGCGCATCGGTGAGCAGCCCCGGCAGCAGGAGGAGATTTACTTTATCGTTCTCTGTCATGTCACAAACCCTTCGTATGAGCCTTTATTGCTCGCCGTGCCGCGGCAGCGGGCAACGCCATCGCAACACGTTGCAGCACCTGTAGCTTGCGGCAATGCCATGAGTCGAATTGTAGGACAACGCCTCTTAAATCGTTCTGCCCAGTCTCGTATCATCGTGAGAGAGGCAGACAAGTGGACGCGAGTGCGCGCGATTCCGGTCATGCAAAATCGCAGTCGAAGGATCTTCACATTTGCTCTTCTAACATGGCCCCGACTATCATGGCTACCTTCCTGTTGCCGCAATTGACCATGACCCGCCCGCCTTCGTCCATTCGTATCGCTTCACAACCACACCAGCCCAACCTGTCCAAGGGGCAGAAGGCGTTCAATACGCTGGTCAAGCGAATCGAAAGCAGTCGCGAGACGCTTGTTCAATGGCAGGCGGTCTTGCTGACCTACCAGCAAAAAGTGGCGAGGGACTATGTGCCGCTCGCACAAACGTTCCGCGAAATTCAGGGGGCCATGGTGCATAGCCTGGATCTGGCGTTGGATCGAAAGGGACTCACCCAGGCCGAACGTCTGGTCGTCAAGGACATTATTTGCCGTCTTGCCGAGCACCTGATTGTCGATACCGGCGACGAGGCGTTGAAGGCGATCTATAACAAATACAGCGATGTCGATTTCGATGCCGAGGAAGCCGCGGCGGTCAGCAGTATGAAGTCCGCGGTGGAAGCCATGTTTGAGATCGATCTGGACGACGCGGCCGAGCTGGATTCGACCGAAGACGTCATGGCGCAAGTGCTCGAGCAGATGGAAAAGGAGCATCTGCTGCGAATGGAGGAAGAGGATCGCCGCAGCCAGCGCAAGAAGAGCGCCAAGCAACTGGCGCGGGACGCAAAACTCAAGGCGGAAGCGGACCAAACGAGCCTGTCGATCCGCGAGGTCTACCGCAAGCTGGTCAGCGCCTTGCACCCCGATCGCGAACGCGATCCGCAGGAACGTACGCGCAAAACGGCGCTGATGCAGCGGGTCAACCAGGCATACGACAAAAAGGATTTATTGCAACTTCTGGAACTGCAGCTGGAGCTGGAACACATTGACGCGCATACCATCACGGGCCTGTCGGAAGATCGGCTCAAGCATTTCAACAAGATCCTGAAAGACCAACTAGCCGAATTGGAAATGGAAATCGCGCATCTGGTGATTCCGCTCCACGAGCAATTCAACCTGTCGCCCAATCAGACATTGCTGCCCAACGCCGTCATGCCCCGCTTGACGCGGGACATCGCCGAACTGCGACGCCGCATACAGGACCTGCAACGAGAAATCCTTGTACCGAATGATCTTCCCGTGTTCAAGGACTGGATCAAGGCCCGCCGGCGCGAAGCCAAGGAACGGGAAGCGCGAATGCGTGACGAGGATGAGTTTCCGGTTTTTTAGCAGCCTGCCGGACGTTTGGTCAGAGATGCCGACCGTTTGGCGCGGAGCGTATGGCGAGTCCAAGACACCAGCACTGGCGGGGCGTTCTGGACATTTTCGGCTGGAAAGGCGCGCCAAATGGCGATCCGCGCGTTGAAACGCCTTGCAATCGAACGACGGCAAACGATGGGCGTCTGCTGAGATTCAAACCGCAAGCGCAATTGCGCGCGCATTCAGCCACGGCTCCCAACGCGGTGGCGGCGATCGATTCCGGTTTCGATTTTTGCCGTGCGGCGATCGGACAAACCGGCACGGCGAATCAACTCGTTCCAGACCGCATCACTGTCCGCGGACCTGAAGCTCACGTACAACGCCACTTCCTCGGGATACGCACCAGCGGCGCCGAGGCGCGCGAGATGACGGGTGGCGGCCCCTGGCACGGCATCGGCCTCCCAGGCGCGCATGATGGCTTGCCACAATGCCCGCTCGAACGGCGCGTCCGCTTCGTCAAAACCGTATTGCCATTTCAGGAACGACGTTTCCGCGGGAGACAAGTCTTTGCTCAGAAACTTCATTTTCACCGCTCCTCGAATAAAACCGTACCTGACGCAATTCAGGTCCGGTACGACAGTTAAACAATACCACTGCCAAGCGGTTTCGGTGAAATGGTATTGCTTTTCGCTACTTCCGGCGGAGCCATCCGCCACTTTCTACAAACCAGTTTCAAACCGCCGCCGTCCTAGTAGGCTGACTGCTGCGGATGGCGACTGCCGCGCATTGCGCCTGCCACGAACCGCCGCAAAAAATTGTAGAAAGGACAAACATGAAATTCCTGACGACGTTGATTTTGCTGCTGATTACCGCGAGCCTGTGGGGCTGCGCATCATCATTTTCTCACCGGGAAGTCAAACAATCCGCCAGCATTGTTGACTACCTCTACCCGGCCGCAACGCAAGCGCCACAGATGGAGGCGGGGATGACTTACCTGCGGCCGCCGGTGCGTGTTGGCATCGCTTTTGTTCCCACGGCTCCGCGGGTGCGGTCGTTGCCCGAAACTGAAAAAATGAAGTTGCTGGAACGGGCCAAGTCCTCCTTCGCCGGGCACGAATACATCGGCGCGATCCAGGTGATTCCCACGCAATATCTGCAACCCGGCGGCGGGTTCGCCAACATGGAACAAGTCGCGCGCATGTTTGGCGTCGATATCATGGCGATGGTGTCCTACGATCAGGTCCAGTTCAACGACAGCAATTCGCTGGCATTTCTCTATTGGACGATCGTCGGCGCGTATGTCGTGCACGGCGACGAATACGATGTGCAAACGATGCTCGATATTTCCGTGTTCGACGTCGCCAGCCGCAAATTGCTGTTTCGCGCGCCGGGCACCAGCCAGGTGAAAGGCGCGGCCAGCCTGGCCAGCTTCAGCGAGCGCTCGCGGGCCGCGCAAGTCGAGGGATATAACAAGGCCGTTGAGCAATTGATTCCGCAATTGCAAAGTGAGCTGGATACATTCAAGGTTCGCATCAAGACGGCGGCCAATATTCGCGTTGAAGCCCGTCCGGGGTATCGCGGCGGCGGCAGCCTTGACTGGGCCGGCGTGTTGATCGCCATCGCCCTCAGTGGACTGGTGTATGCAAAGCGCCGCAAAGTATAACGGCGCACCGCTGGTTGCGTTGCTGGCAGGTGCCTGCATCGCGTTTGCATTGCTGCCGGAATCGTTCAACCAATGGCTGGCACTCGATCGGGAAGCGATTCGTCATGGTGAATGGTGGCGATTCTGGACGGCGCACCTGGTTCACTTCTCACCTCGGCATGCCGCCATCGATGCGCTGGTATGTTTCATCGCCGGCAGCATCGTCGAAAAGCGGATGGGGTCGTGGTGGATTGTGTGGGGGCTTGCCGGTATCGGGCCGATGATTTCGATCGGGCTGCTGCTGTGGTCGCCTGACCTGGTTCAATATCGCGGATTATCCGGAGTCGCGATGGCGCTGTCGGTGATCACGATGATCGGCATCGCACGGGAATATCCGTCGTACCGGCTGGTGGTTGGATTGCTTGCGGTCGTATTGGCGGTCAAGGTGGTTGGTGAGGCACTGGGAATTTCGACGGGAGTCGGCGGACTTCCCGATGATGTTGTCGTGGAGTGGCGCTCGCATGTTCTTGGAGCGTTGGCTGGGTTTGCCTTTTGTTGCAGCAAGGCATGCTGCACGTACTCGGGACGGCCTTTACGAAGTCTGCTGCGTCGGAAACGAACCGCCTGAATGGTGCACATTGACGCCATGACAGTCGATGACGACGCAGTTGTGTGCATTTGGCAGGCAATCCGTTAGGGTGAAAAGCATTGACGCGGCTCCCCGTACTCTCCTCAGTACCTACCTGCCCCAATACAACGTGACGCCAAGCCACGGCAATGGCAGCGCACGGAATGGATTCATGTCGGTAACCATGCGGCTCAGGCGATTGCGATCATCGTAGTGAAGCTGGACTCTGATTTCGCTGTCCCGATAGACGCGACAAACAAGGTTCTGCACCGGGACAATGGCATAGACAATATCTCCGGAGCCACATACGTCCACAAACCTCGGCCTCGCGCGCCGGCACTGTTTTACCGGAATAACCGAGACCGGAATCTGGCGGGAGGCCCAATACTCCTGGGCATGCGTTGGTGAATCGAGAGAGTTTTGATTCACGGTCAACTGCGCGGCCTCGCGATCAAACTCGGCCGTGCAGGCACCATCCGTGAACAGCGGCGGCATTAGCGCCAACCAGACCACGGCGACAAATCCGAGGATGCGGATCATGTTGAGCCTGAGGAGCCGGCTTCGTTAGTGAAATTCGGCATCTGGCCGTGATTGCTTTGGTGTTTTTATTTAATCGCGGAAAGGCCCACGATCGGGTTGTCGCCAGTTTCAGCGTTACCAAGCGTAACCCGTTCTGCCGGGTGAAAACCCACCTGAATGGGTAGGAAATGATCGTGCACCGGTGGATTTATCTCTGACGGCCCCATCGAACACTTCTTTTCAATCGCAGCTTGATTCGCAGCATCGTACTCACCCTTCAGCCGGGAATACTCTTGTTCTTGCCCCTTCGTACCGCCCAACGCAAACAAAGCCGGCCAGAAAATCAGGAGGCCTGCGCCCATGATTAGCTTGTCATTGCTGGCTGCTTCATCCAGTCGCCCGGCAATCTGATTGACACGGCCTCGAATGCGTTGCATTTCTGCCGTGAGCTGACTGCAATCGTAGTTTGCATACTGTATTGGCGACACGTAGCTGGACGAGATGTCCTTTGATGATGTTGCGCAACCTGGAAGGGTTGTTGCACCCACGAGCGAAATAGCGACGATAGCCGCCGTAGTTTTTCTTGCGAACATTGGTCTCTCCCCTTTTTTTTGAAATTATTGATGCGTTGACTTTCTTACATAGGCCACTTGACCTGTCATTTTTTCTACCTTCACTTGACCTGTACTGATTCCACCTTTAGTGCAATCAGGTCGTCGATCAATTGCTTGATATTCACTTTGGCCGCGCCTTCATTGGCGAGTCGCAGGCGCTCATACCCGGCAAATGCATCCGAAAACTTCGCCGTATAAGGTAGCGATATCGACTTCGAATAAACGTTCTTACCGCTTGCACGCTCACTAAGTACGTAATTGACTGAGGCTGTAACAGTCATATCAAGCCCGATAAATGGCTGATCCACTTTCTCGAGATGCACCGTCAAAAAATGGCTACCTAGCGGCTTGCCTCCGGAAAGCAGGCCAGCAGATCGCAGTGAGGACTCCAGTGCCAGCTCAAAATCACTACTGCCGATGTTGGACTTCCAAGCCGGATTCGTATCCTGCCCACCTGTTACATCCTTGACCGCGACGTTGTTCTTCAGCGCGGTTTTTGCATTGACGGTTGCTGCGTCTGCAAAAACCGACATCCCCTCGACTTTGGCGCCAGATGCGCATCCCGAAAGGATGACAACTATCCCCATTGCTGCCAGCAATTTTTTCATTAGTTCTCCCTGAGCAAGTTGTTTTAAAAAGCGGCGTTTCGCATGTTAACAAGAAATAGCAATTGTTAGTCAGCCATCGCGCGACTATTTATTTGCAAATGTATTGATGCACCGCAAATTCCGTAAGTGGAAAATAGTGCGGCCACTCGCTCCACGTATTCAGGATCTGTGCACGTACAACTCACAGGAACACGTTTTTACTGCGTCGGCGCAACGCGCAATGCCCTCACCGCCCGCCTCGCCTCTCCTCTTTCCGCCGATTCTCCACCGGCGCCGCTTCCACCCGCGGGCTCGCCAGATCCCGCAGAGCGAGGAAGGTCCCGACCACTGCGCGCGCGGTCGCGTGCCCCGGCTCCAGTCCGGTGACTTCGGCGACCAGCGCCCCCAATTCTTTGCGTGGAAGTTCGTTTGCGTTGGCATTGCGTGAATACAACGCGGCGTAGCCTAGTTGCATCGCTTTCGCGAGAGCAGCTTGGGCTTGCCTGGGTTTTCGCAGTTCGTTGTAAAGTTCGGTCGGCTTGCCTTCCACCGTGAGCAAGCCGATGCGCTTGGCCAGGGCGATAAAGGCGCGATCCGATTCGCGCGCGAAGCCGAGCGTGAAGCGCAGGTAATCGTGGCTGAAAATTTCCGGTACGTCTCGATCCTGAATTTTTTCGATCATGGGGGCGATGGCGCCATAGCCAAACATGAACGGTGGGTATTCTGCGGGCACGTCTCTCTCCTTTTTATTGATCGTGTGGCGGGAGGTGATGGATGTGATGACTTTGCGGCAGTCGGGTACGCGCGAGCATGATTCCCCGGGCTTCGATCAATTGCGATTCGTCCATTACCGTCAACTCTCCCATGCGCCGTATCGTGCAGAATGCCGGGCCGGTGCACGTATTTTCGTGCATGGGCGCGGGTCATGCGGCGCCCATTTCGGTCAGACGATTCTGTGTTTTTGTTGTTGATTGAGGTTAAGTTGAGCGACGTTGAATGTCAACGGGGTTGTGGGTTTTGTGCGTGAATGGGCACGCGGGTGTTGCATAAAAGAGATGGATTCTTCCTGCCGCCGGGACAGTGGATTGCGGCTGAAATCCAGTCCGTTAGTATTTTTCTGGGATTGTAATGGGACTGGGTCCCACCGTCTGCGCCAGGACCGGACATGCCCCTACTTTGCGACGACCTCACTCAAAATCAAACACAAGCACTGGCGCGGCTACAGGTTGAAAATGGCTCCAAACACCGCGCCAGTCGCTGTGTTTTATCGTTCACCCTGGCCTGTGGACTTGAACGATCGCTACAGGTCAACCACCAAACCCTCACGCGCCGTTCCGTAGTTCGCCTCGTAGTTCCATTTATTTTTGTGCGAGGCGCTCTTCCACACGGCATTGAATTCCGACGGGCAATTGAAGTGCAGCGTCTTTGCCGCCGCCTTATGTTCCGTGAGGATGCGCGCGATGGCTTCTTCGTCGGGATGATTGAATTGCTGGCCGTTGGTCGAGACCAGATAATGCTCGGCGGGAAACGCGGCGATCATTTCCTTGGAGACGTTGTTCTTGCTGGCGTGATGTGGAAGCTTGAATGCGGTCAGCGGCAGTGCATCGGCATTCAGCGGGGCGCGTTGCAGGCTTTCCAGCAACACGCCGGGATGCGCGTCCGCACCGAACAAGACGCGCTTGCCTTCGTACTCGGCAATGAAGGCAATGCTGCTGCCATTCGGTTCCGCCTTGTCTTCCTTGAATGCGGTATCGGCCCAGTCTTCGACCTTGCCGCCCAGAAAGCCGTCCGGCAGCACTTCCTCAAGCGTGAAGGCATGGCCCGGGACGAGGCCGGCTTTCTCAATTTCCTTCACCCATTTCGGTTTGAGTTTTTGCAGCTTCGCGAACGTGGGCGAGAGCAGCGTGATTTTCATGCCGGAGAGCGTGAAGGTGGGCAGTTTGCCGGCGTCCGGCACCATCACCGCCAGATTCTTGAAACGTTTATTCCAGGTCCACGGACCATTTTGAATCAGCGGCGTCAGCATCTCTCCTTGCTTGGCGCCGAGTATCGAAGGTGATGTATTGGAAAGGTGGAAGAAACCGTTGAACCAGATTTCCTTGATCGATACACCTGTCGGGCCGGCCTGCTTGAGAAATTCGATTGCGCCACCGATATGGTCGGCGTCGATGTGCGTGACGACGAAGAGCTCAAACTTGCAGCTGCCTTCGGCGTCAACGGTTTCCTTTATCTTTGGGGCGAGCGAGCGCGGATACGCGCCAACGGTCCCGGCATCGATCAGGATGCGCTTCGGCGGGTCTGTGTCGCCCTCGCCGTACTCGATCCAGAGACAATCGCCGTGGTCGGCGGCAAGCATGTGAATGCGAAACATGGAGATGTCCTTTCAGAATGCTTTCAGGATTGGATGCGCCACGAACTGTGGCCGTAGGCGGCCAGACTCAGCACGAACGGCTCGCCCTCCGCGAGCATTTCACGCTTGACCTCCAGCAGGATTTCATCAAATGGGCGGCCCTTGCTTTTAGCGGACTTATCCTTGGCGTCGATGCCCTTGTCCTTGATTTTGCCGAGCAAAGTGCGCACAAACCGCGTGGCATGCGTGCCGTGAACAGTGGCAAGTGTGCCGAGCACGATGGACGCCCCCGCCGCTTTGAATTCGCGCACGAAATTCAGAAACGGGATATCCGCCAGCGCGGTACTGCAACCCAACAGCAGCACCACCGGACCCGGCCCTGCCTCGTTGGGCGCCTGCACGAAATCGGCATCGAGTTGCACCGAGGTGAGCCACTTTTTCTGGATTTCAAGTGCGGGTGTGTTGACGAAATCAGGCGAATTGTCGGAATGCGGCAATAGCACCAGCAGCGTGGCATGCGGCTTGGCGAGAATGTCTTTCTTCCAATCCTCCCACGACGTTGCCATTCGCACCGTCTTCGCCAGCGCGGCAATCGCCGGCTTCACGCCGTCCTTGCCGGTGAGGTCCGCGGGCGTGACTTTTTCGCTGGCGGCCAACACGGCGATATTGAAGGGCGCGAGCGTTTCCGCGCCCGGCTGGGGAATATTGAAAACGTGCAAATCGGTCTGGCCGAACGGATGGCGCTCGATGCATTTGCTGAATCCCCAGAACGCGGCGGGACATATGTGCTTCGGATCGTTGGCATGTTTGCAGCTCGCGTGCACGCTGCCATCTTTCGCGGCGAGTGCCTTTTGCGCATTCGGGCAAAGCTTCGCGTCGATATTCGGCGCTTTGCCGGTATAGACAAACTCGACCGGCAAATAAGCCTTGGACCGCGCCTCTACCACTTGTATGCGCGCGGCCAACTGAAAGTCCGGCAAGTTCATTTGGCGCGTCAGCTCACGCGTCAGCGCCGCGCCCTGCGTCGCCAGCTGAATCATCAGCGCCACCAGCGCCGGGTGATCGAGCTTGAGCGTTTCCCCCGCCGTACTGACATTGGCCTTCGACAGGAGGGATTGAATCGTGTCGACCACCATATTTAGTCCGGCCGGCTCGCTGAACGTGGCGTTGCCGTTGGCGACGGTGGTGATACCGGGGATGCCCGCGGGATTGTCATTGATCACCAGCGCAAGATCGGCCGGTTCCTCGGAAGCGCTACTGGCATACGCGGGACTGACCAGGTTTTCCTGTCGCAGTGCGAATTCGGCCTCGATGGTCGGCGCCGCCAGCATCAGCGTTTGCAGGATGCGATTGCGATGCATGATGAGAATGCGCGCACGAAACGCTTGCCCATCGTCGCCTGTTTCAAAACTGAATTTCGCGATTTCACTGACGCCGCTTTTCGGCAGGTGAATGGTCTTGGCTTTTGCGGCGACGATGCCGCCTTTTCCGGTGCGGATATCCAGCGGGCAAAACACGACCTGCAAATCGTGCCCGTCCTCGGATGGAGGCAACTGCGATTCATCAAAGGGCGTGTCGGCGCGTATTGTGCCAGCTTCGATATCAGCGCCAATGTGGATATGCGCACGATATGGTTTGCGGGCTTCGAGCCGCTTGACTGCGTCGGCGCCGGATTTGCCTCTGAGGATTTTGCATTGCACGTGGCGGGTTTCCGCCGGCGCCTCCTTTGGTGCTTTTTTGGATTGCTTGTCCGCCGGTTTATTCGCCGATTTCCTTGCGCGCTCCCGTGGTGGTTCGTCGCCCGCCGACGCAGCCATCTCTTCCATCATGGGCGGTGCCGCCATCGCGATCGGTGCAGCCGCTGCGGGGGCAGTGAATACCATATCCGCGGCGGCTGGCGGTTTTGCAGCGGTCTGCATGCGCGGCACTGCGCGGGAGGTGTGAGCCTTGTCAACGCGCGCAAACTCGGGCGTGGCATCGGTTGCCCGAATCGGCGCCAGTTGCAAAGGCCCGATCACGGCTTCGGCCTTCCGGCGTTTCTCGACAACGTCAAGGGCGTCGCCCCGTTCACTGATCCACTGTCGGCGGGCGGCATCCCGCGCGAGTTCGGCGCCCATCGTCACAATATCGGTATTGGCGATGCCACGATGCGGCGACGTCTGCATGGAATCGGCAATTCGCAACGTGGTCTGGGCAATGCGCGCCTGTTCAAGAAACCACGGGTCGCCCGCCAGGAACGGCGGGGCGAAATCGCGGGCCGGCATCGTGCTGCCTTCCCACCGCCGCTGTTCGCCGTGACGTGCCTGAAAAAGCGCATGGTCGAGCGTCGCGTTGTGCGATAGTTCGCGGATCAGCGTGTTTATCCAGGCAAGCCAGTCTGCCTCCACGACGAAGCACACGCCCGTCAGGCCGAAGTTCGCGCGGCGCATGGCAAATTCGGTGAATGGCTGCAGTTTTTCGGCGTCTGGTGGAGGTTCGCCTTCCATCAGCACGACCGCACCCGCAGTCATCGCGCCCAGATCAAACGACAGGGGCGATTCCGGCACAAGCGCCTCCGGCAAAAGCAACAGGTCGAACGCTCCGGCATTTGGGCCGGACGTCACGACGACTCGCGGCTGATAGAGGTGCCGATACCGGCCTTGCTCAAGACTTTTCAACAAACGCTGGCCGGCGGGCGTATCGGGAACACCGATCTGGAGCGGCCAATTCCACTGAAGATCGCGCTCGATGCGGGTCGCGAACAACACGCTGCAAACGCCCGTGCCTGCCTGCACAAGCAGTTCCGCGAGTGGATGCAGATTCATATCCCCCAGTACGTGCGTAACCGCCAACCGCAACACGGGAAATCGCGCCCCAAGCGACCTTGCCCAGCATTCCTCGACGACCGATGAAAATCTTGCCTTATCCGACGAGACTTCACCGAACGACCGAAGGACTTGCTGTGCCGCGTCGAGATCGGGCCAAACGGTAATCGCCCGCGAATACGCATCGGGCAGTGCCTTATCCGTCACGAGCGCGAATTGGGTATCCCATTCGGTCGCGCGAATGTTGGGGCGTTCAAACTGCGCGGCGAATTCGCCCGGCACCAGCCCGGCGAGAATAATCGCCTTCGCCAGCAATACGTCACCCGAGGCGCCACCCAGCGTCCCAAACACTCCAAATTCCTCACGCAACATGATTGGCCTCCGCAGCGGAAGTTGACGCGGTTGCACTCCACGGCTCTACCGGCAAGCTCGCCGGCAAGTTGTCGGGCACATAGTCCTCTGGGGAATTCATGCGATCGAGCACCGACTGATGGACCGCGGAAACATCCGCGCGGATGAACCGGCTCTTGCCAAGCTCCCGCCAGTTTACGATCGGAAATCGCCAGGTGACGGCGAAATCCCGTCGGGGATCTTCAAATCGGCGCGGCAGGAATTCCGCGAGCCACCAGACTTGCTTCAGCGACTCGTGCGCGTCGGCCTTGAAATCCCGCGGCGGATATTTGCCCTTGCCAAGGGCAACCTGCAACTCGCTTTCAACCAGCGCAAGCTTTGCCAATTCCGCTTCGCGCGCCATCCATTCGAGTGAAATTCTGGCGAGACCGCCTTCGTCTTCCTGATAGCCGCCACCGACATCGGAATGCGCACCCGCAAACCAGACTTGCCTCACATCCTGCGTCGCAATCGGCGACCACAGGTTCTGACGAAAGAAGCAACGGCGCTCATCAATGGAAATTGCATGGCGAACCCTGTGCACCGACGGATTGTTCGTGGTGTACGGAAAACTCACCGGCGAACCAAACCAGCCAACCGACTTGACCGTATCCCACAGGCCAAGAAAATGAATTTTGCATTCACGTGAAAACTGCCCGCGAAACTTCTCCTGAATATCGAAAAACTCACGCTTCTTGTCCTCGCCGCCAGGTACCTTCTGGTACAAGCGCGTCGCATATTCAATCAGGTTTTCATGTTGCGGAAACATGAGCCCGACTGCGTGAACCATGCCGGCGATGGCGCGTGCCGTGAACGCACCCCGGCTGAAACCGAAAATGTAAATCCGGTCATCCGGCTCGTAATTCTTCATGAGGAAGGAGTACGCCTCCTCGATATTGCGCGTGATGCCCCAACCAAAGGCGAGACCGAAAATCTTGGCCGGTACTTTCTGCCACTCGAACAACGCCTCCCGCAGCCCAAACGTGCCGACGCCGGGGTCGTAGTGGCACAGCTGCGTCCGCGGATCGCGCAATGAGGCGGCAAACAGTTTGAGCACATTGCTGTTGCGGTTGCCAAACTGGTTGCCGGTGCCGTCACAAAAAATCACGAGGTTCTTGGGCATGGCAATTGTCGCTTTCCACTTTGAGCCGTCTGAGTGCCTGGCGTGAAAGAATCGAGATTCTTCAACCTGTCGCCGGTCACTAAATCGCGTCAATCAGGGCAACAATGCCTCCAGCCGCGCACTGACTCTCGCCGCCACTTTCCGGCAACCGCCTTTGGTCAAGTGAATTTCATTCTCGGAATCGTTGCTGTCGCCTTTCGCGTCCGACGCCGCGCGAACCGTCGCGCCACGCGTTTCCACCACGTGGAAATTCGGCAATGTCTCCGCGAGACCGAGCAGGCGTTCCGCGAGCGCATCCATGATGAAGTCCGCCACGTCATTCCATCGATCATCGGGAATCTTCGCCGCCCGCATCGCCGGAAACAGCCACGGCCCCTGCGTGAGAAACGCGAATCGCGCCGGTGCATCGCGCGGCGTGCACCGATCATAGGTGTGCGTGATGATGGGTTTGCCGACGCACGGACTGATCCTGGCCCGGTCGCGCAGCTCGACGATCCTGGCGTAACCGCGCGCCACCGCCGTCAACGTCCCACGCAGGACGTTGAGATTGCAGTATTCCTCCGGCGCCCTGTTTGCCGACTGTTGCCGTGCGCTGACAGGAATGATCGCGCCTGCATTGTCGATAAGATCATTGCCGCCGCCGCTCAGCAGGATCGCATCCCACCTTTGGCCCGATTGATTCGTCAACTGCATTTCCAGCGCCGGGTTTTTCGCGATGCTCGACATTCGCGTGATGGTATCGCCGGGTTCCGCCAAGGTCACAATCATGGTGTCCTTGCTGAAGCGCAAATGCCGCGGCAGGCTCTGCAGGCGCCACGAGCCAAACGAAAACCACGAGTCGCCCTCGGCGAGGATCCTGTAGGAATAGTCCGGTGGATTCCTGGCGCGATCGGTGCTGTCGATATCACCGGGGAAAATCAGGACAGGGGTGATGTTGGTGGGCATCTTCTCTCCTTGGCGCGGGTGTTGATGGTCGCGGAGGCGCTATGCGACCGCGGTACGCTGGGCTACACGAGGCGTGACGCATACCGCGCCAGAGCCGCCTGACTTGCCAAGCCCAATTGCCGTTAGCTGAGATTAATTAGCACGGGATAGAAAGTCAACGGGGTACTGCATTTCCCACCCGCGCAGGTGGGCTTATGGCAAAAACGGCTGAATGCCGGTTGTCGTGGGGCAGGCGGCCGACACGCGCCGCGCCCCAATTGATCGTTACTTGCCGATCCGCTCCAAATAGAATCGTGCGGATGTGTTGCCTTTGCCTGCCGCCGCAGTGAGCCATTTGCGTGCTTCATTGGCATCTTTTGGCACGCCGTCACCATTCATGTACAGCACGCCCAGCGAAAACTGCGCGTTTGCGACGCCCTGGTCCGCCGCCATACGCAACCATCGAGCGGCTTCACTCGGGTTCTTTGCACCATCGCAGTCGGCGCGATAGAGTTCACCCAGCAGCACCGCCGCATCCGCCGAACCGGCCTGGGCCGACTTGAGCGCCCACTTGGTTGCCTGGCTGCAGTTCTTCTTGGTGCCCACGCCCTGTGCAAACATCTGCGCAAGTTCGTATTGCGACAACAAATTCTTTTGTTCGGCGGACTTGAGGAAATATTGATGCGCGCGGGCAAGATCTTGCGTGATGGGCTTTCGGCCTATTTTCAGCAGGAGCCCCATTTCATATCCTGCTCCCGGGTGCCCCGCTTCCGCAGCGACTCCGAATGCCTCCCCTGCCGCGGCAAGGTCACCTTTGCCTTTTGCATCCATGCCTTTTTTGTAGAGCGCAACATTGGCCTCGCTGGTGGCAGGGTCGACCTTGGGCGCGGGCGGACGGGCGGGCGGCGTGACGTTACGGGGTGGGATGCTGGCGACCAGCACCTTGTTGCCCGACGATCGCTTCTCCGCCGCGGCCGGGGCGGACTCAACGTCGGCTCGCGCGGTCTTGTCGTCCGCGGAAGGCGGCGCCGGTTCAGGTGGCGCACTTTGTGAGAGCGCCGCGGGTGCGCCTTGTGTGGCCACTGATTGCGGCGGCACGAAATAGAAATCGCCCGTCAGCGAAGAATTGTCCCACGGGACCTGCTTGCCTTCGGAATCGGCCATGACCTTGACCCGCACCTTCTTGAACACCTCTTCGATCTTCAGTCCGGGCGCACGCATCGCCTCAAGCAAATGCTGGGTGTAAAGGCCGTTACCGCTGTTGCCGTCGCTGGCGACCGTGGCGGGCGCAGTCGCAAAGGCAACGTACGAGCCGACGGGCGCCTCCATCTGTGCGAGGCCCTGGCTGGCCGAGCGGAAACTGCGAGTAAACGGATTATTTCGGCAGGCATCGAGAATGACAATGTTGATACGGCTGCGCGCCGCTTCCATCTTTTCCAGCAGCCGGCCCGCATCAAACGCGTTGTACGTCACCTCATCCTCGCGCTGGATATCGGCCCCAACGGGGATCAGAAAATTGCGTCCCTTGATCTGCACGCCGTGGCCGGCGTAATAGAAAGAGACCCACACCGCCCTGCTGCAGCAGATCGCCAAAATCCCGCGCGGCGTCCGACATTTCCTTCAGCGTCGCATTTTCCAGCAGCCTGACGCGAAAGCCCAAATCCTTCAGCACGCCGCCAATCGCGCGCGCATCGTTGACGGGATTCGGCAATGGTGAAGACCGGTAGTTGCCATTGCCGATGACCAGTGCAATGCGGCTCTCGCCCGCCACCACCGCCTCCGTCGCCACCGGCGACGAGCCCCCCGTATTGCGCCGGTTCTCAGCCGCACACGAATCGGACGGCAGGGCAACCGCAATCAGGCATAGCCCCGCAAGCAAGGCCGAACTGAACGCTGCCATGTACGAATGGAATTTCGCCTTTACTTGCATGCGCTCAGACGGCATATTGCATCGGGCACGGTTCATCGAGCGGAACGCGAGGAAGCACACTAAGAGTATCCTGGCTCAAGTTGCTTTACGTGCGTCAGGCGATCCAAGCAACAGATTGCCGGCCACCAGGGCCAGCAGGGCGAGTGCGCACAGTGCCCCCATTACCATCGCAAACGTCTTGCCGGCAGACTCGGTCGCGACCGAAAGCGGCACCGACACAATCTGCGCGCCAATGATCTCGTCCTGCTTCCAGCCGAAGCCATTCGCTTCGCCATAGAGCCGGATCATTGACGGAGGCGCGGCCGCGGCGGTGCTGTGACAGCTCAGGCACGACGGATTGGTGATCTTGATGGGCTTGGCGAAATACAGCGCCTGCCTTGGCCCCTGTGTACGCTCACCGACGACTTCTTTCAGCGCGGCGTTGGAACGAAACATGTTGACGATATCCGTCTCCCAATCCGTCGCACGGTCGCGCGGATTGGTGGGATTGAGCGTGGCTTCTTTGTACGTGTATTCGGGAAACTGCTTTCTCAGTGCAATGATCGTCTCGGTCGCGGCAAACGCGGGAACGGTTTGCGGCAGAAATTCGATCGCGAGGCGCTGGTCAAGCTGTGGCTTGATGTACGTCGTGGTGTAACTGCGCGTGGCTTCCGCGGCGGCCATCAGCAGGTTTGCCGTCTGAACGGTGCCGTCGCGGGCATCGCGGTGCAGAACGCCATGAATCACGTAGCCGGCGGCCGCAATTCCAAGCGCCAGAATACCTACCATAAAGGCATTAAATCTCAATCGCCGGGACATGGCTCTTCCTTCCATTGTGAGTGTGTGCGCATTCGGCATGACACAACGTTGGTGCCGCCAAACTCTTATTGAGCCAAGCCGATGCGAATGGCCAGCTTCTTGTTTTGTTGGACCGATCATAGCATGCGAGTACGGCGCCCAGAAGCCACCCAAATCGCGGGATACCGACCACGCGTGGCGACCTTCATCAGGCCGATATTGCCACTTTTGTTTCCGCACGCCGCCCCCATATCATCGAAATGAAAGGAGAAGGTCACATGAATTCAATCCGCCCAACCGCCGTGGCGGGTGCGTTTTACCCCGGCGACACAAAGATTCTTGCGGCGTCGGTTAAGTCGCTGCTCGCGGATGTCGCGGGCGATGCGCAATCTGATCGCCCGCCAAAAGCCATCATCGCGCCCCATGCCGGCTATATCTATTCCGGCCCCATCGCCGCGAGCATTTATGCGCGCCTCGCCCCGTTGCGCGGGCGCATCCGCCGCGTCGTGCTAATCGGCCCGGCGCACCGGGTGTGGCTGCGCGGAATCGCGCTGCCGGATGCGGTCGCGTTTGCGTCACCGCTCGGCGATGTCGAGATCGATGCCGATGCCGTGCGGGCGATTACGTCGCTGCCGCAAGTCACCGTGCGCGAAGACGCGCATGCCCAGGAGCACAGCCTGGAAGTCCAACTGCCGTTTCTGCAGTCGGTGCTGGGCGATTTCCGGCTGGTGCCCCTGGTCGTCGGCCAGGCGACACCCGGCGAGGTCGCTGAAGTGCTTGATGCGCTCTGGGGTGGCGAGGAGACGCTGATCGTAGTGAGCTCGGACCTGTCGCATTTTCTCGATTACCGTTCGGCACGATCAGTCGACGGTGAGACCGCACGCGCCATCAACGCGCTGGATTCCGATCTCACCCACGAACAGGCGTGCGGCGCGACAGCGATCAACGGGCTCACCAATCTCGCGCGCCGGCGCGGGATGGAGGTTGAGCAGATTGACCTGCGCAATTCCGGCGACACGGCCGGCGACCGCAGCCGCGTGGTCGGCTACGGCGCCTTTGCCTTTCGCGAGAAAGCGGCAACGTCGGAAAAAACGGAAAGCGAGGCAGGCCATGCTTGAACGCCGCCATATCGTCCTGCAAATCGCACGCGACGCCCTCGAGCACGCGCTCGGAAAAAGTGGCAAACGTGGAGAAGGTGGAGAAGGCGCGTCCGCATCCCGCACCCCACCCGACATGGCTAACGCCCTGTGGCTGCGGGAGAATGGTGCCTCATTCGTGACCCTGCGCCAGGATGGCGACTTGCGCGGGTGCATCGGCTCACTCGAAGCTCATCGCCCGCTCGGCGAAGACATCGCGGCCAATGCCGTTGCCGCCGCGCTTTACGACCGGCGCTTTGTGCCGGTTTCGCACCTTGAACTCGAACACATCGAAGTGGAAGTATCGATCCTCACGCCATCCGAGCCGCTACCGTGCGACAACGAAGCGGACGCGATGGCCAAGCTGCGCCCCGGCATCGACGGCGTGGTGCTTGAGTACGGCCGCCACCGCTCGACATTCCTCCCGCAAGTCTGGGAAAACCTGCCGGACGTGTCCAGTTTTCTTCGCGAGCTGAAACGCAAGGCGGGCCTGCCGGGTGATTTCTGGCATGCGGATCTGCGTGTGCGGCGCTATGGTGTTGAGAAACATTGTGAGAGGGAGACTGTTGAATGAATCATTCAAGCAGCCATATCCAGTCAGGACTAGTTGCTGAACTGCAAGGCAAGTGCAACGCGGAATTCTTAACATGTCGCCCCGGCGAAGGCCGGGGCCCAAGTTTCGTAACATCTTTCGTTCACCAAACTCAGGCCAAGCCCCTGCATGGGCTCGGAGTTCAGCGCGCGCAGAGGATGCTCTGCGAATTCCCCGCTTCACCCCCGGCCTTCGCCGCGGCGACAACTAATATGCATCGCAGGTTCGCATTCAATGCGAATTCGTGGTGAGCAACATTGTCATGACCCCCATCGACACCATCGAATCTACCCCCACCACCCTCGAACCCCTCGAAGGCTCCCTGCACCCCGGCCGCTGGTGGCAGCGCCTGGCCGACGGCCGCATCCAGTGCGACCTCTGCCCGCGCGAGTGCAAGCTGAACGAAGGCCAGCGCGGCGCCTGCTTCGTGCGTGCGCGCCACGGCGACGCGATGGTGCTCACGACCTATGGGCGCTCGTCAGGCTTTTGTATCGATCCGATCGAGAAAAAGCCGCTCAACCATTTTTACCCCGGCTCATCCGTGTTTTCATTCGGCACCGCCGGCTGCAACCTCGCGTGCAAGTTCTGCCAGAACTGGGACATCTCGAAATCGCGCGACATGGACCGCCTGATGGACCAGGCCTCGCCGACGGAAATTGCGCTGGCCGCGGAGCGCGCCGGCTGCAAGAGCGTGGCATTCACCTACAACGACCCGGTCATCTTCGCCGAATACGCGATGGACACCGCCGACGCCTGCCACGCGCGCGGCATCCAGACGGTCGCGGTTACGGCGGGCTACATCTCACCGGTCGCGCGCCGCGAGTTCTACGCCAAGATGGACGCGGCAAACGTCGACCTGAAAGCCTTCACCGAATCTTTCTACCGCAAGCTGACCGGCTCCGAACTCGCACCCGTGCTCGATACGCTCGCGTACCTGAAGCACGAAACCAACGTCTGGTTCGAAATCACCACGCTCCTGATCCCCGGCGAAAACGATTCGGATGCCGAACTCACCGCGATGTCGAAGTGGATCGCCAGGGAACTCGGGCCGGACGTGCCGCTGCATTTCACGGCGTTCCATCCCGATTTCAAGATGGGCGCGATCCCGGCGACCCCGGCCGCGACGCTCACGCGGGCGCGGCGCATCGCGCTGGGCGAGGGGCTGCATTACGTCTACACCGGGAATGTGCATGACCGCGAAGGCGGTGTCACGTCTTGCGCGGGTTGCGGGACCAGCCTCATTCGCCGCGACTGGCACCGGATTCTGGAATATCGCGTGACACCGGAAGGTGGCTGCCCGGATTGTGGGACGGTGTTGCCGGGGCGGTTTGGGGAGTTTGCGGTGAAAGAACAGTTTGGGGCGCGGCGGATTCCCATCGCCCTGAACCATAGGAGTTAGCTGGCACGAGCTAGGGTCGGGTTCCAATACTCATTCATCGTACTATCAAGACGATTTTGAGAATGGTGTTTCCATTAACGAACATCGTCGCGTACATTTGAAACTCTAGCACTGGAGCGGGTTCTGGAGGCCTTTTCCTCTGAGAAGCCCGCTGGTACTAGGGTTTAGCTCGGTCGATAAACGTGTATTTGCGCATTTGGCACTTACGGCCATTCGCCGGAAAACTGTCAGCGAAACAGTCGTACGCCGCGCGATTACTTCGCCAACGCCAACTTCAACTGCTCCAGCGCCAACGGATCCTCGATCGTGGTGAGATCCCCCGGATCGCGCCCTTCGCACAGCGCCTGGATCGCGCGCCGCAGCAGTTTGCCGGAGCGTGTCTTTGGCAGCACATTGACGAAGTGCACGCGCGCCGGACGGCCGATGGCGCCGAGTTCTTTGTCGACGGTGGCCATGACTTCTTTTTCGTGCGCGGCGGCGAGTTCGGGGGTGGCGGTCTTGCTGGTGTCTTTCACCACCGCGAACGCGATCGGCACCTGGCCTTTGAGTGAATCGGCCACGCCCACCACCGCCACTTCGGCGATGTTCGGGTGATTCTGTACGGCCTCTTCGATCTCGCGCGTACCGAGGCGATGGCCGGCCACGTTGATCACATCGTCCGTGCGGCCCATGATGAAGTAGTAGCCGTCGGCATCACAGGTGGCCCAGTCGAACGTGGTGTAAACCTGTTCGTCGCGAAAGGTCGAGAAATAGGTTTTGACGAAGCGTTCGTCGTCGCCCCAGATCGTGCTCATGCAGCCGGGTGGCAGTGGCGGCATGATGCACAGCACACCTTTTTCGTCGGGCCCGACTTGCTTGCCGGTTTCTTCGTGTTTCAGTTTCAGGTTGTAGCCGTAGGATGCGAAGCTGGGTGAGCCGAGTTTACGTGGTGTCTCTTCGATGCCGGGTTCAGCGGAGAGGATCGGCCAGCCGGTTTCGGTCTGCCAGTAGTTGTCGATCACCTTCACACCGATGCCTTTTTCGATCCAGTCGGAGGTCGGCTGGTCGAGCGGCTCGCCGGCGAGGAACAAATATCGCAGCGAGGACAAGTTGTACTTGGTGAGGAAGGCGGGATCCTGTTTTTTCAGCACGCGGATCGCGGTTGGCGAGGAGAACATCACCTTGACCTGATATTGTTGCACGATGTTCCACCACACGCCGGCATCGGGGCGCAGCGGCACGCCGTCATACATGATGGTGGTGCTGCCGTTGATGAGCGGGCCGTAGATGATGTATGAGTGGCCCACCACCCAGCCGATGTCGGAGGTGCAGAAATAGACGTCCGCAGGCCCGGTCGCGAAGATGTTCGGCATCGAGGCCGCAAGCGCGACCGCATAGCCGCCGGTGTCCCGTTGCACGCCCTTCGGCTTGCCGGTGGTGCCGCTGGTGTAGAGGATGTAGCTGGGTTCCGAGGATTCCAGCCACTCGCACGGCACGACGTCATTCATGTGCCGGTTGCGCAGTACGCCGTAATCCATGTCGCGGCCCGGCGTGACTTGCATGCCGTGGTCGAGGCCGCGGTTGACGATCACCACATGTTTCGGCGGATGCTCCGAAAGCTTGATCGATTCATCCGTCAGCGGCTTCAGCGGAATGATCTTGCCCATGCGCGATCCGGCATCGGCGGTGATCATGACTTTCGGTTTGGCGTCATCAATGCGCGCGGCCAATGACGCCGCCGCGAAGCCGCCGAACACCACCGAGTGAATCGCGCCAATGCGCACGGTGGCAAGCATGGCGAATACCGCTTCGGGAATCATCGGCATGTAAATCAGCACGCGATCGCCCTTGCCCACGCCTAGCGATTTCAGCACGGCGGCGAAGCGATTGACCTCGTCGAACATGTCGCGATAGGTGTACGTTTTCGTTTGTTCGACTTCGGAGGAAATCCACACCAGCGCTTTCTGGTCCGCGCGCGTGGCGAGATGGCGATCGATCGCGTTGTAGCAAAGATTGGTTTCGCCGCCGACAAACCATTTGGCGAAGGGCGGCTTCCCATAATCACAAACCTTGTTGAAGGGCTTCACCCAATCGATGCGCGCCGCCTGCTCGGTCCAGAATTCATCCGGCTGGTTGATGGATTTTGCGTGAAACTGCTTGTAGGTCCCCATGATCTTCTCCAAGTAACGGCTGTTCCTGCCGATTGTGCCTGCGTAGTCTTGCGGTGTAGGTTTGCTGCGCAGGCTTGATTAGCGTCCCGTAATGCCAGTGCAATTGACAGGCTGTTTGAGCCTTTTATTCAGCGCATAGAATGGCGCATTGGCCATCCCTTGTTTTGATCCAGAACAAATACCCGGCAGGGTTGCCGAGGGCGCAACCGCTCGGGCTAACCCAAAAAGGCGTCAACTACACCAGCACCGTCTTGATCGCATCCAGCAATGCCGTCGATTTCGCCGGCTTGGTCAGGTACCCGTTCGCGCCAAGTTTCAACCCTTTCAGAATATCGTCCAGCGCGCCCAGGCTGGTCAGCATCAGTACTGGCATGTCTTTCAAACTCTCGTGCTGCCGAATGCGATTCAGGATGTCGAAGCCGTTGGCATCTGGCATCAGCACATCCAGGATTACCAGGTCTGGCGATGTCTTCAGGCCGGCGACAATGCCTTCGCGATCGGCCGCGTGTTTCACCATGAAACCGCTGGCTTCGAGAATGCGCGTGATCAGTGTTGCGGTAACAATATCGTCTTCCACTACCAGTACGGCCGGCGGCGCGCGCCGCGGCTTGCGATTGGGGGCGGCCTTGTTGATGCGCACGAAAAATCCATTGCTGGTGAGCTTGGATTCTCCAATGATGGCTTCCTCGACGATCTGCTTATGTTCCTGAGGAGTCGGCTCAGGCTCCTTGACCTTGGTTTCCTTGGCAAACGCACTGGTGAAATCAAGATCAAATGGATCGTCATCAACAGGGGAAGTCATAACAGCATTCTCGGCAAGAAATCGGACAAATCAAATTCAGAACGATATTCTAGGCGGTTGTTGCATCGCCGTCATAGCGAATCGTTTGTCAAAAATGGTTAAATCCGCCGCCCGTGACGTGTTCCCGGACGACAAGTAACTCCAGATAACACGTTGCTGGCCATGATTCTGCCGTGACGCCCTTACAAGAAGCTGACTTTTCGCGAAAACGGCGCCGTGACCGGTCAGCCGTGCACGTTCACTACCAGCCGCCCACGAATCTGCCCGGCCAGAATATCCGGGGCGCGGGCGATCGCTTGCGACAATCCAATTTCGGTGGTCAACGCATCCAGTTTTTTGGCGTCCAGCTCGCTGGCAAGATGCGCCCAAGCTTCGCGGCGTCGCACCTGCGGGGTGTACACGCTGTCAATGCCGGCCAGCGTCACGCCACGCAAGATGAAGGGCGCGACCGAACCGGGCAAATCCATGCCCTGCGCGAGTCCGCACGCCGCCACCACCGCGCCGTAGCGGCACTGCGCCAGCGCATTGACCAGCGTGTGTGAGCCAACCGAATCCACGACACCCGCCCAGCGCTCCTTTTGCAGCGGTTTGCCGGGCGCGGAAAGCTCGTTGCGGTCGATCACGCTACTGGCGCCAAGCGATTTCAGGTATTCCGATTCATTGAGCCGGCCGGTCGAGGCCACCACGGTGTAACCGCGCGCCGCCAGCAGCGTGATCGCCACACTGCCCACGCCGCCCGCGGCGCCGGTGACAAGTATTTCGCCCTGGCCCGGCGTGACGCCATGTTTCGCCAGTGCGATCACCGCGAGCATGGCGGTGTAGCCCGCGGTACCGATGGCCATGGCCTGCCGCGTGGTGAAGTCCAGCGGCAGCGGCACCAGCCAATCGCCTTTCAGCCGCGCTTTTTCCGCGAGGCAGCCCCAGTGCGTTTCACCGGTGCCGAAACCGGTGTGGATGACCTTGTCACCGGGTTTCCAGGCGGGATGGTCGCTGGACAGCACCGTGCCCGCGCCGTCGATCCCCGCCACCATCGGCCATTTGCGCACCACCGGCGATTTGTTGGCGATGGCGAGGCCGTCCTTGTAATTGATGGTCGAATAGTCGATCGCCACCGTCACGTCGCCCTCGGTGGGCAGTTGCGATTCTTCAATGTCCGCAAGCGCCGCGCTGAAACCCGCGTCGGTCTTGTTCAGCAGAATGCCTTTGAAAGTGCTCATGTGATCGCCTTTCGTGGTTCAGGGTGACTTGAATCCGCCGAGGGTTGCGGTACAGGTCCCGGCGCCCGTTTGCAGCGTTAACTTCATCGCAAAAGTCGATTCGCCCCCAGTACCTTCGGCACCGGTCCAGGTGCCTGTCTCGCCTTGACACGTGTAGCTGCCGCTGCCCTCGAATATGGAGCCGAACTGGGTCAGCGTGCCGGTAAACCGGCAGTTGTTTCCCCCAACCTCGGTGATACTGGCTGAGCCAATGGCGGGCGTGTGCGTGATCGAATAGATGCTGTTGCTGACGCCGCTACTCGCGCAAGTGGCGGTGCGAAACAACCCGCCGTAGTAGGTTCCCGTGAGATTGATGTTGGCGAGTGGTTGCCGGGTGATTGGCTTGACGACTTGCACGTTGTTCACGGTATAGGTGAGCGTGCCCGCGCGCGCATTCGAAAAAATGAATGTCGCGGTGCCAACCTGCGTGACGTCAGAGGCCGGCAACGGTACAAACGGTGTCACGGAAAATGGCGTGCCGACGGTTTGGTACAGCTCGCCGGTGAACGTATTCCCGGCGGCGCCTGATCTTTGCGCATTCGACATCACCAGCCAAAGCGGCTGGCGATTCGCGCCATAGATAAACCATGTCGCAAACATGGTGTTGTCCTGCTGCGCGATATTCACGCCCCAGCCGGATTCGTTGGGGTTCCACCACATATCCTGATAGTTGATCGCGGCACGGGCAGGAAGTGATAGCGCCGCCAACAGCAGGACACCGGCAATGCGCGTAATGATCCCTCGTATCATTGGTTTCCCTCCTAACCGCGCTCAAGCACGTGCGGATCCGTCGCCGACGCGTGCTTTCTCGAAAAATAATCCTTCGACTGCATTTCCTTCAGCCTTGAGGCGGTGCGACCGAATTCCGCCGATACCATCAAGCTACCATCACCGGCGGATTTTCCCTTGGCGCTTGCGGCAGCCTTGTTCACAACACGATCATCAATCACGAGCCACTCCGGTTGGGCATCCGCCGAGCAAATCAGTTTCACCCGCTGGTCGTAGAAAACATCGACCAGCCAAGTCAATCTCCGTACCACGTCGGCGCGATTTTTCGCGTGCAATTGCGGAATGCCGGATATCAGTACCGTGTGATAACTACTGGCAATTTCCAGATAATCTACCTGTGAACGCGCCTTCACGCAAAGGTCTTCGAAGGCAAACCAGATGACGCCTTTGGCGCGCCGCTGAAAGGCGACCTCGCGCGAGCCGATGGTGATGTGACCGTGGGAAGTATACGAGGCCTTTGACATCGCCTCGAACGCACGCGCGAGTGCCTGTTCGGCGGCAGGCGTGTTCGGCGTGTGATAGACGGCAATGGAATCAAGAATGCGGCGGCGATGATCGCGCTCACCGGCGATTTCGATGACTTCCAGTTCAGCCTTCAATGTTTCGATGGCGGGCAGGAAACGCGACCGCTGCAAACCGTTGGGATAAAGATCATCCGGCTGGTAATTGGATGTCATCACCAGCACGACACCCTTGTTGATCAGCATCTCGACCAGACGGCCGAGAATCATCGCATCGGCGATATCGCTGACGTGAAACTCGTCGAAACACAATAATCGCAGTTGCCGCGCAATCTTGTCGGACACCAGGTCAAGCGGGTCTTCCGCGCCGCCGTTTGCTTGCATCGCGGCGTGAATCTCGCGCATGAATTCATGAAAATGCACACGACGTTTGCGCTTAAGCGTGCAGACGTTGTAGAAGGCATCCATCATCAGCGACTTGCCGCGCCCCACGCTGCCCCACACGTACAGGCCGCGCGGAGGTTTCTTGCCGCCGCCGAAATTGGTTACGAGCCGGTTGATCTTGCCCTGCCGGTATTGGCGGTATTTTTCGAGGTCCTCGTGCAGCCGCTCAAGATGCTTGAGTACCGCGAGCTGCGCGGGATCGGAGACGAAATCGGATTGCTGCGAGAATTTCCAGTACCACTCGAGCGGGCTTGAGGCTTCGATTCTTTCGATCTCGGAGACTTCGCCGGTGATGTTGGGGAGGTGTTTTGCGCGATGGCTCATGCAGGTCGGAGGAAACGCTTGAACGACAGGTTGGTCCGCAAAAACACTAGCACTGGCGCGCCTTTACAGCCATTTTTCGCCTGTACGCCGCACCAGTGCTTGAGTTTCATACCGTTATTCAGGCACGCCTCACATGTTGAGCGTACGTTTGTCCACCGCCAGCGCCGCTTCCTTCACCGCTTCGGACAACGTCGGGTGGCCGTGCACAATGCGCGCGATATCTTCCGCCGCCGCCTTGAATTCCATTGCCGTCACGAGCTCCTGAATCAATTCCGAGGCGTGCGCGTGAATGATGTGGCCGCCGAGAATGCGGTCCGTATTGGCGTCGGCAATGATCTTCACGAATCCGCCGGCTTCGCCCTGCCCCAGTGCGCGGCCATTGGCCAAGAAAGGAAACTGGCCGGTCTTGACCGCGATACCTTCCGCCTTGCACTGCTGCTCGGTCTTGCCTACCCACGCCACTTCAGGCGAGGTGTAGATGATCCATGGAATGGTGTTGAAATCGACGTGCGGTTTTTGCCCCGCGATGGTTTCCGCGACGGCCACGCCCTCGTCCTCGGCCTTGTGCGCGAGCATCGGTCCGCGCACCACGTCGCCGATGGCGTACACGTTCGGCAGATTGGTCTTGCAATGATCATCGACTTCGATGAAGCCGCGATCGCTTACCTTGAGGCCGACATTGTTGGCGCCCAGCCCATCTGTATTCGGCACGCGGCCCACCGACACAATCAGTTTGTCGCATTCCAGTTTTTGCGCGAGGCCCTTTTCATCGGTGTAATCGATGGTGATGGCGGTTTTCTTCTGCGTGACTTTTTCGATCTTCACGCCGAGCTTGATGTTCAGCCCCTGATCCTTGGTGAAAACCTTCCACGCTTCCTTCTGAATGGCTTCATCGGTCACACCCAGGAAATTCGGCAGCGCCTCGAGCACCGTCACTTCGGCGCCAAGGCGGCGCCAGACGCTGCCCAACTCAAGGCCGATGACGCCTGCCCCGATCACACCGAGCCGTTTCGGCACCGCGGTAAACGCGAGTGCGCCTTCGTTATCGCAAATGCCGACGTTGTCGACGACGATGCCCGGCAGGTGGCGCGCCTTGGACCCGGTGGCGATGATGACGTACTTGGCGGTGACGTTTTCCTTGGCCTCGCCATTGGCAATTTCAAGGTTGTAGGTGTCCGCATCGCTGCCTGCGACAAACTTGCCAAAGCCCTTCAGCCACGTCACCTTGTTCTTTCGCAACAGGAATTCGATGCCCTTGGTCATCTTGCTGACGATGCCGTCCTTGCGCGCCTGCATCTTGGCCAGGTCGATTTTTATGCCGGCCGCCGTGATGCCGTGTTCGGCGAACTTGTGTTCAAGCTGCTCGACATTCTCCGAGGACTGCAACAGCGCCTTCGAAGGAATGCAGCCGACGTTCAAACACGTACCGCCGAGCGCCATCTCGCCCTTGGGATTCTTCCAGCCCTCGATGCACGCGACATTGAAACCCAGTTGCGCGGCACGAATCGCCGCAATGTAACCGCCGGGACCGGCGCCGATGACGACGACATCAAATGCTTTCGACATGATTCAACCCTTGATTAACTTAACCACACTCGCGAAATGTGCACACCCAGCGCCGCGCAGAATCCGGCAATCAACGGTGAGGTGCCCTTCAATAAAAATGGGGGATTCTTTACCAATTGCGAGAGCCAGAGCGTCAATGCCACTGCGAGCCCGACGCCCAGCGACACGGAGAAATGCGTGCCGATGTAGTGGCCGAGCAACTTCGCGAAAAACACGGTGAGAAAGCCGGTGAGAATCGCGCCGAGCACAAAAAACAGCAGTTGCTTGAACAGGTTGGCAGGAGACCATTTTTTCTTGGCCAATGCTTGTCACTCCGTCACAAATTGGGCACTAGATATCCAGCAACAACCTTGCCGGATCTTCCAGCGCCTCTTTCATCGCCACCAGCGACAGCACCGCTTCGCGGCCGTCGACGATGCGATGGTCGTAACTCATGGCGAGATAGTTGATGGGACGGATCACGATCTGCCCGTTTTCCACCACCGCGCGCTCCTTGGTGGCGTGCACGCCGAGAATTGCCGACTGCGGCGGATTGATGATCGGCGTCGACAGCATCGAGCCAAACACGCCGCCGTTGGAAATCGAGAACGTGCCACCGGACAGATCTTCGATGGTCAGTTTGCTTTCCTTGGCCTTCTGGCCGAATTCGGCAATTTTCTTTTCGATATCGGCAATCGACATCTGGTCGGCGTTACGCAGGATCGGCACCACCAGACCGCGATCCGAGCCGACGGCGATGCCAATATCGTAGTAAGCATGGTAGACAATTTCATTGCCATCGATCGAGGCGTTGACGATCGGATATTTCTTCAGCGCATGCACGGCTGCCTTCACAAAGAACGACATGAAACCCAGTTTCACGCCATGCGTCTTTTCAAACTTGTCCTTATAAAGATTTCGCAGGTCAATCACCGGCGCCATGTTCACTTCGTTGAACGTGGTGAGGATGGCGGCCGTCGCTTGTGATTGCAGCAGGCGCTCGGCGATGCGGGCGCGCAGGCGGGTCATCGGCACGCGCTGCTCGGTGCGGTCACCGGCCGGTAGCTGCACGGCAGGGGCGGGTGCCGGCTTGGCGACGGCGGGCGCGGCAACGGCGGCGGGGGCGCCGGCAACCTTGTTGACAACATCTTCCTTGGTCACGCGTCCGCCACGCCCGGACCCGGCGATGTCATTCGTGTTGACGCTGTTCTCGGCGGCAATCTTGGCGGCAGCGGGACTTGCCGCAGCGCCTGCGGCGGGCACGGCAGCTTTGGCCGGGGCGGCGGCGACAGAAGCCGCCGCGGGCGCCGGCGCGGCAGCCTTGACTTCGGTATCAATCATCGCGATCACTTCGCCCGCCGTCACGGTGCTGCCATCGGCCCTGATGATCTTGACGATGACGCCATCTGCCGGTGCGGGCAACTCCATCACCACTTTGTCGGTCTCGATATCAATCAGATTTTCATCGCGCTTGACGGCTTCACCCTCGCGCTTATGCCAGGTGACCAACGTGGCTTCGGTAATCGATTCGGAAAGCGTAGGCACTTTGACTTCGATCTGCATGTTTTCTTCCTTTATCTGACTGGCTCCCTCTCGCGTTGGAGAAGGAGTGTATTACTTGACTATTCCACGAGCTTTGCCAACGCCCCCATCTGCGCCACGGAGGATTTTTTCGCCGCCGCGCTTTCCCAGGTCAGCGCCGCCTCAACCAACTCCTTCTGCTGTTCGGCGTGTTTGGCGGCGTAACCGACCGCCGGTGACGCGGAAGAAGGACGCAGCGAGTAGCTCAGCGTCTGATCGGCGCGCATGTTCCGCAGCAGGTAGTGCTGGATGCGATGCCACGCGCCCTGGTTGCCCGGCTCTTCCTGCACCCATACCACCGACTTCGCATTTGGATAGAGCGCGATCTGTTCCGCGAATTCCTCGTGAGGAAACGGATAAAGCTGTTCGATGCGCATCACGGCAATGTCGTCAATGGCACGCTTGGCGCGTTCGGCAACGATGTCGTAATACACCTTGCCGGAACAGAAGATCAGGCGCTTCACTTTCCTGGCGTTGAGCTTCTCTGTTTCGCTCATCACCACCTCGAATTTGCCATTGGCCAATTCTTCCAGTGGCGAGCCGGCTTCCTTTTTGCGCAACAGCGATTTCGGCATCATCACGATCAGCGGCTTGCGCGTCGCGCGCAAGGACTGCCGGCGAATCATGTGGAACAACTGCGCGGCTGTGGATGGCACCACCACCTGAATATTGTGTTCCGCGCACAGTTGCAGGAAACGTTCCGGGCGCGCGGATGAATGTTCCGGACCCTGGCCCTCGTAGCCGTGCGGCAGGAACAGGCTCAAGCCGCACAGCCGCGCCCATTTGGTTTCGCCGCTGGCGATGAACTGGTCAATCACCACCTGCGCGCCGTTGACGAAATCGCCAAATTGCGCTTCCCAGATCACCAGCTCGAACGGTTGCGCGGAGGCATAGCCATATTCGAATGCCAGCACCGCTTCCTCTGATAGCAGCGAATCGATCACGACAAACTTCGCCTGTCCGGCTTCGATGTTTTGCAGCGGAATGTAGATGCCGGAATCCCACTTCTCGCGGTTCTGGTCATGCAGCACGGCGTGGCGATGCGCGAACGTGCCACGCCCGCAATCCTGTCCGCTCATGCGCACCGGGTGGCCGGTTGCGACTAGCGAGGCGTACGCGAGGTTCTCCGCCATGCCCCAATCGAGCGGCAATTCGCCCCGGCCCATCTTGCGACGCGCTTCCAGCAACTTCTCAACCGACATGTGGCATTTGAAATCGGACGGGATCTGCGTTAATCGTTCGGCATAGAATTTCAGGGTGTCGATGGGTACGCGCGTATCGGCCGGTGCGCGCCATCCCTGACCGATATACGGCGCCCAGTCCACGGCCAGCGGCGGCTTGATGCCGTAAAGAATTTTTGTGTTCGTGCTCTTGCCCGCATCCAGGCGCGCGCGAATATTGGTGACAAGGTCGTCGCCATCTCCTGGAGCGATCGTGCCAGCCGCCACGAGGCGGTCCGCATAAAGCTTGCGCGTACCCGGATGTTGGGCAATTTTCTTATACATCAGCGGCTGCGTGACGAACGGCTCGTCCTGCTCGTTATGCCCCAGCTTCCGGAAGCAGACCATATCGATAACGACGTCCTTGCCGAACTTCATGCGGTACTCGAGCGCGATGCGCCCGACCATCAGGACCGACTCGGGGTCATCGCCGTTGACGTGGAACACGGGCGCTTCGATCATCTTGGCAATGTCGGTGCAATACAATGACGAACGTGAGTCGCGCGTATCCGAGGTGGTGAATCCAACCTGGTTATTGACGACGATGTGCACCGTCCCGCCAGTCTTGAAACCGCGCGTCTGTGAAAGGGCCAGGGTTTCCATTACCACGCCCTGACCGGCAAAAGCCGCATCACCGTGTACCAGCATCGGCAGCACTTCCTTGCCGGTGTGGTCGTTGCGCCGATGTTGCCGGGCACGCACGGATCCCTCAACCACTGGATTGACAATCTCCAGGTGCGATGGGTTAAACGCCAGCGTCAGATGCACGCCGCCGCCCTTGGTCTGAATGTCCGAGGAAAACCCCTGGTGATACTTGACGTCACCCGAGCCCAGGTCATGCGCATGCTTGCCTTCGAACTCGGAGAACAGATCAGCCGGCAATTTGCCAAGGCTGTTGACCAGCACATTCAGGCGGCCGCGATGCGCCATGCCGAGCACCACTTCCTTGACGCCCTGTCCACCAGCGACCTGGATGATGTCGTCCAGCAGCGGAATCAGGCTTTCCCCGCCTTCAAGCGAAAAACGCTTCTGCCCGACATAGCGGGTATGCAGATATTTTTCCAGCGTCTCGGCGGCCGTCAGGCGCTCCAGCAGGAACTGTTTTTCCTCGGTATTGAGCGTTGGCTGCGATTGAATCGATTCAAACTGCTCACGAATCCAGCGTTTCTGCTCGGTCGAATTGATGTACATGTACTCGATGCCGACATAACCGCAGTAGGTCTTCTTGATGGCGGCGACGATGTCCTTCAGCTTGGCCCGCTCCGTCTGCCCGTTGATGCGGCCCTGCCACGAACCCATGGTGAATTCGGCCTCGTAGTCCGCCTCGGTCAGGCCGTAGTACGCGAGTTCCAGTTCGGGCACCGGCATGCGTTCGCTGCGTTTCAACGGGTCCAGTTGCGAATGGCGTGAACCCAGCACACGGTACGCACGAATCAAGTGCAGTACTTTCTGCGAGCGCTTGTCGTCGTTGGCCGCGCCTTGCGTCGCGCCGACGTTCACATAAGCAATGCGCCCGCCGCCCTGCCTGGCACGTTCCGCGAAGGCTTCAATGACCGGTGTATGCGCGACATCCGGCGCCTTATTACCTGCAACGTTGGGCAGTCCGTCGAACTGCTTGCGCCAGTTTTCCGGAACCGATGCAGGATCGGCCAAATACTGTTCGTACAGTTCCTCCACGTAAGGCGCGTTGGCGCCAAAGAAAGCACTGCCTTGCTGGAATTCTCGCATCATGACGCCACCTCTGTTTGCCGCCGTTGCATTCTTGGCCCCTAAAACTACAGCACTGGTGCGGCTCACAGGCCATTATTGACCTGAGAGGCGCACCAGTGCTTGATCTTGCTAGCCTGGCACTACCTGAAACCCACCTCCCGACCGCCCCCGGACTTGCGCTTTAGCGCTTGTCCGGACTGACGCCGCGCGATTCGGTGAGCGCCGCGCGAACGGTGGTTTTCAGTGTACTTCAGCTTATCTTTTTACATCCCTGTGCGGCGACCCGGAGTAAAGCTGCCGCGGACGCCCTATCTTGTACTCTGGATCGGCGATCATCTCGTTCAATTGTGCAATCCAGCCCACCGTGCGCGCCAGCGCAAAAATGGCGGTGAACAGCGGTACCGGAATGCCGATTGCTTTCTGCACGATACCCGAATAAAAGTCCACATTGGGATAGAGTTTGCGGCTGACAAAGTAGTCATCTTCCAGCGCAATTTTTTCCAGCGCCATCGCCAGTTTGAACAACGGATCGTCACCCAACCCGAGTTCGTTCAGCACTTCGTAGCAGGTCTCGCGCATCAGCGTTGCACGTGGATCGCGATTCTTGTAAACGCGGTGGCCGAAACCCATCAGGCGCACGGTCGAATTCTTGTCCTTGACCTTGGCAATGAACTCCCCAATCTTGGCCACGCCACCATCACGCTGGATGTCGTAGAGCATGCTGAGCGCCGCTTCGTTGGCGCCACCATGCGCCGGGCCCCACAAACATGCCACGCCAGCGGCAATTGCCGCGAACGGGTTGGTGCCGGACGATGCGCACAGGCGAACGGTTGAAGTCGACGCGTTTTGTTCATGATCGGCGTGCAGGATGAAGATCCGGTCCAGCGCACGCACCAGCACGTCATTGACTTTGTAGTCGGCAGCCGGGACCGCGAACATCATGCGCATGAAATTTGCGGTGTAGGAAAGATCGTTGCGCGGATAGACGATCGGCTGACCAACCGTGTACTTGTAGGCCATCGCGGTCAGCGTTGGCAACTTGGCGATCAGGCGAATCGCGGAAATCTCCCGCTGTTTGGCGTCAGCCAGGTTGATCGAATCCGGGTAAAACGCACTCATGGCCCCGACCAGGCCGGTCATGACCGACATTGGATGCGCATCGCGCCGGAAGCCGCGCAGGAAAAACTGCATTTGCTCGTGCACCATGGTGTGATCGGTGACCCGACCAACAAAATCCGCTTTCTGGGCTGCGTCGGGCAATTCGCCATTCAGCAGGAGATAGCAGGTTTCCAGAAAATCGCATTTCTTCGCCAGTTGCTCAATCGGGTAACCGCGATACAGCAACTCACCCTTGTCGCCATCGATAAAGGTAATGGTCGACTTGCACGATGCAGTCGACAAAAAGCCCGGATCGTAGGTAAACATGCCGGTCTGGCCATAGAGCTTGCGGATGTCGATGACATCGGGCCCAAGCGAGCCGCCGTATACGGGAAGGTCTATGGTTTTGCCATCGCCATAAGACAGGGTTGCTTTGCCTTTTTCATTCATGATTTCGCACTCCTCTACAGTAGAAAATGTTTCCCACAATGGACACGCTCTTCAACCGGCACGTAGTGTCTTGAGCCGCACCCACTTTGCTACGCGGCTCGTATTCGTGCAATCAATGGCGCCAAGCGTGCATCCTCACTAACCCTCCGACCCATCAGCAGATCCAGCAAATCGTTGTCATCCAGCAGCAACAATTCGTCCAGTGCATTCAATTCCGCCACCGACAGCAGAACCAATTCCGTCTTGAAAAACCGGCTGAGCAGAATATCGTTCTCCAAAAGACCCCTTCGCGCCTTCCAGCGGAGGCGTTCAAGGGCTCTTTCGTCACCGGCTTCAATCATCCCGGCTACCCCAGATTCTTCATCATTGAAAGGGGCCGCGGGTTGATTTGGAACAAACAGATAGCGGGTAATGCGAGGCGCCAATCGTGCTTCGCCTGATATCGGGCGTGCGGTAATTGTGGCCCCAAATCAAACGGCGCCGACAAAGACGATTGACAACAAGACAAGTGGGCTTTTCCTTTTCCGTGAAGTAAGTAGTAAATAAGTAATTGCCAGACGATCCAAGCACCGGTCTGGGGGAATCTTTCCGGGCTAAATCCCGCGCTTGACCATCATTTCCCGGATCTTGCCGATGGCGAGGGAAGGATTCAGGCCCTTCGGGCAGACATCCACACAATTCATGATGGTGTGACAGCGGAACAGGCGATATGGATCTTCAAGATTGTCGAGACGTTCATTGGTCGCCTGGTCACGGGTGTCGGCAATGAAGCGGTAAGCCGCCAGCAGGCCGGCGGGACCAACAAACTTGTCGGGATTCCACCAGAAGGACGGACACGAGGTCGAGCAGCAGGCGCAGAGAATGCACTCGTAAAGACCGTCAAGCTCAAGGCGATCTTCCGGCGATTGCAGGCGCTCTTTTTCGGGCGGAGGGTCATTATTGATGACGAACGGCTTGATCGAGTTGTATTGCTTGAAGAACTGCGTCATGTCGACGATCAGGTCGCGAATGATCGGCAGGCCGGGCAGCGGCTTTAGCACCACCGGTTCCTTCAACTCGGAAATTTTGGTGACGCAGGCAAGGCCGTTCTTGCCATTGATATTCATCGCATCGGAGCCGCACACGCCCTCACGGCAGGATCGCCGCAGCGCGAGTGTGTCGTCGATGGATTTGATGCGAATCAGCGCGTCAAGCAACATGCGGTCCGACGGCTCCAGCTGAATGTCGTATTCCTTGAAATACGGCTTCTGGTCCTGGTCGGGATCGTAGCGAAGAATTTGAAATTTCATGTTGGATCCGGAAGAATTAGTCGGTGCGGGCTAGTAGGTACGCGCTTTTGGCGCAAACGATTCGACCGTGAGCGGCTGAAGATTCACGGGCTTGTAGTCGAGCCGGTTACCTTCCTTGTACCAGAGCGTGTGCTTTAGCCAGTTGTCATCGTCGCGGCCATTGACGAAGCCCGGACGATCGTGAAAATCCGCCCGGTCGTGGGCGCCGCGCGTTTCCTTGCGCGCTTCCGCCGACACCATTGTCGCGACCGCCACTTCGATCAGATTCTCAAGTTCCAGCGCCTCAATGCGCGCGGTATTGAATACCTTCGATTTGTCGCCAATCTGGATCGATTTTGCGCGCTCGGCGACTTCCTTTATTTTGGTCACGCCTTTTTCCAGCATTTCCGGAAAGCGGAACACGCCGCAATGCAATTGCATGGTCTGCCGCATCGCGTCGCCCACTTCGTGCACGCCTTCGCCATTCTTCTGGCCATCGAGACGCGCGATGCGCGACATCGAATAGTCGCCTGCATCTTTCGGCAAATCCTTGTGCGAATTATTTTCCTTGATGAACCGTATCATCGAGTCACCCGATGATTTCCCCATCACCAGCAGGTCCGTGAGCGAATTGGTGCCGAGCCGGTTGGCGCCATGGATCGACGCACAACCGCACTCACCGGCTGCATAGAAACCATGCACAATTGAATTCGGGTTGCCATTCTTCGGCACCACGACTTCACCTTTGTAATTGGTGGGAATGCCGCCCATCTGGTAATGGCAAGTCGGCACCACGGGGATGGGTTCCTTGGTGCAGTCGACGTTGCCGAACTTAAGCGCGATCTCGCGAATTCCCGGGAGGCGCTTGTTGATCACTTCCGGTCCGAGATGGTCGAGCTTCAGCAGGATGTAATCGTTGTTGGGACCTGCGCCGCGGCCATCCTTGATTTCGGTCGCCATGGCGCGTGACACCACGTCGCGCGAAGCGAGATCTTTCATGGTCGGTGCATAGCGCTCCATGAAACGTTCGCCATCCTTGTTCAACAGGATGCCGCCCTCGCCACGCACGCCCTCGGTAATAAGCACGCCGGCACCGGCCACGCCGGTCGGATGGAACTGCCAGAATTCCATGTCTTCCAGCGGTATTCCTGCTCTGGCCGCCATGCCCAGTCCGTCGCCCGTATTGATGAACGCATTGGTGCTCGACGCATAAATACGCCCTGCCCCGCCGGTGGCAAACAGCGTCGCCTTGGCCTGAAAAATCATGGTTTCGCCGGTTTCCATTTCCAGCGCGGTCACACCCAGTACATTGCCTTCATGATCGCGGATCAGGTCCAGCGCCATCCATTCGACGAAAAACTGGGTATTGGCAAATACGTTGCGCTGATACAGCGTATGCAACATGGCGTGACCGGTGCGATCCGCAGCGCAGCACGAACGTTGTACCGGTTTCTCACCGAAATTCTGCGAATGGCCGCCGAACGGGCGCTGGTAAATCGTGCCGTTGTCGTTGCGATCGAAGGGCATGCCGAAATGCTCGAGCTCAATCACCGCTTCCGGCGCCGTCTTGCACATGAACTCAATGGCATCCTGGTCACCCAGCCAGTCCGATCCCTTGATGGTGTCGTACATGTGCCAGTGCCAGTTGTCTTCACCCATATTGCCCAGCGAGGCGCCGACGCCACCTTGCGCCGCGACCGTGTGCGAACGCGTTGGAAAAACCTTTGACAGCACGGCAACTTTCAGGCCGGCGTTGGAAAGCTGCAGCGCGGCGCGCAGGCCTGAACCACCGGCACCGACGACCACTGCATCGAATTTGCGAACATTGAGAGCCATTTATTAGCTTCCCCACAATATGGAAACGGACCAGATCGAACAGGCCGCGAGATACAACAGCGCCATGACCTCAATGGTCAGCCTGATACCGGCCGGTTTGACGTAGTCCATCAGCACGTCCCGAATGCCGATCCACGCGTGATAGAACACCGACAACAGAAAAATTAGCGCAAGTATGCGAAAAAGTTGCGAGTGGAACAGCGCTCGCCAATCGGCAAAACCAACCGAGCCATGGACCATGAAAAAGCCGAGAAAAACGATGCTGAACAGCAACATGATCACGGCAGTGACGCGCTGCGCGAGCCAATCCTGCCAGCCGTAATGCGCACCAACCGGTGTGCGGTCCGCTTTCTTTACCATATGCGCACTCCGATCAGGACGGTCGCAATGAGCCCCATCGCCATCACGATCTTGGCTGACATCCTGGCGGGCGCCAAGTCGATGCCGATATGCACATCAAGCAGCAGGTAACGAATGCCCGCAAAAAAATGGTGCATGTAGGCCCAGACAAAACCGAGAAAAACCACTTTCACAAGCGGCTCGGAAAAGAACGACTTCCATCGATTGAATCCGTCTTCCGACCCGACGGTGCACTGCAGCACAAACAGTACCGCCGGAATCAGGAACAGGAACATGACGACGCCGGTAACGCGATGAAAAATCGACACCAACCCGGGAATGGGCAGATGCAACATGTTGACATCGACATATTTTGGACGCGCGGCGGGGGTACGTGGCACGGTGGACATATTGGGATTCCTTATTGTTGTCCCTGACTAGACAATTGGTAAGGCAGGCATTGAAACAATCTCAACGCGCGGGAATGCGGAAATATCGGAAGGCCCCAAGATTTTAATCCTAATATTATTGTGCTGCAAAGCAACAAGTGGAACTTGCGCATCAGCGTGACAATGGCTCAAGTTCTCGTTCGAGTTGAAAATAACATATTGTTTTGAATGGAAAATTCCGGATCCAAAATCGCGGCAGGACAACAAAAATTCAGGTTACCAACACAAATACTATTTTGATATCAAACTTTGATATCATTTGAAAAGCCTAACGCTACAAAGACTGCCAATCTGCACATGTTGAATATCATGAAATACCGCAGCTATACGGCCCGCATCGATTTCGAATCAAAGGATGAGGTTTTCGTCGGCCGTTTGCTTGGCATGAGCGTGCCAATAGCGTTTCACGGGGCCAGTGTCGAGGAGTTGCGCGGCGATTTCGAATTTGCCGTCGATCATTACCTGGCCCAGTGCGAGAGGATGGGGCAAAAACCGGAGAAGCCCGCGTCGGGAAAACTGTTGCTGCGCCTTCCCGCTGAAGTTCATGCGTCCGCGATGGTCGCCGCGGCAACAGAGGGCAAAAGCCTCAATCAGTGGTTGACGGACGCGCTCACCGGAATACTCGCCAAATAAGTCTATCGCATCAGACAGAGAGCTCGCTCAGGCAAGCTCATTGTAATAAGAGTATCCGTCTGTCAGACATAGTCCGCGCCGCCACTCCACCGGTTTGTCACCATACGTATATGCGATGCGGTCCACACAAAGCAGCGGTACGCCGGTCTTCACCAGCAGATGTCGCGCTGAAAACGCGTCAGCCGCAACCGCGTGCAGCCGCTCTTCCGCACGGATCATGCGAAGGCCATACGCCGTCTCAAAGAAGCTGTAGATCGAGCCCTGCGATTGCTGGATCTTTTCGATCGTGAGATCAGGAACCATGAGCGAAGGCACTACCACTTCATCAAGTATGACCGGCTTGCCCGCGAACACCAGGATCCGCCGAATCGCCGTGACTGGCGCGCCCACTTTCAAATCGAGTGCCCGGGCGACCTCGCCATTCGCCTTGCAGCGCTTGACGTCGATAAAGGTCGTCTTGGGGTGAATTTTTTCGCCCTTGTCGGGGGTGATCCGCAGAAAGCGGTACTGGTGATTCGGCTCGGTGTGGGTCGCCACAAAAGTGCCCTTGCCTTGCCGCCGGAACAGGATATTCTCTGCCGCTAGCGCATCGATCGCCTTGCGCACGGTGCCCTGGCTCACCTGATAGCGAACGGCCAAATCCATCTCTGAGGGAATCGCCTCGCCAGGTTTCCATTCGCCGGCAATCAAACTGCGCGTCAGCAGAATCTTGATCTGTTCGTAGAGTGGCTGGAAGCTGGGCGAACCGGACAAGATCGACGGCGCTGAAGTTGTCGACAGTGACGCGGACGATGTGGGTAGCGCGGGCATGGCGGACACGGACATTTTTTCTCCTATTTATCGTACCACAAGGAAATAGCAACTCACATATCTTATATAAGATATAAGTCCGTTGACAGCCTTTATCTTCCAGCATAATATTATTGTATGTCGCAGCGCAGCAATTTGATTCGATCGCGCCCCAGGATTTCTTCATGATTATTTCTCCAGAGCAACCCTACATGACACCCTACCTTCGCCCCCGCCGTTCGATGCTTTACGTTCCTGGTTGTGCGCCGCGATATCTGAACAAGGCGCGCACGCTGAAAGTCGATTCGGTGATTTTCGACCTCGGTGACTCAGTGCTGGTTGAAAACAAGGAGGAGTCGCGGACTCAGATTGTCGACGCTCTGCTGCAAGGCGGATTTGGCCGCCGCGAAAAGGTGATCCGCGTCAATGACCTCGATTCGCCATGGGGAATCGACGACATCAAGGCAGTCGCCGACATTGGCGCCGACGCGATCCTGTTCCCGAATGTCGAAAGCAAGACCGATGTAATCGAAGCGCTTGACGTCCTCGACAAGGCCGGCGGCTCGCACATGCCGATCATGGTCATGATAGAGAGTCCGATCGCGGTACTGCGGGCCGAAGAAATCGCATCCTCGTCAGATCGCATTGCCTGCATGATCATGGCAACCAGCGACCTTCTCACGCAGTTGCATGGCAGGAAGACGCCGGATCGGCTGGCGCTGCATTACTCCCTGTCGCATGTGCTGCTGGTGGCGCGAGCCTACAAGCGCGCCATGGTCGACGGCATCAGTGTGGATATCAAGGACATGCACTCTTTCGAGCTCGCGTGCCGTTTGTCACGCGATCTAGGCTTCGATGGCAAATCACTGGTGCATCCCAATCAACTGCCTTACGCCAATGACGCATTCACGCCCAAACCCTCTGAAATCGCGCTCGCCAATGAGGTGATCGACGCCTTGGGACAAGCACATCGCGAAGGCCGCGGCACCATCATGCTTAACGGTCGCCTGATAGAGGGACATCATGTGAATGCATCCAAACGGCTATTGGCCCTGGTCGAGATGATCAGGGAACTCGAGGCCGCCTGACCCAAACCAACATGCGCCCCCTTACTGGCTATTTTTTCGAAGACTATCGCGTCGGGCAGACTTTTGTCCACGCCACGCCGCGCACCATCACCGCCGGCGACGTCGCCCTCTACATTGCGCTCACAGGTGCGCGCCATGCACCGCATTGCGCGGTAACCGTCGCCGGGGCGCTGGGACACACTTCCGCTCCGATCGACGACCTGCTGGTGTTTCACATCGCCTTTGGCAAAACGGTTCCCGACATCTCCTGGAATGCCGTCGCCAACTTGGGGTATGCGGAGACCCGGTTTGTCGCACCCGTCTACGCTGGGGACACGCTTCGTTGCGAATCGGAAGTCATCGGTCTCAAACAGAATTCCAACGGCAAGTCCGGCGTAGTGTACGTGCGCTCGTCGGCGTTCAACCAGCACGACGCCATGGTTCTCACTTGGGTGCGCTGGGTGATGGTATTAAAGAAATCAGCCGACATTACTGCGGTTCCCGATACCGTATTGCCGATGTTGCACAAGTCGGCCGCCACCGAGTCGATTTCCGTTCCTGCCTTTTTACAGCCGGATGGCCTCACGTCAGCCGTGACCGGTTCGACCCGATTCTGGGACGACTACCGGATCAATGAAGTCATCAATCATCCCGCCGGCATGACGCTGGATGAGAGCGATCACACCCTCGCCACAAAGCTCTACCAGAATACCGCGCGCGTACACTTTGACCTGCACCACATGAAGGACAGCCGGTTTGGACGTCGACTGGTTTACGGCGGTCACATCATTTCGATCTGCCGCGCGCTGTCCTACGATGGCCTGGAAAATGTGATTTCGATTGCCGCCATCAACGGTGGAAGCCACACCAACCCATCGTTTGCCGGCGACACCTTGTACGCCAAGTCTGTCATCGTCGAAAAAATTCCGCTGCGGCCGGATCTTGGTGCGATGCGCGTTCGATTGCTAGGTATTAAGAACGCGGCGCCAGCGGAAATCGACGCAACCAATCCACAACTCCCCGAGACTGTCGTTCTCGATCTCGATTACACGGTACTCGTTCCACGCATCGTCAATACCTCCCTGGAGCATTCATGAGCAAAGCGGTCCATCCCTCACAAGCCCTGTTCGCCGGCGAAAAACCATTCCCGGTCATTCCCTCGTGCGAGCACTTCGCCGGCAGCGAAAAACTCATTGGTAAGGCACTGGAACTGCAGGACAAGCTCGGGCCGGTATTTGACATCACTTGCGATTGCGAAGACGGCGCACCCGCCGGCCAGGAAAAAGCCCACGCGGAAATGATTGTTCGCGTCCTCACCTCGGAGGCCAACAAACACAAGATGGCTGGCGCGCGGATTCATGATTATTCGCATGGGCTTGTGGAAGCAGGATGTGGATATTCTGGTCGGCGGCGCGGGCAAGGTGCTTTCATATATCACGATCCCGAAAAATGCCTCCTTTGCCGAAGCAAAAGAAATGATCGACTACATCCAGTCGGTGGCAAAAAAAACTGGCGCGGGACGCGAAATTCCGACCCACGTACTTGTCGAGACCCACGGCGCGCTGCGTGATGTGCACCAGATCGCCGCGCTGCCCAGTATCCAGGTGCTGGATTTCGGCTTGATGGATTTTGTCTCCGGGCACCACGGCGCAATTCCCGCGTCGGCGATGCGTTCTCCCGGGCAATTTGAACATCGTCTTCTGGTACGCGCCAAAACCGAAGTGGTTGCTGCGGCACTGGCCAACGGCGTCGTTCCCGCGCATAACGTGTGCCTGGACCTCAAGAACAGCGAAGTCGTGTTGGCCGACGCGCGGCGCGCACGCTTCGAGTTCGGCTTTCTGCGCATGTGGTCGATCTACCCGGCGCAGATCAGCGCCATTGTGGACGCGATGAAGCCGGATCACTCAGAAGTCGAAGATGCCGCGAACATCCTGCTAGCCGCGCAGGCTGCCGACTGGGGGCCAATCCAGTACAAAGGCGAGTTGCACGACCGCGCGACCTACCGCTACTTTTGGGAACTGTTGCAGAAAGCGAAAGTGACCGGCGTCGACATCGATGACGCGGCCAATCAGGCATTTTTCTCCTAGGCACGCCAATCTGGAAGTTAAACGCCAGCACTGGCGGGGCTTCCATGGCAATAGTGGCTGAAAAGGCGCTTCTATACTTGAGTTTGGTTTGCTTGTCCTTTGATATTGTTATCCGAGGCGAGAATGAGTGACGCAGGCATAGCCTGGCAGATGTTCGGCTATTCGGTAACTAAGGAACACTTTCCCTTAGCCTGAAAGGGAGGCAATACCACCCTGTCCAGTACGGATTTTCCCAATTGCCGTCAAAAACGGTTATCGCTTACTTTGAACATGAGCAGGTTGTTACCGCAATCATTTCAAAGGCCTTAAAATCACCTATCCCACCAAGTGACTACCCCGCTTTGCCACTTGGTCGCGCCCTTCCCTAAAGGATCCAACATGCCGCACAACCTGCACAACACGCACCAAACGCTGACGCTGAAATCCGGCAAGACCGCAAACTACTATTCGCTGCCGAAACTCGCGGAGACGTTTCCCAATGTGAAACGCCTGCCGGTATCGATTCGCATCGTGCTGGAAAGCGTGCTGCGCAATTGCGACGGGAAAAAGGTCTCCGAGGAACACATCAAGCAGCTCGCCAGCTGGCAGCCGAATGCGGCGCGCACCGATGAAATCCCCTTTGTCGTGGCACGAATTGTGTTGCAGGATTTCACCGGCGTGCCGTTGCTTGCTGACCTGGCGGCAATGCGCGGAGTCGCCAACAAGATGGGGAAGAATCCCAAGGTGATCGAGCCGCTGGTGCCGGTGGATCTTGTGGTCGATCACTCGGTGCAGATCGACAGCTATGGCTCGCCGGATTCGCTGGACATCAATATGAAGCTTGAATTCCAGCGCAACCAGGAACGCTACCAATTCATGAAATGGGGCATGCAGGCGTTTGACACCTTCAAAGTCGTCCCACCTGGTATCGGCATCGTGCATCAGGTCAATCTCGAATATCTGGCGCGCGGCGTGTTTGACCGTAATGGCGTTCTCTATCCTGACAGTCTCGTCGGTACCGATTCCCACACCACCATGATCAACGGCCTGGGCGTGGTGGGCTGGGGCGTGGGCGGCATCGAAGCCGAAGCCGCCATGCTGGGCCAGCCGGTATATTTCCTCACGCCGGATGTCGTCGGCGTAAATCTCAAAGGCCGGATGCCCGAAGGCACCACGGCAACCGATCTCGTTTTGACCGTGACAGAGATGTTGCGCAAGGCAAAAGTTGTCGGCAAGTTCGTGGAGTTCTTCGGTGAAGGCGCGCGCGCGCTGAGCGTACCGGATCGCGCCACCATCGCCAACATGGCGCCGGAATACGGTGCGACCATGGGCTTCTTCCCGGTCGATGAAGCCACGATGGAGTACTTCCGTGCGTCGGGCCGCACTGCGGACGAACTCGATAAAACCGAGAGCTACTTCAAGGCGCAGGGCATGTTCGGCGTACCAATGGCCGGCGAATGCGATTACTCGACCACCGTCGAGTTGGATCTCACCACAATCAAGGCGTCGCTCGCAGGCCCGAAGCGTCCGCAGGATCGGATTGAACTCGGCAACATGAAATCGCAGTTCGCGTCGCTGTTTTCAAAGCCGCCCGCTGAGAATGGTTTCTCCAAGGTCGCGGAAGATCTCACCAAGCGCTTCCTGACGACCGACGGCGTGGATCTCGGCTCGGGCGATGTACTGATCGCGGCAATCACGTCTTGTACGAATACGTCCAACCCCAGCGTCCTGTTGGCAGCCGGCCTGCTCGCGAAGAAGGCGGTTGAAAAAGGACTCACAGTGAAGCCGCATATCAAGACCTCGCTTGCGCCCGGTTCGCGCGTGGTGACCGATTACCTCACCAAGGCGGGATTGCTGCCGTATCTGGAAAAGCTCGGTTTCTATCTGGCCGGTTATGGTTGCACCACCTGCATCGGAAACGCCGGGCCGCTGGCCGAACCGATCGATGAAGCGATTGTAAAGAACGATCTGGTATGCGCCGCGGTGCTGTCGGGGAACCGCAATTTCGAAGCGCGCATCCATCCGAACCTGCGCGCCAATTTCCTCGCCTCGCCACCGCTGGTGGTGGCGTATGCCATCGCGGGCAGCGTGTTGAAAGATCTACAAACCGAGCCCGTTGGCCAAGGCACCGCCGGCCCGGTCTATTTGAAAGACATCTGGCCCACCAGCCACGAAATCGCCGCCGTCATGGGCTTCGCGATGGATCCGGTGGTATTCAATACGCGCTACGCCAATCTGGGCGCGGACAATCCGCTATGGCAAAACATCAAGGGCACCAAGGGACAGGTGTACGACTGGCCGACGTCCACCTACATTGCCGAGCCACCCTTCTTCGCCAATTTCGGCATGAGCGCTGGCAAGGCGCATGACATCCGGGGCGCGAAGGCGCTCGGCGTGTTTGGCGACTCGGTCACCACCGATCACATTTCACCGGCCGGGTCGATCAAGGATACGTCGCCCGCCGGCAAATATCTCATCGCCAACAAGGTGATGAAAGCCGACTTCAACAGCTACGGCGCGCGGCGCGGCAATCACGATGTGATGATGCGCGGCACGTTCGCGAATGTGCGCATCAAGAACCTGATGATTCCGCCGAAGAACGACGGTTCGCGGGTTGAAGGCGGCCTGACGATCTATCAACCCACCGGCGAACAAATTCCGATTTACGACGCCGCCATGAAATACATGGCATCGGGCACGCCCACCATCGTATTTGGCGGCGAGGAATATGGCACCGGCTCTTCACGCGACTGGGCGGCGAAAGGCACGCAACTTCTCGGCGTCAAAGTCGTGATCGCGAAAAGTTTCGAGCGCATCCACCGTTCCAACCTGGTCGGGATGGGCGTATTGCCCTGCCAGTTCAAGGGCTCTGATACCGTTATGTCACTTGGCATCACCGGCACGGAAGAATTTGATCTTGTCGGCGTTGAAGACGGCGTCAAACCGCAAATGGATGTCACCCTGACCATCAGACGGAAGGACGGCAGCAGGCAGGACGTGAAGGTGCTGCTGCGTATCGACACGCCGATCGAGGTGGACTATTACCTGCACGGCGGAATTCTTCCGTATGTGTTGCGTGAGCTGGTCGCCGCGTAAATACGCGAAGTCGAACGCAATCGTGCAAGTCTTGAAAATGCCGGGCGGTGCCCGGCATTTTATTTTGCAAATGAAAATCCAGAACTGGCGCGGGATTTGGCGGCATTTCGGCCTATAAAGCCCGCCGATGCTAGAGTTTACGACGGCGGAATTAAACGGCCTACGTATTTCAACGCCCGCGAACGTTACAATGAGCGCCCTTCGTTTCATTGACGCCCACTGCATGCCAAGGATCGCGATCCACATTTGCCGCACGTTTTCCTGCACCGGACTGCTGGTGGCGGTAGTGATGATCTTGATGGCGGGCTGCGCGAATAGACGCTTGCCATCATTAAGCCCCGGTGGCCGACCCAGTTCGGACGCAACTTCACCGGCCACGTCGCGCGAGCCCGCTGCCACGTCCGTCCTGCAGCGGCTTGTCGATGAAGCGGCGGCATTGCAGGCGTTCGCGAAGAGTCCGTTGACGCGAAAGTTTCTCGACGCCACCCACGCGCTGCCTTCCATTTCGCCGCGCACCGTTTACGTCAATGAAGTGACGCGGGAATATTTTTCCGGCGCCGAAAAATCCGCACTCCCGGTCGCTGCCCAGAAAAAGCTCGCGGAAATTCAACTCGATGAGTACCGCTATTACTTCACGAAATATGGCTCACCCCTCGCCTACTTGCGACCATTGGAGTTGGCGGCATCCAACGGAATCGGCGACGTCGCGGGAAAACGCATTCTGGATTTTGGCTACGGTGGCATTGGCCACCTTCGGCTGCTGGCCAGCCTGGGCGCGGACGTGACCGGCATTGACGCCGACAGCTATCTTCGCGCGCTCTACTCATCCGGGCGGGATCAGGGCGCCGTGACATCCGCCGCAGGGATGTGGAGAGGCAATGCCGGCAGCATTACCCTGGCGCATGGTCAGTGGCCAAAAGACCCGAAGATAGTTGAACGCGTCGGCCGGGGGTATGACCTGATACTGTCCAAGAACACGCTGAAGAAGGGCTACATCAAGCCCGAACACAAGATCGGCAAACGCCGGCAGATTGAACTCGGCGTCAGCGACGACAGTTTCTTGAAGGCGATCTACAACACACTCGTTCCCGGTGGCAACTTGATCATCTATAACCTGTACCCGAAGCCGCCTGCGGCGCAGGCGGCGTACAACCCACAGGCGGATGCTCGTTCACCCTATACGCGTGAACAGTATGAGAAGGCAGGATTAAAGGTTCTGGCACTCAATGTCGAGGATAATGCCATGGCGCGCAATATGGGTCGCGCGCTCAAATGGGACCGGAATGACAAAGGCGAAGTCATATCGGATCTTGAGAACAATCTTTACGCGATGTTTACCATCGTCGCGAGGCCTTCGCGCTAACCTGGATTCAGCTCCGGGGGGGCTGATCCTGCCTGCGCGCACGGGTGCATTCTGTCGTCATCCACGATTGAACGGAATTTTCGGCAAAATAGGACACTTTTTGGATTGCGCGCGTCCCTGCCGATTGAGCCGCGCGGTTCGATTGCATGAAAACGTTATGAAGGAGAGCGTATGCATGACTTGACACACCACTTCAAGCCCGCGCGATTCACCGCTTGGTCGATGTCGCTCCTGTACGGATTTGCCGCAATCGGCAGCCTGTCCGGATGCGGAAAAAGCGAAAAGATTCCGACGACCGCGGATCGCCTGGCCGCCGTTCTGCAGAAACAGGAAACGCAGCCCGATTTCTATGTGCCCCGAAAAACGGTCGACTACATGGCCGACCTGAAATCGCTCAAGGACGCCCCGGCGCGCATCGAGCCGGCCCCCGTATCGTCGAGACCCGTTCCTGCAAACGCAGCCGACCCAAAACCAGCCGCCCGGGAAAACGCCGCCGCCGCGCCCGAAGCGGCACCTCAGCAGCCCGCGCCTCAACCTGTGCCAACAAATGCACAAACACTTGTTCCAACACCTTCACCAACGCCCGCTCCCCCAGCCACAGCCTCCGCCTCGGCGCCACCCAGCAATGTCGTTGCCAGTTCGGCGCCTACGGCAAGACCCGCACCAAAGCAGGATACGGTTCCCGTCGTGAGCGTAATCAGTCGTGAGCAACCGGAATTTCCGCGCGACGCAATGCGGGCAGGAATTGAAAGCGGCTCAGTGCGCGCGCGCATGACCATCAGCGCCGCCGGCGACGTAACGGACGTTGCAATATTGCAGGCGCAACCAGAGCGCGTTTTCGATCGCTCGGTAAGGTCCGCCCTCGGGCGATGGAAATTCAATGCCGGCGCGGACGGCCGTACGTTTGATACCGAAGTGGGATTCAAGGCCGCGAATTAGCAATTTCCTGATCCGTCAGGTAAAAGGGCACGTTCACGGCGCCCTTCTTTGCGCTATCTTTTTTTGATCCTCAATCGCGCTCGGATCGTGGGATGTAGCGGCAGAATCCGCTTACCTCCTCGCGATCGTGATAAAGCTGCTTGATGCGTAATTCGAATGGCCGCCCGTTCGCTTCCAGCGCCTCGCGAATAATCGCGCGGCAACGCTCGACTTCCTCGAAGCGTTTTTTCATGGGCAGCTTGAGATTGAAAATACAACGGTCAGTCCAGCCTTCACGCATCCACATCGCCACCAGTTGGGCGATACGCACCGGCTTCTCCACCATGTCGCAGACCATCCAGTCGACGGGCTTGCGCGGACGATAGCGGAATCCGTCCTCGCGCAAATGCCGCACCAGCGCGTTGTCGACCAATTCCCCTCGCAGAATGCCGTTGTCAATGGCGGTGACATGCAGGCCGCGATGAATCAATTGCCAGGTCCAGCCGCCCGGCGCGGCGCCCAAATCGACGGCGCGCATTTCCGATTGCAGCAGGCGATCCTCGCTATCGCCCAGGAAAACGTGGAACGCCTCGGCAAGCTTCAGCGTCGAGCGGCTGGGCGCGTCGCGCGGCATGCGCAGGCGCGGAATGCCGTTACGCCATGCCGACGACGAACCCGGGTCGGAAACACCCAGCCATGCCTGACGTTCGGGCGTCAGCAAGACGTGCAACCTTGGCAGCGCGGCGTTCTTGTCGTCGATCAGGCCGGCGCTTGCCAACTGACTGCCGATGCGTATTTCGAGCGTCTGTGCCAGCTTCGACAACGCTTTCCCGTCGTTGGTATCGGGATATTCGATGCGTAACGCGCTGATTTTCTCGACGCCAAATGTTTGTAGAAACGCTTTCGACGCATCCAGAATCGGTGTCACGCGATCGTTGGTGGGCAGCGCAATCGGTTCAGCCGGGGAACGCAAAAACTGACGCGCGAATACCAGCCCGGCCCAGGTAAATTGCGACTGGGCTTTCCTGACATCCCGCCCGGCAAACGTGGCGAGCACATAGCCGCTGGATGGCACGGCTGATATCGCGGAGGGTGTCGCCCCGGCCAAGGCGGACAGCTCGGCGGCCAGATCAGGCTCGAAGCCCGCGCGACAGTAACCGAGCCAGGATGAAGTTGGATTGGATTTCATGCCGCGACTTTAGCTGAAAACGCGCAGGTATAACGCAACGGCGCGTAACGGCGCGATCACATTGCAGAAAGTGAATCGCGTTCAAGCCAATGACAAATTGCCTGCAAGGCTGCGAAGGAAGCGATGTTTGCATCCCGCGCTTCCTCACGCCCGCACGCTGATTTTGCGAGTTTTTGCGAACTGCGTTAACATTCCGGCATCGGGCTTGATTCACGAGGTGTTCCAGATGTCCCACATTCGCAATTGTTTCGCACTGCGCGCGTTGCCGGTTTTCACGGTCGCCCGCGGTGTCACTGCGCACGGTGGATGGGATTGCTTCGATACCCTGTATTCCCCTTCATCATCTCCGCGCGACACCGCACCGCACCGCTGCCCTATGCACGGCAACGCAGCTCAGCACTAGTCCGGTCGCATCCCTTGATGCCCTCGCCGGATTCACGTGGCGGGGAACAAACCGGAAGTTTGACTTCCCCGTCTTTAAATTTGGATTGGCCTCATCGCTTTCTGGCCAATCAGCGCACATTTTTTCATGACCCGTGTGCCAAAAGACTGTTGGAAAAATAATGAACAAGCAAAACAATCCGCAACAGATAGCAACCCCGCATTTACATCAGCGTCGCTGGTGGGAGAGGTACGTCGGCAGTATCTGGCGAAATGGCGATTTCCGCACGCTGTGGATTTCGCTGACCATCACCCATTTCGGCGGGCAGGTGACGTTCCTCGCCTTGCCGTTGACAGCAGCCCTGCTGCTAAACGCAACGCCACTTGAAATGGGCATTCTCACCGCCGTGGAGGCATTGCCGTACACGCTCTTCGGCCTGTTTACCGGCGTATTGATTGACCGGTCGCGAAAACTGCGATTGATCATTCTTGCCGACATCGGTCGTGGCCTCGCGTTGTCGATGGTACCGCTTGCGGCGTGGCTCGGATTCCTGTCGATGTCGGTCCTGTATGTCGTGGGATTTCTGGTCGGCGTGGGCGGGATTATCGGTTGGGCCGCATATCAGGTTTTCATGGCCGAGCGCGTCGGCAACGAACATCTGGTCGAGGCCAACGCGGGAATCGCTTTGTCGGATTCGGCATCGTCGTTGATCGGCCCCGGCATCGCGGGCGCCATCATTCACTGGCTAACCGCGCCATTCGCCATACTGCTTGATGCCATGTCGTTTTTCGCCTCCGCATGGATGTTGCGGAGTATTCCGCCGCACGACAGCGATGCGCCAAAGCTGCGCGCCTCAGGCAAACGCGATGCCGCGCTGGCCGGCATCTGGACCGATGCCAAGGAAGGCCTGAAAATGATTCTGGGCCACGCCGTATTGCGCTCGATCGGTTTCACGCTGATGATCTGGAACATTCTGAAGCATGCCTACCTCGCCATTGTCATTCTGTACGCGACCCGCGACCTGGCACTTTCGCCGGGCAAGATTGGCGCGCTGTTCATGATTGCCGGTGTCGGTTTTCTAGCGGCGTCTGCGACCTGTCAATGGCTGAATCGTCGTTTTGGTGTGGGCTACGTGATGCTCATCGGATTGACGATGACCGGGCTCGCGTGGCTCGCGGTGGCCGGCGTGATCGTAAATGAATGGGTGGCGCTGCAGTTGGGCGCGGCGCTGTTCCTGATGGACCTCGGGGCGATGCTGTTCTTTATCAACTACCTGTCGCTTCGGCAGGCCGCCACACCGGGGCATCTGCGCGGACGTGTTACGTCCACCCTGATCTTTATTTCGGTTTCGCTTGCGCCGGCCGGTTCATTGCTGGGTGGTGTACTGGGCACGTGGCTGGGGTTGCGTCCGACCATCGCTATTTGCGGCGGATGCGGACTGCTGCTCGGGCTGGTGTTGCTGAAATGGTCGCCACTGGGTGAGATGCGCGAGCTGCCCACACCCGAAAAGACCCCAAATATGATTCCAGTGTCACCCGAAATGTCCGCCTGACAAATCCAAAACCTGCGTTGGCTGCGTCATAGGGTGAACGTTAACGCAACTTTGACTCAGGAGACAGAAATGGATTTCGGGCACACGATCATTGCGGGCTTGGCAATCACCTTGGGAATCTGCGCTCCGGTCGCTCTCATTGGACTGATACTTTGGTACAAATCGCGCAAAACGCGAATGATTCACGAAACCGCGTTGCGCCTGGCAGAAAAGGGCCAGCCGGTCCCGCCTGAACTTTTCATGGGGGCCGACGAGCCGTTTTCTGACCTGCGCCGTGGCGTGGTGTTGCTGGCACTGGGCGCGGGCCTCGCGCTGTTCATGGTCCAGTCGGATGGTCCGTGGAGCCTCGGCCTGATTCCCATTTTCATGGGCGCGGGCTATCTGGTGGTATGGAAACTCGAAGCAGGTAAAGACAAGGGCCGTGTACCTTCGCCTTAGCAGGCTGACTTCAACTCGCCCACCAATTCACTTCCATGCCCTCCATCCGTCGCCACGGTGACGACCCCGCCGGATTTGCCGACAACGACCTGATCGGACGCATACTGCTACGGGATGACCGAAACGCCTTTACGGAGCTCGTGCGGCGTCATCAATCACAACTGCGAGCATCGCTACGCAGGATGACCGGAGGTAATGTCGAACTGTCAGACGATATTGCCCAGGAGACTTTCATTCTGGCCTGGCGAAACATCAAATCTTTTCGTTACGAAGCAAAATTCTCGACCTGGCTGTACCGTATTGCTTTCAATGCCTGGCAATCGGGCGTGCGCAAGAAACACGAATTCGCCGTAAGTGAAGCGGACGCGCCGGAGGCGGAACCTGTCCCGCCGGAATCAGAACGTACGGGCATCCAGATGGATCTGGCGCGGGCCATGGTCGGACTAACGGCTGGCGAGAGAAATGCCATCCTGCAATGCTATTACAACGATCTTTCACATGAAGAAGCGGCATACGTGCTTGGCATCCCTCTCGGCACCGTCAAGACCAATATACTGAAGGCCAAGGAAAAGATGCGCGTGAGACTGAGTGACTACTCGACTCAGCAGAAGTTGACCCAAGGAGTTGCCGCATGAATATGATCAAAGACCCGCTCGACGAATGGCTGAAAGCCGACGCGATGACCCAACGCGATCAATACATCGACGACGCCGGCTTTAGCTTGCGGGTACTGGACAATCTGCCCGTCAAGTCACCAATTTCGCCCGCGATGCGCATCGCGATTCCATTCGGATTCACGATGGTAGCGGCAGTTTTCGTCGCACTTTTTGCCGGGGGTGGCAATTTCATGATCGACGCGGTGATGGATATCGCCACCAGCAGTATGACGAAATCCGCCATTGCGTTTCTTGCGATTGCCAGCATCGCGGTCGCCGTCTCAGTTGCCGCGGCGAACGATATCTGACTGGAAACCGCGCAGAAAAAAGCCGCCGGATTTGCATCCGGCGGCTGATTCACTTGTGGCAGCGGGTTATTTCAACAAGTGCGCAACGCCTGCTCGCTCGTCTTCCAATTCCTTCAACGTGGCATCCATCTTCCCGCGCGAGAATTCATCGATTTCGAGGCCTTTAATGACGGTGTACTTGCCGTTCTCACAAGTGACCGGCACGCCATACATCACACCATCCGGGATACCGTAGCTGCCATCGGATGGCACGCCCATGGTGACCCATTTGCCGTTGGTGCCCATCACCCAATCATGAATGTGGTCAATGGCGGCATTGGCGGCTGACGCGGCGGAAGATAGACCGCGCGCTTCGATGATCGCGGCACCACGTTTGCCGACAGTCGGCAGAAAGGTATTGCGATACCACTCCTGGTCGTTCACCACTGCAGGCGCAGGTGAGCCAGCGATCGTGGCGAAGCGATAGTCCGGATACATGGTGGGGGAATGATTGCCCCACACGATTAATTTCTCGATCGAATCGACGGGCTTGCCTGTCTTGCTCGCCAGTTGGGAACGTGCCCGATTGTGGTCAAGACGCAGCATTGCGGTGAAATTCTCACGTGGCAGACTCGGCGCGGATTTCATGGCGATATATGCGTTTGTGTTAGCGGGATTTCCCACGACCAACACTTTTACGTTGCGCGAAGCCACGGCATCCAGTGCGCGGCCTTGCACGGTGAAGATTGCACCATTGGCCTCAAGCAGGTCCTTGCGTTCCATACCTGGCCCACGAGGGCGGGCGCCGACCAGGAGCGCGACATCGACGTCCTTGAATGCGCCCATCGCATCTGAATGCGCCGACATACCTGCCAACAGCGGGAAGGCGCAATCGTCCAGTTCCATCATCACGCCTTTCAGCGCCTTCTGCGCTTTTTCGTCGGGAATCTCCAGTAGTTGCAGGATCACGGGCTGATCCTTGCCTAACATTTCGCCGGATGCGATGCGGAATAGCAGGCTGTAGCCAATCTGGCCGGCGGCGCCGGTTACAGCAACGCGCATGGGTTTTTTCATTGGAAAACTCCGATTGAGGGGTGGAAACGTTTAACGATTCAATTGCGTTCAATTATACAAAATCATGTACTGCGCTGCGTCATCAACTGGAATGAGGCAATTCAAAAAAAGCACTCGACGGGCATGCCAAAACGAAACACTGGTGCGGTGTTTCAGCCATTTTCGCCTTGGGAACCTCGTCCGTTATTGAGTTACATCAAACGATGCGTTGTAAAACCCGCCAAAAAAACGTTACGACACCGCTATGGCCAAGTCTCACCCTTTCTTCAGGCCGATGGCCAGAACGCCAACCATCACCAGCAAGGCGCCCACAAGTTGGATGAATGTAATCGGCTCGCCAAGAAAAACGCTGCCCATGAAAATAGTGGCAATCGGACCGATGGAACTCATCATCGCAGCATTTGACGAACCGACCCGCCGCATGCCTTCGGCCATCATCACCACGGGGAGAACCGTGGAAAACAATGCCATGAACCCCGTCAAAATCCACACGCGGGACGATTGACCGGTGAGCAAATGCAGGTCCCGGGTCATAAAAAAGTGCAGCATGATTGCAAACGCCGAAAAAATCGAAGCGTATGCCGCAAACCGCACGGCGCCAACGCGCCTGATCATTTGCCCGCCGCTCACCAGGTAGCCCGCATACAGGATCGCCGAGACCAGCACCAGCGTGCCGCCCAGCATTACATTTTCGCGATCGACACGGAGATCATTGGTGAAAACCAATGCGATTCCCGCGTAACTGATGACGAGCGCAAAAATGTCCCCTGCCTCAATGCGATAGCTGAGCAGAAGCGCGGAGATAATCACAACAATCGTCGGATTCAGGAACAAGATGAGCCGCTCAAGCGCGGCGCTGATATACAAGAGCCCCCAGAAATCAAACAGGCTGGCCCCGTAGTAACCCATCAGACCGATACCGATTAGCAGCAACCAGTCGCGCTGACTCAACGAATACACGGCGTCCCTTGATGACCACCATGCAATGAGCGCGAACAGCGGCAACGCGAGCCCCATACGCATCGTCAACAGGGTCACAGGATCAACACGCACAATGGTCGCAAGATCCCCGTACGCAAGCTTGACGAATATCGCCTTTGCGGAAAATGCGACTGCGGAGATGATAACCAGCGCGGCGCCTACGATATCCGGCCGCGTAGACGAGCCTGCAGGATCCGTCACATCAACTCAACGATATGTTGCGCACTCATTGAACGGTTACGCGGAATGTCACACTCCCGTTCAGGCTGGCATTCAATGATCCGCCGAGGGTCCATTGGATATTGCCAGCCCCTCCAGCCAATGGTTGGACACTGACTGCACAGGTTGTGATCGCGGCCGGCAGCGGTGCCCCGCAACTGGCAACGCTGAAGTTGGTGAATGCCGGCGTGTTATCGCTGATGATGATCGACGATAGCGCCGTGCTTGAGCTGTTGCTGTAGGCAATGATGTATTCGAGCACGTCTCCAGGACGGGCGGTGTTTGATGTGCCCACTGTGCCACCCTGCGTGACGTTTCGCACTGACTTGTTGAGCACCAGTCCTGCGCCGCCCGTCGCGCCAACCGTGGTGACATCCTGGCGCGTATAGGTGGCGCTTGACCCGACCGCCGGTACAAAGTTCGCCGAGACAGTTATCACGTCTTGCGCGTTATATGGCACGGCTGCCGGGATGTTTGATTTAACGATGATACAAACCTGATCGCCCGGAATTACAGCGACGCTGCCAGTCAGCTCTGTTGCTCCATCGGCTGCATCAAGCACGCCATTGCAGTTTGTATCTCGATAGATTTGCACACCCCAACCAGCTACGACCGGCGTTGGCGCATTCGAGCTGGTGAAATTGACGGATCCCGCAACGCCCGCGTTGAAAACGTGCGTATAAAGTACGCTGGTGCCCGGCAATCCGGTTTGCGCGCCATCAGTCAGGAATGTGTTCACTGCCATGCCCGACACCGGAACATTGAGTGTGGCACTGTTGTTTCCCGTGTTTACACCTGGTTCATTGCCGCCCGATACGATTGCGGTATTGGTTACGCCAGGTACCGCATTGCTTGCCACATTGACGTTGATGGTAATCGGATTGCCGACGGCACCCACCGCCATGATGGTCGAACTGGTGCAAGTCACGGTTTGCGCGACATTGACACAAGCCCAGCCCGTTCCGCCCGAACCGGCCGCAACATACGCGAGGCCGGCAGGCAAGGTATCGACGATCGTGATCATTCCAGTCGTCGGCGCGTTTCCTGAAGTATTGTTGGGGGTCAGCGTGAAACTCGCCGTACCGCCGACAGCAAAGGTGCTGGTACTCGTTTTAGTCAGGCGAAGGTCAGGCGCGAGCACGGTGGTAGTCACCACAATCGACGTATTGTTTCCTGCACCGATACGGCCTGGATCGTCCGGATCGGTGATCCCTGCAGGAACGATCGCCGTCGCGCTATTTGCCAATGTGCCCGTTTGCGGTGCGGTTCCCTGTATGGTGAAGGTCACACTGGACCCGGCAGGCAAAGTTGTTATGGCACTGGTCACTGTATTCCCGGCAACATTGACCACTCCGCAGGTGGCGCCGCCTATCGGTGACCCACAGCTTGCCGTCACGGCCGTCACATCTGCCGGCACCACATCCGAGAAATTCGTCAGATCTGCGGCATCCGGGCCGGCATTGGCGACCACCACGGTGTACGTAAAATTGGTACCCCACAACACGTTTGCAGGGCCGGCCTTTGTGACCGACACGTTTGCGACCGGATTCACACCAAGCGTGGCCGACGCCGACACCACGTTGTTACCTGCGTTGGTCGTCAATGCGCCTGCGGCAATCGTGTTGACGTAGCTTCCGGTGGTGGGCGACGTCACATCGATCTGGAACGTGCATGATCCGCCTCCCGGCACAATTCCGGCAGTCAATGTGACGCTTCCAGGTGTACTGGTCACTACGCCACCCGCGCAGTTGGTGGACGTGTTTCCAGCTCCTGATCGGACCATGCCGGCGCCAGGACTAATTGGGAACGTGTCGGTCACGTTCACAACGGAGATCGGTCCCGCATTGGGATTCGTGATTGTCACCAGTAGCGTCGAGACACCGCCAGAATTAATCGGCGAAACGCTGAAGGTCTTGGCAACCGTTGGCGCCGCAGCCAGAACCGTCAGATTGGCGGTATTGGATACCACGCCGGTGACCGCCTCAGCGCTGGAAATCCCCGATGCTGTGTTCGGATGAACGCCGGGCGTATTGCTGACAACCACAACCGTCACGGTACAACTTCCGCTCGCCGGTATGGTGAGGCCCGCAAATAATAGGCTCGTCTGGCCAGTGTTCAGCACATTACTACCAACGCCGGGACAACTACCGCCAGCTGCGCCAGCCGCGTTCACGGCCATGTTCGTCAACGTATCGCTGAACCCGGCGCCAGTAAGCGGAATAGAGTTGGGATTAGTCAGCGTAAAGCTGATGGTGCTCGTTGTCCCGATAGAAATACTTGCCGGTGCAAATGCCTTGGTGATCGTCGGGCTGGCCGTCGTCACAACCACGCAACTTGCGGTCACACCGTTTGCGACATTGCTCGTTGCCCCGATGTTGGCGGCGGCATTTGTAAACGCTACCGGGCTACCTGCACAACTTGCATTGACCTGGCCTGCTGTGTTCCGGACTTGAATATCAATCGCGCAGGATAATTGGCCACTCAACATGGTTGCGCCGGTCACCGCGATGCTTCCACTTCCGTTGACGGCGCTGGTGACCGTCACAGCGTTGGCACAAGTCGATGTACCTAGAACCCCACCTGCGGCGACACGAACCCCCGCTGGCAAAGTGTCGGTGAAATTAATGCCTGACTGTGCTGGATTTGTGCCGTAGTTCGTCAGCGTAAATCTCAGCGTCGTGGTCGAGCCATCAACAAATGATGCCGGCGTGAATGATTTCGTCAATACCGGTGCACCCGCATTCACCACCACGCATTGGTTGGCAACACCGTTAGTAACGTTTGACACACCCGTAATATTCGCCGCACCGTTGGTAAAAGCGGCAGGATTGGCAGCACAACTTGCATTGACCTGACCAGCGCGATTTGTCACTGCCGCAACCGTGATCGTGCAAGCGACAGTTCCATTGGCCATCGCCATACCGGTGATTGCGATAATGTCCGGCGCTCCCTGAGTTATCGTGCTGCTGCCACTGCAGCCTGCGCCAAAATTCACAGCTGGGGTCGCACTGGTGAACTGCAGGCTCGACGGCAGGCTTTCCGTAAATGCAATGGCACTCTGTGCTGGGTTGGTGCCCGAATTGGTCAGTGTAAAGACCAAATTCGCGTTGGCCCCATCGCCGAAAATACCCGTACTCCAGCCCTTGGTTAGTGTCGGGGGAATCCTGATCACCGTCAGACACTGGTCAGTGCCCGCGACAGTCGCGCCGGTCGCCGTCACACTGCTCAAAAAATTGGTCTGCGCGGCATTGGGACACGCGCCGATTTCTCCGGCGGTATTGGTCAATCCGGCGATCGTCACCGTACAGTTCACCGTACCGTTGCTCATCGCCAAGCCCGTAAGCCCCGACAGGATCTTGGTCGCGAAAGCGTAGGACGCCGTGGCTGGCCCACTGCAGCCGGAACTATAGCTCACTGCAGGTGTTGCACTGGTAAACCTAAGCCCGGCAGGCAACGTGTCGCTCACCGCGAGTCCACTCTGCGCAGGGTTGGTGCCGGTGTTGGTCAGGGTGAAGATGAGGCTGGTGCTGGCCCCGTCCGTGATGCCGGCCGCACCGAAGGTCTTGGCCACGCCCGGGTTGGTCTTGGTCACGCTCAGACATTGGTCGGTCGATGCGTTGGTCGCGCCTGTCGTGGTCACGCTCGCCGCCAGGTTGGTCTGGGCGGCGTTCGGACAGGTACCGGTCTGGCCGGTCGCGTTGCTGATGCCGGCCACCGTGATCGTGCAGCTGGCCGTGCCGTTGGCCATCGCCACTCCGCTCAATCCGGACAGTACCCGCGTGCCGCTGTTGTAGGCCGCCGTCGCCGGCCCGCTGCAGCCAGCACTGTAGGCGACCGCCGGGGTGGCGCTGGTGTTCGTCAACCCGGCAGGCAAGGTGTCGCCCACGCTGATGCCGCTCTGCGCCGGGTTGGTGCCGGTGTTGGTCAGGGTGAAGTTGAGGCTGGTGCTGGCCCCGTCCGTGATGCTGGCCGCACCGAAGGTCTTGGCCACGCCCGGTTGGTCTTGGTCACCGTCAGACACTGGTCGGTCGAGGTGTTGGTCGCGCCCGTGGTGGTCACGCTTGTGGCCAGATTGGTTTGCGCAGCGTTCGGACAGGTGCCGGTCTGGCCGGTCGCGTTGGTCAAGCCCGCTAGCGTGACCGTGCAGCTGGCCGTGCCGTTGGCCATCGCCACTCCGCTCAATCCGGACAGTACCCGCGTGCCGCTGTTGTAGGCCGCCGTCGCCGGCCCGCTGCAGCCAGCACTGTAGGCGACCGCCGGGGTGGCGCTGGTGTTCGTCAACCCGGCAGGCAAGGTGTCGCCCACGCTGATCCCGCTCTGCGCAGGGTTGGTGCCGGTGTTGGTCAGGGTGAAGATGAGGCTGGTGCTGGCCCCGTCCGTGATGCTGGCCGCACCGAAGGTCTTGGCCACGCCCGGGTTGGTCTTGGTCACGCTCAGACATTGGTCGGCCGATGCGTTGGTCGCGCCTGTCGTGGTCACGCTCGTGGCAAGGTTGGTCTGGGCGGCTACTGGGCAGGTACCGGTCTGGCCGGCGGTGTTTGTAACACCAGCCAGTGTCACGGTGCAGGACGCCGTGCCGTTGGCCATCGCCAGTCCGGCCAACCCACTCAGCAAATGCGTACCAATATTGTAGGACGCCGTGGCTGGCCCGCTGCAGCCGACGCTATAGCTCACCGCAGGCGTCGCACTGCTCAGGTCGAGCCCGGCAGGCAAGGTGTCGCTCACCGCGAGTCCACTCTGCGCAGGGTTGGTGCCGGTGTTGGTCAGGGTGAAGATGAGGCTGGTGCTGGCCCCGTCCGTGATGCTGGCCGCACCGAAGGTCTTGGCCACGCCCGGGTTGGTCTTGGTCACGCTCAGACATTGGTCGGTCGATGCGTTGGTCGCGCCCGTCGTGGTCACGCTCGCCGCCAGGTTGGTCTGGGCGGCGTTCGGACAGGTACCGGTCTGGCCGGTCGCGTTGCTGATGCCGGCCACCGTGATCGTGCAGCTGGCCGTGCCGTTGGCCATCGCCACTCCGCTCAATCCGGACAGTACCCGCGTGCCGCTGTTGTAGGCCGCCGTCGCCGGCCCGCTGCAGCCAGCACTGTAGGCGACCGCCGGGGTGGCGCTGGTGTTCGTCAACCCGGCAGGCAAGGTGTCGCCCACGCTGATCCCGCTCTGCGCAGGGTTGGTGCCGGTGTTGGTCAGGGTGAAGATGAGGCTGGTGCTGGCCCCGTCCGTGATGCTGGCCGCACCGAAGGTCTTGGCCACGCCCGGTGCCGTCGCGGTCACGGTCACGCAACTGGGGAAATGCCGCTGGTGATATTCGCAATAGTGCCGATGTTTCCTGATGCATTGGTAAACGCCACCGGATTTCCGACGCAACTGGCATTTATTTGCCCGACCGCGTTGGTGACTTGGACATCAATGGTGCAGCTCGCTTGCCCAAGCGCCATAGATGCGCCGGTAACAACAATCGATCCACTGCCATTTGTCGCAACCGTTACCGTTGCGGCATTGGCGCATGATGAACTGCCCAGCACGCTACCCGCCGCAACACGAATGGCCGCAGGCAACGTGTCAGTGAAATTGATTCCGGAGCGGGCCGGGTTAGTGCCTGAATTGTTCAGGGTGAATCTCAATGTTGTCGTGCCGCCGTCGATGAAGGTTGCCGGCGTGAATGCCTTCGTCAGGGATTAATGTATCCTGATTTACCGTCAGACATTGGTCGGCCGATACGTTGGTCGCGCCCGTCGTGGTCACGCTCGCCGCCAGGTTGGTCTGGGCGGCATTCGGACAGGTACCGGTCTGGCCGGTCGCGTTGCTGATGCCGGCCACCGTGATCGTGCAGCTGGCCGTGCCGTTGGCCATCGCCACTCCGCTCAATCCGGACAGCACCCGCGTGCCGCTGTTGTAGGCCGCCGTCGCCGGCCCGCTGCAGCCGGCACTGTAGGCCACCGCCGGCGTGGCGCTGGTGAGCGTCAGCCCGGCAGGCAAGGTGTCGCCCACGCTGATGCCGCTCTGCGCCGGGTTGGTGCCGGTGTTGGTCAGGGTGAAGATGAGGCTGGTGCTGGCCCCGTCCGTGATGCCGGCCGCACCGAAGGTCTTGGCCACGCCCGGGTTGGTCTTGGTCACGCTCAGACATTGGTCGGTCGATGCGTTGGTCGCGCCCGTCGTGGTCACGCTCGCCGCCAGGTTGGTCTGGGCGGCGTTCGGACAGGTACCGGTCTGGCCGGTCGCGTTGCTGATGCCGGCCACCGTGATCGTGCAGCTGGCCGTGCCGTTGGCCATCGCCACTGCGCTCAATCCGGACAGTACCCGCGTGCCGCTGTTGCAGGCCGCCGTCGCCGGCCCGCTGCAGCCAGCACTGTAGGCGACCGCCGGGGTGGCGCTGGTGTTCGTCAACCCGGCAGGCAAGGTGTCGCCCACGCTGATCCCGCTCTGCGCAGGGTTGGTGCCGGTGTTGGTCAGGGTGAAGATGAGGCTGGTGCTGGCCCCGTCCGTGATGCTGGCCGCACCGAAGGTCTTGGCCACGCCCGGGTTGGTCTTGGTCACGCTCAGACATTGGTCGGTCGATGCGTTGGTCGCGCCTGTCGTGGTCACGCTCGTGGCCAAGGTTGGTCTGGGCGGCTACTGGGCAGGTGCCAATTTGACCGCCTGTATTCGTCAATCCGGCGATCGTCACCGTACAGTTCACCGTACCGTTGCTCATCGCCAAGCCCGTAAGCCCCGACAGGATCTTGGTCGCGAAAGCGTAGGACGCCGTGGCTGGCCCGCTGCAGCCGGCACTGTAGCTCACCGCAGGCGTCGTACTGCTCAGGTCGAGCCCGGCAGGCAAGGTGTCGCTCACCGCGAGTCCACTCTGCGCCGGGTTGGTGCCGGTGTTGGTCAGGGTGAAGATGAGGCTGGTGCTGGCCCCGTCCGTGATGCTGGCCGCACCGAAGGTCTTGGCCACGCCCGGGTTGGTCTTGGTCACGCTCAGACATTGGTCGGCCGATGTGTTGGTCGCGCCCGTCGTGGTCACGCTCGCCGCCAGGTTGGTCTGGGCGGCGTTCGGACAGGTACCGGTCTGGCCGGTCGCGTTGCTGATGCCGGCCACCGTGATCGTGCAGCTGGCCGTGCCGTTGGCCATCGCCACTCCGCTCAATCCGGACAGTACCCGCGTGCCGCTGTTGTAGGGGCCGCCGTCGCCGGCCCGCTGCAGCCAGCACTGTAGGCGACCGCCGGGGTGGCGCTGGTGTTCGTCAACCCGGCAGGCAAGGTGTCGCCCACGCTGATCCCGCTCTGCGCGGGGTTGGTGCCGGTGTTGGTGAGCGTGAAGATGAGACTGGTGCTGGCCCCGTCCGTGATGCTGGCCGCACCGAAGGTCTTGGCCACGCTCGGGTTGGTCTTGGTCACGCCCAGACATTGGTCGGTCGAGGTGTTGGTCGCACCCGTGGTGGTCACACTCGTGGCCAGGTTGGTCTGGGCGGCGTTCGGACAGGTACCGGTCTGGCCGGTCGCGTTGCTGATGCCGGCCACCGTGATCGTGCAGCTGGCCGTGCCGTTGGCCATCGCCACTCCGCTCAATCCGGACAGTACCCGCGTGCCGCTGTTGTAGGCCGCCGTCGCCGGCCCGCTGCAGCCAGCACTGTAGGCGACCGCCGGGGTGGCGCTGGTGTTCGTCAGCCCGGCAGGCAAGGTGTCGCCCACGCTGATCCCGCTCTGCGCAGGGTTGGTGCCGGTGTTGGTCAGGGTGAAGATGAGGCTGGTGCTGGCCCCGTCCGTGATGCTGGCCGCACCGAAGGTCTTGGCCACGCCCGGGTTGGTCTTGGTCACGCTCAGACATTGGTCGGTCGATGCGTTGGTCGCGCCTGTCGTGGTCACGCTCGTGGCAAGGTTGGTCTGGGCGGCTACTGGGCAGGTGCCAATTTGACCGCCTGTATTCGTCAATCCGGCGATCGTCACCGTACAGTTCACCGTACCGTTGCTCATCGCCAGGCCCGTAAGCCCCGACAGGATCTTGGTCGCGAAAGCGTAGGCCGCCGTGGCCGGCCCGCTACAACCGGCGCTGTAGCTCACCGCGGGCGTCACACTGCTCAGGTCGAGCCCGGCAGGCAAGGTGTCGCTCACCGCGAGTCCACTCTGCGCCGGGTTGGTGCCGGTGTTGGTCAGGGTGAAGATGAGGCTGGTGCTGGCCCCGTCCGTGATGCTGGCCGCACCGAAGGTCTTGGCCACGCCCGGGTTGGTCTTGGTCACGCTCAGACATTGGTCGGTCGATGCGTTGGTCGCGCCCGTCGTGGTCACGCTCGCCGCCAGGTTGGTCTGGGCGGCGTTCGGACAGGTACCGGTCTGGCCGGTCGCGTTGCTGATGCCGGCCACCGTGATCGTGCAGCTGGCCGTGCCGTTGGCCATCGCCACTCCGCTCAATCCGGACAGTACCCGCGTGCCGCTGTTGTAGGCCGCCGTCGCCGGCCCGCTGCAGCCAGCACTGTAGGCGACCGCCGGGGTGACGCTGGTGTTCGTCAACCCGGCAGGCAAGGTGTCGCCCACGCTGATCCGCTCTGCGCAGGGTTGGTGCCGGTGTTGGTCAGGGTGAAGATGAGGGCTGGTGCTGGCCCCGTCCGTGATGCTGGCCGCACCGAAGGTCTTGGCCACGCCCGGTGCCGTCGCGGTCACGGTCACGCAACTGGGGAAATACCGCTGGTGATATTCGCAATAGCGCCGATGTTTCCTGATGCATTGGTAAACGCCACCGGATTTCCGACGCAACTGGCATTTATTTGCCCGACCGCGTTGGTGACTTGGACATCAATGGTGCAGCTCGCTTGCCCAAGCGCCATAGATGCGCCGGTAACAACAATCGATCCACTGCCATTTGTCGCAACCGTTACCGTTGCGGCATTGGCGCATGATGAACTGCCCAGCACGCTACCCGCCGCAACACGAATGGCCGCAGGCAACGTGTCAGTAAAATTGATTCCGGAGCGGGCCGGGTTAGTGCCTGAATTGTTCAGGGTGAATCTCAATGTTGTCGTGCCGCCGTCGATGAAGGTTGCCGGCGTGAATGCCTTCGTCAGGATTAATGTATCCTGATTTACCGTCAGACATTGGTCGGCGGATGCGTTGGTCGCGCCCGTCGTGGTCACGCTCGCCGCCAGGTTGGTCTGGGCGGCATTCGGACAGGTACCGGTCTGGCCGGTCGCGTTGCTGATGCCGGCCACCGTGATCGTGCAGCTGGCCGTGCCGTTGGCCATCGCCACTCCGCTCAATCCGGACAGTACCCGCGTGCCGCTGTTGCAGGCCGCCGTCGCCGGCCCGCTGCAGCCAGCACTGTAGGCGACCGCCGGGGTGGCGCTGGTGTTCGTCAACCCGGCAGGCAAGGTGTCGCCCACGCTGATCCCGCTCTGCGCAGGGTTGGTGCCGGTGTTGGTCAGGGTGAAGATGAGGCTGGTGCTGGCCCCGTCCGTGATGCTGGCCGCACCGAAGGTCTTGGCCACGCCCGGGTTGGTCTTGGTCACGCTCAGACATTGGTCGGTCGATGCGTTGGTCGCGCCCGTCGTGGTCACGCTCGCCGCCAGGTTGGTCTGGGCGGCGTTCGGACAGGTACCGGTCTGGCCGGTCGCGTTGCTGATGCCGGCCACCGTGATCGTGCAGCTGGCCGTGCCGTTGGCCATCGCCACTCCGCTCAATCCGGACAGTACCGCGTGCCGCTGTTGTAGGCCGCCGTCGCCGGCCCGCTGCAGCCAGCACTGTAGGCGACCGCCGGGGTGGCGCTGGTGTTCGTCAACCCGGCAGGCAAGGTGTCGCCCACGCTGATCCCGCTCTGCGCAGGGTTGGTGCCGGTGTTGGTCAGGGTGAAGATGAGGCTGGTGCTGGCCCCGTCCGTGATGCTGGCCGCACCGAAGGTCTTGGCCACGCCAGGTTGGTCTTGGTCACGCTCAGACATTGGTCGGCCGATGCGTTGGTCGCGCCTGTCGTGGTCACGCTCGTGGCAAGGTTGGTCTGGGCGGCTACTGGGCAGGTGCCAATTTGACCGCCTGTATTCGTCAATCCGGCGATCGTCACCGTACAGTTCACCGTACCGTTGCTCATCGCCAAGCCCGTAAGCCCCGACAGGATCTTGGTCGCGAAAGCGTAGGACGCCGTGGCTGGCCCGCTGCAGCCGGCACTGTAGCTCACCGCAGGCGTCGCACTGCTCAGGTCGAGCCCGGCAGGCAACGTGTCGCTCACCGCGAGTCCACTCTGCGCCGGGTTGGTGCCGGTGTTGGTCAGGTGAAGATGAGGGCTGGTGCTGGCTCCGTCCGTGATGCTGGCCGCACCGAAGGTCTTGGCCACGCCCGGGTTGGTCTTGGTCACGCTCAGACATTGGTCGGCCGATACGTTGGTCGCGCCCGTCGTGGTCACGCTCGCCGCCAGGTTGGTCTGGGCGGCGTTCGGACAGGTACCGGTCTGGCCGGTCGCGTTGCTGATGCCGGCCACCGTGATCGTGCAGCTGGCCGTGCCGTTGGCCATCGCCACTCCGCTCAATCCGGACAGTACCCGCGTGCCGCTGTTGTAGGCCGCCGTCGCCGGCCCGCTGCAGCCAGCACTGTAGGCGACCGCCGGGGTGGCGCTGGTGTTCGTCAACCCGGCAGGCAAGGTGTCGCCCACGCTGATCCCGCTCTGCGCAGGGTTGGTGCCGGTGTTGGTCAGGGTGAAGATGAGGCTGGTGCTGGCCCCGTCCGTGATGCTGGCCGCACCGAAGGTCTTGGCCACGCCCGGGTTGGTCTTGGTCACGCTCAGACATTGGTCGGCCGATGCGTTGGTCGCGCCCGTCGTGGTCACGCTCGCCGCCAGGTTGGTCTGGGCGGCGTTCGGACAGGTACCGGTCTGGCCGGTCGCGTTGCTGATGCCGGCCACCGTGATCGTGCAGCTGGCCGTGCCGTTGGCCATCGCCACTCCGCTCAATCCGGACAGTACCCGCGTGCCGCTGTTGTAGGCCGCCGTCGCCGGCCCGCTGCAGCCAGCACTGTAGGCGACCGCCGGGGTGGCGCTGGTGTTCGTCAACCCGGCAGGCAAGGTGTCGCCCACGCTGATCCCGCTCTGCGCAGGGTTGGTGCCGGTGTTGGTCAGGGTGAAGATGAGGCTGGTGCTGGCCCCGTCCGTGATGCTGGCCGCACCGAAGGTCTTGGCCACGCCCGGGTTGGTCTTGGTCACGCTCAGACATTGGTCGGCCGATGCGTTGGTCGCGCCTGTCGTGGTCACGCTCGTGGCAAGGTTGGTCTGGGCGGCTACTGGGCAGGTGCCAATTTGACCGCCTGTATTCGTCAATCCGGCGATCGTCACCGTACAGTTCACCGTACCGTTGCTCATCGCCAAGCCCGTAAGCCCCGACAGGATCTTGGTCGCGAAAGCGTAGGACGCCGTGGCTGGCCCGCTGCAGCCGGCACTGTAGCTCACCGCAGGCGTCGTACTGCTCAGGTCGAGCCCGGCGGGCAACGTGTCGCTCACCGCGAATCCACTCTGCGCAGGATTGGTGCCGGTGTTGGTCAGGGTGAAGATGAGGCTGGTGCTGGCTCCGTCCGTGATGCTGGCCGCACCGAAGGTCTTGGCCACGCCCGGGTTGGTCTTGGTCACGCTCAGACATTGGTCGGTCGATACGTTGGTCGCGCCCGTCGTGGTCACGCTCGCCGCCAGGTTGGTCTGGGCGGCGTTCGGACAGGTACCGGTCTGGCCGGTCGCGTTGCTGATGCCGGCCACCGTGATCGTGCAGCTGGCCGTGCCGTTGGCCATCGCCACTCCGCTCAATCCGGACAGTACCCGCGTGCCGCTGTTGTAGGCCGCCGTCGCCGGCCCGCTGCAGCCAGCACTGTAGGCGACCGCCGGGGTGGCGCTGGTGTTCGTCAACCCGGCAGGCAAGGTGTCGCCCACGCTGATCCCGCTCTGCGCAGGGTTGGTGCCGGTGTTGGTCAGGGTGAAGATGAGGCTGGTGCTGGCCCCGTCCGTGATGCTGGCCGCACCGAAGGTCTTGGCCACGCCCGGTGCCGTCGCGGTCACGGTCACGCAACTGGGGGAAATGCCGCTGGTGATATTCGCAATAGCGCCGATGTTTCCTGATGCATTGGTAAACGCCACCGGATTTCCGACGCAACTGGCATTTATTTGCCCGACCGCGTTGGTGACTTGGACATCAATGGTGCAGCTCGCTTGCCCAAGCGCCATAGATGCGCCGGTAACAACAATCGATCCACTGCCATTTGTCGCAACCGTTACCGTTGCGGCATTGGCGCATGATGAACTGCCCAGCACGCTACCCGCCGCAACACGAATGGCCGCAGGCAACGTGTCAGTGAAATTGATTCCGGAGCGGGCCGGGTTAGTGCCTGAATTGTTCAGGGTGAATCTCAATGTTGTCGTGCCGCCGTCGATGAAGGTTGCCGGCGTGAATGCCTTCGTCAGGATTAATGTATCCTGATTTACCGTCAGACATTGGTCGGCCGATGCGTTGGTCGCGCCCGTCGTGGTCACGCTCGCCGCCAGGTTGGTCTGGGCGGCGTTCGGACAGGTACCGGTCTGGCCGGTCGCGTTGCTGATGCCGGCCACCGTGATCGTGCAGCTGGCCGTGCCGTTGGCCATCGCCACTCCGCTCAATCCGGACAGTACCCGCGTGCCGCTGTTGTAGGCCGCCGTCGCCGGCCCGCTGCAGCCAGCACTGTAGGCGACCGCCGGGGTGGCGCTGGTGTTCGTCAACCCGGCAGGCAAGGTGTCGCCCACGCTGATCCCGCTCTGCGCAGGGTTGGTGCCGGTGTTGGTCAGGGTGAAGATGAGGCTGGTGCTGGCCCCGTCCGTGATGCTGGCCGCACCGAAGGTCTTGGCCACGCCCGGGTTGGTCTTGGTCACGCTCAGACATTGGTCGGCCGATGCGTTGGTCGCGCCTGTCGTGGTCACGCTCGCCGCCAGGTTGGTCTGGGCGGCGTTCGGACAGGTACCGGTCTGGCCGGTCGCGTTGCTGATGCCGGCCACCGTGATCGTGCAGCTGGCCGTGCCGTTGGCCATCGCCACTCCGCTCAATCCGGACAGTACCCGCGTGCCGCTGTTGTAGGCCGCCGTCGCCGGCCCGCTGCAGCCAGCACTGTAGGCGACCGCCGGGGTGGCGCTGGTGTTCGTCAACCCGGCAGGCAAGGTGTCGCCCACGCTGATCCCGCTCTGCGCAGGGTTGGTGCCGGTGTTGGTCAGGGTGAAGATGAGGCTGGTGCTGGCCCCGTCCGTGATGCTGGCCGCACCGAAGGTCTTGGCCACGCCCGGGTTGGTCTTGGTCACGCTCAGACATTGGTCGGTCGATGCGTTGGTCGCGCCTGTCGTGGCCACGCTCGTGGCAAGGTTGGTCTGGGCGGCTACTGGGCAGGTGCCAATTTGACCGGCGGTGTTCGTCAATCCGGCGATCGTCACCGTACAGTTCACCGTACCGTTGCTCATCGCCAGTCCGGCCAACCCACTCAGCAAATGCGTACCAATATTGTAGGACGCCGTGGCTGGCCCGCTGCAGCCGGCACTGTAGCTCACCGCAGGCGTCGCACTGCTCAGGTCGAGCCCGGCAGGCAACGTGTCGCTCACCGCGAGTCCACTCTGCGCAGGGTTGGTGCCGGTGTTGGTCAGGGTGAAGATGAGGCTGGTGCTGGCTCCGTCCGTGATGCTGGCCGCACCGAAGGTCTTGGCCACGCCCGGGTTGGTCTTGGTCACGCTCAGACATTGGTCGGCCGATACGTTGGTCGCGCCCGTCGTGGTCACGCTCGCCGCCAGGTTGGTCTGGGCGGCGTTCGGACAGGTACCGGTCTGGCCGGTCGCGTTGCTGATGCCGGCCACCGTGATCGTGCAGCTGGCCGTGCCGTTGGCCATCGCCACTCCGCTCAATCCGGACAGTACCCGCGTGCCGCTGTTGTAGGCCGCCGTCGCCGGCCCGCTGCAGCCAGCACTGTAGGCGACCGCCGGGGTGGCGCTGGTGTTCGTCAACCCGGCAGGCAAGGTGTCGCCCACGCTGATCCCGCTCTGCGCAGGGTTGGTGCCGGTGTTGGTCAGGGTGAAGATGAGGCTGGTGCTGGCCCCGTCCGTGATGCTGGCCGCACCGAAGGTCTTGGCCACGCCCGGGTTGGTCTTGGTCACGCTCAGACATTGGTCGGCCGATACGTTGGTCGCGCCCGTCGTGGTCACGCTCGCCGCCAGGTTGGTCTGGGCGGCGTTCGGACAGGTACCGGTCTGGCCGGTCGCGTTGCTGATGCCGGCCACCGTGATCGTGCAGCTGGCCGTGCCGTTGGCCATCGCCACTCCGCTCAATCCGGACAGTACCCGCGTGCCGCTGTTGTAGGCCGCCGTCGCCGGCCCGCTGCAGCCAGCACTGTAGGCGACCGCCGGGGTGGCGCTGGTGTTCGTCAACCCGGCAGGCAAGGTGTCGCCCACGCTGATCCCGCTCTGCGCAGGGTTGGTGCCGGTGTTGGTCAGGGTGAAGATGAGGCTGGTGCTGGCCCGTCCGTGATGCTGGCCGCACCGAAGGTCTTGGCCACGCCCGGGTTGGTCTTGGTCACGCTCAGACATTGGTCGGCCGATGCGTTGGTCGCGCCTGTCGTGGTCACGCTCGTGGCAAGGTTGGTCTGGGCGGCTACTGGGCAGGTGCCAATTTGACCGGCGGTGTTCGTCACACCGGCCAGTGTCACGGTGCAGGACGCCGTGCCGTTGGCCATCGCCAGTCCGGTGAGCCCTGACAGGATCCTAGTCGGGAAAGCGTAGGCGGCCGTCGCAGGCCCACTACAGCCGACGCTATAGCTCACTGCAGGTATTGCACTCGTAAGTCTCAATCCCGCCGGCAACGTGTCACTCACGCTGATTCCACTCTGCACAGGGTTGGTGCCGGTGTTGAAAAGGGTGAAAATGAGGCTGGTGCTGGCCCCGTCGGTAATGCTGGCCGCTGCGAAGGTTTTTCCGACATTGGCACGTTGAACATTGAGCGTCTGATCGGTCACATTGTTCGATAGATTTGCAGAGACTCCGCTGATACTCGAATTGGTGGGACCGTTGACGTAGATGCCGGCGGTTACACCAGTTATGGAAACTGTGATGGTGCAAGTTGTCCCCGCGTTGACAGCTGCATTGTTTATCGAGATTACATTCCCTCCCGTCACAGTGACGTTGCCTCCGCCACATTGCGGGGTCGATGCCGTGGCGATCAATGATCCGGCACCCGTCAACGTGTCGGTGAAGCCCAGGGCGGTACGATTCACCGCACCCGCTGCGCTGTTGTCGACAGTGAAGGTGAGGGTTGTTGTCTGGCCGACTCCGATGGTCTGCGGATTAGCTCCAAAGGATTTGGTCAGTACGGGTGTCGGATTGACCGTGTCCGGCCCATCGACAGCGCAGCCTTCGCTCGGCACATTGGTGCCGGTACACACGCCCGCCGTGGCCGGTGTCGGCGCCGCCGGGTTGGTGGGGTCGCCGCCACCACCCACTTTTGCCGGGTTGGTCAGCGTGCCGGTGGTGCCGGCGCTGATGCCCGGCGTGAAGCTGAAGATGCTGTTGCCGGCCGCAGCGATGGCGGTGGCGCTGGTGCAGGTGATGTTTTGTCCGGCGGCGGTACAGCTCCAGTTGGCCGCCTGGGCGCCCCCCAGCGTGACCGCGCCCGCCGCGATGGTCATGCCCGCCGGCAGCACGTCGACCACGGTGATGGTGCCGCTCGTGGCTACGTTGCCGCTGTTGCTGACGGTGAGTGTGTAGGTGGTGGTGCCGCCAGCGGTCACGCTGGCGCTGCCGTTGCTCTTGGCCAGCCCCAGGCTGGGCGCGTTGACCGTGTCCGGCCCATCGACAGCGCAGCCTTCGCTCGGCACATTGGTGCCGGTACACACGCCCGCCGTGGCCGGTGTCGGCGCCGCCGGGTTGGTGGGGTCGCCGCCACCACCCACTTTTGCCGGGTTGGTCAGCGTGCCGGTGGTGCCGGCGCTGATGCCCGGCGTGAAGCTGAAGATGCTGTTGCCGGCCGCAGCGATGGCGGTGGCGCTGGTGCAGGTGATGTTTTGTCCGGCGGCGGTACAGCTCCAGTTGGCCGCCTGGGCGCCCCCCAGCGTGACCGCGCCCGCCGCGATGGTCATGCCCGCCGGCAGCACGTCGACCACAGTGATGGTGCCGCTCGTGGCTACGTTGCCGCTGTTGCTGACGGTGAGTGTGTAGGTGGTGGGCCGCCAGCGGTCACGCTGGCGCTGCCGTTGCTCTTGGCCAGCCCCAGGCTGGGCGCGTTGACCGTGTCCGGCCCATCGACAGCGCAGCCTTCGCTCGGCACATTGGTGCCGGTACACACGCCCGCCGTGGCCGGTGTCGGCGCCGCCGGGTTGGTGGGGTCGCCGCCACCACCCACTTTTTGCCGGGTTGGTCAGCGTGCCGGTGGTGCCGGCGCTGATGCCCGGCGTGAAGCTGAAGATGCTGTTGCCGGCCGCAGCGATGGCGGTGGCGCTGGTGCAGGTGATGTTTGTCCGGCGGCGGTACAGCTCCAGTTGGCCGCCTGGGCGCCCCCCAGCGTGACCGCGCCCGCCGCGATGGTCATGCCCGCCGGCAGCACGTCGACCACGGTGATGGTGCCGCTCGTGGCTACGTTGCCGCTGTTGCTGACGGTGAGTGTGTAGGTGGTGGTGCCGCCAGCGGTCACGCTGGCGCTGCCGTTGCTCTTGGCCAGCCCCAGGCTGGGCGCGTTGACCGTGTCCGGCCCATCGACAGCGCAGCCTTCGCTCGGCACATTGGTGCCGGTACACACGCCCGCCGTGGCCGGTGTCGGCGCCGCCGGGTTGGTGGGGTCGCCGCCACCACCCACTTTTGCCGGGTTGGTCAGCGTGCCGGTGGTGCCGGCGCTGATGCCCGGCGTGAAGCTGAAGATGCTGTTGCCGGCCGCAGCGATGGCGGTGGCGCTGGTGCAGGTGATGTTTTGTCCGGCGGCGGTACAGCTCCAGTTGGCCGCCTGGGCGCCCCCCAGCGTGACCGCGCCCGCCGCGATGGTCATGCCCGCCGGCAGCACGTCGACCACGGTGATGGTGCCGCTCGTGGCTACGTTGCCGCTGTTGCTGACGGTGAGTGTGTGGGTGGTGGTGCCGCCAGCGGTCACGCTGGCGCTGCCGTTGCTCTTGGCCAGCCCCAGGCTGGGCGCGTTGACCGTGTCCGGCCCATCGACAGCGCAGCCTTCGCTCGGCACATTGGTGCCGGTACACGCCCGCCGTGGCCGGTGTCGGCGCCGCCGGGTTGGTGGGGTCGCCGCCACCACCCACTTTTGCCGGGTTGGTCAGCGTGCCGGTGGTGCCGGCGCTGATGCCCGGCGTGAAGCTGAAGATGCTGTTGCCGGCCGCGGCGATGGCGGTGGCGCTGGTGCAGGTGATGTTTTGTCCGGCGGCGATACAGCTCCAGTTGGCCGCCTGGGCGCCGCCACGTGACCGCGCCCGCCGCGATGGTCATGCCCGCCGGCAGCACGTCGACCACGGTGATGGTGCCGCTCGTGGCTACGTTGCCGCTGTTGCTGACGGTGAGGTGTAGGTGGTGGTGCCGCCAGCGGTCACGCTGGCGCTGCCGTTGCTCTTGGCCAGCCCCAGGCTGGGCGCGTTGACCGTGTCCGGCCCATCGACAGCGCAGCCTTCGCTCGGCACATTGGTGCCGGTACACACGCCCGCCGTGGCCGGTGTCGGCGCCGCCGGGTTGGTGGGGTCGCCGCCACCACCCACTTTTGCCGGGTTGGTCAGCGTGCCGGTGGTGCCGGCGCTGATGCCCGGCGTGAAGCTGAAGATGCTGTTGCCGGCCGCGGCGATGGCGGTGGCGCTGGTGCAGGTGATGTTTTGTCCGGCGGCGATACAGCTCCAGTTGGCCGCCTGGGCGCCCCCCAGCGTGACCGCGCCCGCCGCGATGGTCATGCCCGCCGGCAGCACGTCGACCACGGTGATGGTGCCGCTCGTGGCTACGTTGCCGCTGTTGCTGACGGTGAGTGTGTAGGTGGTGGTGCCGCCAGCGGTCACGCTGGCGCTGCCGTTGCTCTTGGCCAGCCCCAGGCTGGGCGCGTTGACCGTGTCCGGCCCATCGACAGCGCAGCCTTCGCTCGGCCATTGGTGCCGGTACACACCGCCGCCTCGCGCCGCCGTTGGGGTCGCCGCCACCACCCACTTTTGCCGGGTTGGTCAGCGTGCCGGTGTCCGCGCTATGCCCGCGTGAAGCAAGATGCTGTTGCCGGCCGCGCGGGGGTGGCGGGCAGGTGATGTTTTGTCCGGCGGCGGTACGCTCCAGTTGGCCGCCTGCGCCCCCAGCACCCCCGCCGCGATGGTCATGCCCGCCGGCAGCACGTCGACCACGGTGATGGTGCCGCTCGTGGCTACGTTGCCGCTGTTGCTGACGGTGAGTGTGTAGGTGGTGGTGCCGCCAGCGGTCACGCTGGCGCTGCCGTTGCTCTTGGCCAGCCCCAGGCTGGGCGCGTTGACCGTGTCCGGCCCATCGACAGCGCAGCCTTCGCTCGGCACATTGGTGCCGGTACACACGCCCGCCGTGGCCGGTGTCGGCGCCGCCGGGTTGGTCGGGTCGCCACCACCACCCACTTTGCCGGGTTGGTCAGCGTGCCGGTGGTGCCGGCGCTGATGCCCGGCGTGAAGCTGAAGATGCTGTTGCCGGCCGCAGCGATGGCGGTGGCGCTGGTGCAGGTGATGTTTTGTCCGGCGGCGGTACAGCTCCAGTTGGCCGCCTGGGCGCCCCCCAGCGTGACCGCGCCCGCCGCGATGGTCATGCCCGCCGGCAGCACGTCGACCACGGTGATGGTGCCGCTCGTGGCTACGTTGCCGCTGTTGCTGACGGTGAGTGTGTAGGTGGTGGTGCCGCCAGCGGTCACGCTGGCGCTGCCGTTGCTCTTGGCCAGCCCCAGGTTCGGGGCGGGCAATACCGTCAGGCTCGCCGATGCAGTATTCCCATTCAATGGGCCTGCGGCTGAAATGATTCCGGAAGTATTGTTGTATGTGCCGACAGCTGGAGCAGCTACGACGACACTCAATGTACATGAACTGTCGGCCGGAATGGACGCGCCAGAAAGTGTAATCGAGGCGGCGCCACCGGTGGGTACGAAGGTGCCGCCACACGTGTTGGTCGAAACGACCGGCGCTGCAATCGTCATTGCAGCCGGCGCCACAGGAAACGTATCCGTGAACGCAACCCCGGTCATCGATGTGGGCGTGCCATTGGTGAGGGTAAATGTCAACGTGCTGTTCAGGCCCAGCAGGATTGGGTTGGGGCTGAATATCTTGGCAATGGCTGGCACACCGACCGACAGGATTGCGTTCGCACTGGTACCTGTGCCCGCGTTGCTGGTCGTGACTGCGCCGGTACTGTTGTTGTAATTCGCGGAAGCGGCGGAAACCACGGACACCGTAACCGTACAAGATCCGTTCGCCGGTATGGTGCCGCCCGAGAATGCAAGCGAGCCCGGGTTGGTCGCGTTCGGCGATGCCGTAACCGTTCCGACTGGACAGGTACTTGACGCGCCTGGAACAACAGCGTTGCGTAAATTTAGCGGGTAGGTATCAGTAAATGCGGCGCCTGTAATTGCCGTTGAATTGGGATTGGTCAGCGTGATCGTCATCGTCGCGTTTTCGTTGACGGCCACTCCGGTTGGCGAAAACGCTTTCGCGACTGTCGGCGGCAGCAGCACAGTTAACGTTGCGCTCGCGGGATTGGCATTCGAGCCTCCACTCGACGTTAATCCCAGCGCCGGGAAGGTATTGACGTACGTGCCGGCGCTCGAGGAAGTCACATTGACAGTGACGATACAAGTGCTGTTCGCCGGGATGGTTGCGCCTGAAATTGCTACAGAGGGGCCTGATGCGGCGGCTGTCACGGTGGCGAGCGGACAGGTCGTCGCGCCAGCCGGCGCTATGGCATTCAGCATGCCAGCCGGATATGTGTCCGTGAAACTGGCCGCAGTCATATTCACCGAGTTCGGGTTTGTGAGCGCAATGGTCAACAGCGACGTGCCATTCTGGGCAATGACCACCGGAGCAAATGTTTTCACCACTGTCGGTGCGGCCTGTACCACGAGTGTCGCGATATTGCTCGGCGCGCCCGGCGTCGGGAAGCCGGCGTAAGATGCGCCGCTGGATTGATTGTTGCTCGTGCCCGCCACATTACTGGTGACCGAGATCGTAATGGTGCAACCAGCCACCGGTACGTTTCCGGCTGTGACAGCGAAATTCGTGACGCCGATCGCCGCATTGCTGACGACACTTGCGCCGCATGTACCGCCAACAATCGCCGATGACATGCTCATGCCCACGGGAAATGCATCGGCGAATGCCAGGCCGGTGATCGCGCCACCCGTTGGATTCGAGATGGTGAAGGTGATGGTGGATGTGCCACCGTTGGCAATCGTCGTTGGTGCGAATGCTTTGGCAATCCCCAATCTGGCAACGCTGAGAGTAGCGGTGGCCGTGGTGCCAGTCTGCGCGGGAGCAGTAGATACCACCGTTGATGTCGTATTGACATAGTTACCTGTCGCGGCAGCAGTGACATTTACGGTGATCGTGCAACTGCCGTTTGGCGCGATGGTCGCCCCGGCTGCGGGATTGATGCGAATACCAACGTTGCCGACGGCAAGTGCGCCGCCGGCAGAATTCTGTAGCGTGCCGGCAGTGCTGCCTGCCGTACAAGTATTGGTGCTCGTATTGTTTAGCAGTGTCATCGGCCCCGGCGTTCCAGGTGGCGCGCCAGCGACTGGGAAAACGTCTGTAAAGGAAACGCCCGTCAGAGCGCTCGGATTTGTGCCCGGGTTGGAAATAACAATAGTCAGGACAGAGGATCCGCCGCTTGCAATCGCTGCCGGCGTGAAACTCTTGTTAATCGTGGGCGGGGTCAACACATTCAAAGTGCCGCTGGCGGCAAGACCCGGGGGAGTATTGGCAACGGCGATCGGGCCGGTGCTATTGATATAGGCGCCGCCTCTGGGCGGTACGGTTGCAGTGGCAGTGACGTTTACATCAATCCGGCATACGCCGGCATTGCCAATCGACAATCCGCTCAGGGTCAGCGAGTTGCCGTTCGGCGCGGCGGTCACGGTACCCAATGTGCAGGTCGATGCAACCGGCGTGATGACGGCTCCCGGGGTCGCGGTATTTACCAGTCCCGCTGGATAAGTGTCCGTAAAAGAAACGCCGGTTATCGGTGTTCCCGCATTGGTATTGGTGATGGTGATTCGCATGACGCTGGAGCCGCCGACGAGTATCGGGTTGGTCACGAAGGTCTTGGTAACGGTGGGCTCGGTGAGCGTGGTAACCGTGAGAACAGCGGCCGCTGCGGTCGGGTCGGGGGCATTGTCAAATGTTGCGACGAACGCGGGATTGGTCTTATTTCCCGCGGCATTGGCGCGGACGGCACTGGTGACGGTGCAAAATCCGCCCGGCGCAAGCGTCATGTTGGACAGGCCGATATTGCTGCCTCCACTCGCGCCTGTACCACCAGTCACCGTTGCAGTCGAGCCACCAGAGCAATTGAGTGTGACCGACGCGGCCGTCGTGTTGACCAGGTTCGCCGGGTACGTATCCAGAAACACAGCGCCAGCCCTGTTAATCGTCGTTGTCGTATTCGGGTTGGTAATCGTGATGGACAACTGGGTGACGTCATTGAGGTTTACCGGATTCGGCAGGAACGATTTGACAATCGTCGGCGCCGCGACGACGGTATAGCTGGCAGTTGCCGGATTGCCGGGCACCGCATCACCGGTACGAGTCACGCCACTCGTTGTATTGGTAAAAATGCCGCCTATCGTGCCGGATACCTGCTTGGTGATAGTGCAACTTGCACCTATTCCGAGCGCCCCACCGGTGAGCGTGAGGGTGGTTGTCGCACTTGCCGCCGTCACAACTCCGCCGCATGAATTGGTTGCCGCGAGCGCAGTATTTGCCAACCCACCCGGATAAGAATCAGAGAATGCAACGCCAGCGACGGCGGCACCCGTGTTGTTGGTGAGCAAAAATGTGATGGTTGAGTTCTGCCCGACTTCTATCGTTGGTGCCGAGAACGCCTTTGTGATTGATACTTTGCCGACAAACAATGTTGCCGCGGCGGTCGTGCCGGTGCCGCCGTTGCTTGAAGAAACGTTTCCGGTCGTATTCACGAGGCCGCCCGCCGTCGTGCCCGTCACCTGGACCGTTATTGTGCAGCTACCCCCTGCCAAAATCGTCGCCGTCGGGCTCATCCCAATCGTGTTACCAAGGGCCACGCCACCGGTCAATGTTCCGGGCGTTGATCCGCCGGTGCAGACGACATTCGGATTCGGCGTCGCCGCATTGGTGATGCCCGCGGGATAGGTGTCAGTAAATGCGACGCCCGTTAGCGTTACCGGGTTCGCCGCGGGGTTTGAGACGACTACCGTTAGCGTCGAAGTTCCACCGACATTGATGACCGCCGGGCTGAATGACTTTGCAATGACTGGTGCCGCAATGACTGAGCCCGACGCTGAGGCACTCGTTGTCGTAAAAGATAGGCCCTGCGTCTGACCGCTGTAAGAGACCGTAGCCGAATTTGTGATTTGCGTTCCCGCCGGCAATCCTGCATTGACGGTTGTGTCAAAGCTTATCGATGTCGCCTCACCGAATGCCAGGTTTCCACCGGCGAGCGCGGTTGCGCCCGTTCCCAAGCGAAAGATCACGCAAGGCGAGGCGACTGGCGCACAGGTTGCCGGGACATTTGAAAACTCAGCCTGATCGTCCAGGTTAATGTCTGTCTTTGGGGTAACGCTCGAATTGGCACCGGTGACAATGCGCAACGTTCCCGGTACGTAGGTTGTACCCACTGGTATCGCATCTTTTACGATCAAATTGGTGCCGGTATCCTGCCCTGTATTCGCCATCGCGATGGTCCAGCGCATGATGTCGCCAGTGACTAGCGGGGCGCCGTTCAAATCCTGAACAGTCTTCGTGACGTTTTGTGTAATGATCGGAACATACAAATCGGTGGCGAAGGTCACAACCACGGGGTGGTAGTTTTCACTTGGCGCCGTGAGTTGCAATGTAGCGGAGGTTGCGCCGTTGGGCACGACGCCGGTCGGCACATTGACGCGATCAATATCTGTTCCAAAATTATTGATGAAACTTGGGTTGCGACCCGGTAACTGCACGCCGTTTTCGGAAAGTACGGAGTTGAAGAAGTTGGTCGTGATATTGAGCGAATCAGTCAGCGCCGTGCCGTTTACCGAAAAACCGTCACCGGTAAGTCCGAGATCACCATCAAATCCGGCGGCACCAACGCGCGTGGTTACCGGACCGGAGAGCGGCGTCAAAAAACCGCTAGGCACGATCGTGATGGGGTTCGCGTTGTTTACCAAACCATAGCCGTCATAAACAACGAGGTTTTTCAGCGTCTCCCCGTTATTCTGGTAAACCACGGTCAAAACCCAACCGGCCCAATGAGCAAGCCCAAGGGTCCTCTGAACATTTGCGACGGTATACACGCCGTTTCCGGCGCCAGCGACGGCTGCGGTCACATCCGCAAAACCACTATAGTTGTTGGCGGCGCCAGTCGCCGTACTGACCACCGATGCAGTCACGGTTGAATAGCCAAATGCGCTGGGCGATTTCAACAGCACCTGACCCCTCTGTGCGCTCGTCGATTCACCGGCCCAATATAGCCCGGCGAAAAGGACAGTTGACGCAGGCGGCATGCTCAGGGTAGCCGCGGACGAATTAAACGTGGTCGCGTCCCCGTCGATATCGATGTCGATCAACGCAAAATCGTTGTTGTTCAGTCCGGTGCCGTTTGCAAGACCTTGTTGTGCAAGCGTGCAATTCGCCGATGCAGGGCACGTCATCAAGGCGTTGCCAATGAGCTTGATATCGCCATTCGTGTTTGTCGTATAGCGAATCGCAAATGGCCGGGTAATCTGGGCGGTTGCCTCAAGCGACGAAGCGCATAGTGCCGTGAACACACACAGCCAAACAAAGAATCGGGTGCGGACGACCAAGTCACGACCCGCGTGGAGCTTGCCCCCCAGGCGCGGATATCCGGAAGCGATTTCGTGGATGATATTTCTTAAGGTCATTTTCGCTTGAGCTGGCGCCGCCGGTGCGGGCAATCAGACTCCCCCTCTTTGTTCAGTTGTGCCCAATACCGGCTTGGCACCGGCATTTGCATTCATGCCACTGGCTTCTTTGGTGGCAACGGATTTGCCCGATTTGCCGGTTGCAAACAAATCCTCGTCAAACTTGTACCGCAGCCGTACGAAGGCACCTTTGCTGGTGTATTCGCCCGAAGCGAGATCATCATCTCGATAGCCGAAGAAATTGTATCCACCCGATACCCAAAGGTTTTCCATGACCAGGTAGCCTAACTCGATGCCAACGCCGTAGTGCCGGGATTGCGTCCTGTCGCCAACCATGCCCGACGCATTCACGGAAACATCCCAGCGCGGCGCTATATCCCAGATCGCGCGACCGGCGATGAGCTGGGCATTGTTCTTGGATGCCAGCCCATTCGATTTCTCGTTGACCCACTTCGCGGCGTAGCGACCGGAAAATGTAAAGGGACGTCGCGGTTGCCAGTTGGCATGGATTGAAATCAACTCAACGGTTCGTTTCAGTTCAATTCCCACCTGTGTTGCGTCATGTTCGGTGCGATGCTCCACCCGACCAAGGGCGTTCCACTTGTCGCTGTCGGTGTCGCGATAGGCAAGCCCCAACTGCAGCCGATCCTGTTCGTTGTCGCCCGTGCTTTGCCCCTTGTTCCTTATCAGCGAATAAGTATTGCGCCCCAGGAAGGTCCAGTCACGATCAAGCTTGGCGGCACCGGCTACTGTCGACAGGATTGAATCGCTGTTGTGGCTGGTCCGCAACTCGAGGCGCGTCGAGCCCTTCCAAAGCGGATTGGCGGTGTATTCGAGGCCAAATGTCGCCGCCGTCGCTTCGGCATCACCCTTGCCCGACAAGGCATGAACGCGCTCGAACCCTGTATGCAACTGCACGCCCGGAGACAATGTCCAGAGATTGCGCAGGCCAAAAGCCGCTTCTGCGTCACCGCCCGAAATCGCGTCTCGAATCCGGTATTCACTGAATACGCTGCCATCCTTCATGTAATCGGCATTTACGCCGACGACGGTGGAATTCTGGCGCTGCTGACTATTGAGTCCATACGGGCCGGTCAATGAGGAAATGAATTCGTGCCGCGCGTAAATTCGGCTATTTGTCCCAAGGCGATAATCTGCGCCGACCGCCGCAATCTTGCGGGAAGAATCCTTTACGTCCACTTCCGCTTCAACATATGCGGCGGCATCCTTCGCACCAGGAATCTCGCCCGTCACCCGGGCACGAATCGATGTCACCTCATTGGGCATTTGCGCAGCGCCAGCCACAGCCTGCAATGGCTGCGACGGCTGCGATTCACGCGCATGCCGGATGCCGCCTTCAATGCGTAATCCATTTCCGAGCGTGCGCTCGACGCCAAGCATGACGCCGTCGCGTTTACTGCGTGTAACGATATCTTCCGTGTGTAGCGCTTCACCTTGCACGCGAGTTTTCTCGTCCAGCTTGTAGGCTAGTTTGCCGCCCGCCTCCTGGCGACCGTTCGTCAGGCTGGCGCCCGGATTGTCGAAGCTTGCCTCTGCTCGTCCCGCGTAGAGACTGACATCGAGGTTCCCACTGGCATGCCGGAACTCGATGCGTTGCGCGTTTCCTTGTTTTTCCCCCTGCGCCAAAGCGCTGGCGGTGCTGGAAGTGCCGGAAAAAATCTCACGCCTGGTCTGCGCAAGCTCCGCAATCAGGAAAGTCTTGTCCGCAAGCCGTCCGATGGCATTGACACCCGCCATCCGGAATTTATCCAGCGGATTGCGATCGTCAACAATCATCGCGCCGACTTCAAGTTTCTCGGTAATCTTGACCTGGACATCTGCGCCGGTCACCCAGAACTGCTCGCCGCCTTGGTCAACCTCGTAGGTAATGCGAACGGAGACAGGATTCAAATCCTCGTCCAGACTGGCAATTGGCGATTTGAAGAGAATTCGGCCGGTAAGAGGTTCGAGTTCGTAATCCACAAATCTGGCCTGCGGCAATGCACGAATGATCACCGACGGCTGGTTGCGATTGCGCGTCAGGAGCTCGATTTTTTCACTATTGATCAGCCCACTAATTCTGGTCAGCACAAACGGTCCTGAAGTGCCGTTTGCCGGGAACTCATCGACAACCTGTTTGGTCGAGTCGCGACTTGCAAAAACGTTCGCACTAACCTGGCCGCTTTCAAAATGATGCTTTACGCCGGTAAGTGAGCGGCTGTAATTCGACAGCTTGCGCGCCTCGCTCAACTGCGAAGTATTGAAATCGCCGTACAGCAGGTAGGATTTCTGCTTGTCAATTCTGACGTAGAACCTGCCCGTCGATTGCGCATCAAATCCACGCACAGAGGAATCGCCGTAGATTGGATAGAACTCGTCCGGCTGAATATCCCGGAACAATCTTTCCTTGGTATTTTTGTCGGAGTCATAGGCAAGCGTCAGCAGGTATTCGCCCTTGACTTTGCCTTTCAAGAACATTGCAGCACGCGCCGCGGCGTCGCGGTTGCCATCCCCCCACGAACGCGACAAATGGGATATTTCCTGTTCAAACCCATCCTGTGCGCGTGCTGGCGCAAAGCCGCGCGTGTCAAACTTGCGGAGATTCAGTACGCCTTCAATGACGCCTGCCGCAATCATTTCTCGCAGGTCAGGCAGAAAATCAAGTTTCGCTTCAGCATGGAGGTCCCCACTGGCCACGCGCAGTAGCGACTCGGACGGCTCAGAGGGAGAAATGAGCTCGAATTCGCCGCGTCCACCCTCAATAAACGACTGGACGCCCGGTTCATTGGGATTGAGGTCATCGACTGACCAGCGGCCCGCTGTGGCGGAAAGACTGACCACTGTGCGCGATGTTACCGGCACATTATTCACGTCGGCCAAGCGAATGACCACCTTGGCGGGCGTTCTGCCATCCGCGATCGCGCCGCCTTTGACATTTGGAAATTCGATTTTCAACTTCGCCAACGCACCGGGCGCAATGACTTTGATGGTTTTTTCGCCACGCGCAATACCGAAAGAATCGAATTGCCTTACCGCAAGGGTATTCTCGCCAACGGCCAGTTCAATTCCGACGTATTCCCACGCCTGCAATTGCTTTTCAGCAAGTGACGCCTTCTTGCCAACACGATCGTCGGCAATCTCTTTTCCATTGACGAGGAGCTTGAAGGTGGTACCGGCAACACCTTTCACGCGCACCGTTGTCTGGGAAAACGCAAGAATACTGGCATCCTTGATACCGATAAATCCCAGCGAATTGTCTTCCTGTGGCAGTACATTCTCGAGCAGGACCTCGGGTTCTCGCGCCTTGCGCTCGACGATTGGTTTTGGTGAACTCTCAGGCAGCGGACGGAACAGTGAGTCAAATCGTGGCGCTGGCGCGCTATACGTATTGGTCGAAGTTGCCGAATCAACGGATGCTCCCAAGGCAGCCGGAGCGGCGATATTTGCGGTCGGTGCAGTCGTACCCACGATACCTGACGCGGGAAGCGCCTTGATGTCGTTCGAGGCGCGCAAGTTCGGATCAGTTTCAAGTCTCTGCTGCAGGCGGCCGTCAAACTCATTCTTCAGACTGGCAGCGGCAGCACGGCGCTGAGTGATTTCCGACAACACGGCTTCCGAACAGGCACCAATTGCAAAGTTCGCCTTGTGCAACTCGCCATTCTTCAAATCAACAATGCGACTATCGCCCTTGCCCAGATTGCGGCTGGACAAGCTGACTAGATCTTTTAGCTCGACGCCTACAGGCACCGTCGTGCGATCGATCTTGAGTACATGCGTGTGCGCCAGAAGCCCGTAAAAGCTGAATTTGCCCTCTACATCCGTGATGGCGTTGGTGCCGTCTTCCAGATAGAGTCGCACACCCGGCACACCAAATTCACGTTGCGTGGCTTTTTCATCCGCAGATTGGACGCCGTCTTTGTTGCAATCTGCAAACACTTTGCCAACGATATACGCCCGATCCGTAAATACGCCGCCCGCCACGGTAACTTTAGCGGTCGCCACGTTTGACTCGCTGTATAGCGTACTGCCACCACCCAGGCGATAGCTCGCCACCACACGGTTGATACCATCACCCTGCAACGCGCCCGGACCAACGCGCACTCGATAGGTGAACTTGATCTGCTGGTCTTTGGTCATTCGCCCGAGATTGAATACCAGCCGAGGACCGCTACCGCCTTGAGGGTCGGCAATTCGTTGGCCGTCCCTGCGAGCTGCACCTGGCGCATAGGTAAAACCTGCGGGTAGCGTGTCGGTCAGCAACACATCGCTCTGGTTGAGCGCGTAGCCGGTATTATTCTTGACGTCCACGCTGTAATCGAGAAATTCGCCGATCTCGACAAATGATCTCAAGACAGTTTTCTGCACGAACAGGCCGCCTATCAATCCCCCGTCAACCGGAACATCAACGATGACGGGGCCGGTATCCGGCCCCACGCGGAAAACTCCTCCGTAGGAGCCCCCGGTCGTCGGGCCAGTGGCGATTACATTCCGTCCTGGCGGGAGTTGCGAGAACGGGACCGTCGATGCCCACGTATAGCCGTTTGGTGGCGTGACGAGAACGCAGTAATCACCCGGCGACACGAGAGGGAAATCGTACCGGCCATCGGCGCCCGTAAGAACTACGTTCGGCGCCGGTACCAGCACGCCGCCTACGATCGTGCTGACACTTGCCGGGGTAGTAGTGCACTTGCCGCCACTTGCCGTCACTAGCCGCACCGTCGCGCCGGCAATCGGTTGGTTGGTATGACTATCAAAGACGACGCCGTTTGGATCGACCAAAGTCACGGTCGTGGAGATTTTCTTGCCACAGCCAGTCAGTTCAACGTCATAGGTGTCGTAGGGCCGTCCTTCCAGAATCTTGTCACCCGGCACGACGGGCGGCAGGCGAATATTCATCGGCTCCGCGACAAATAGCCCGGTGTCGGGTCCCGTCTCGACCGCAATGATTTCCTCGCGTTCACCATTGGGGCCGGTGATCACGATCGTGCGACGTTCAATGAGCGTCGGATCGAGATTGCACGACGGCGCCTTTGCCCGCAAATAGAGCGGCTTACCAATGAAACCCCACACGGTGGGCCGGAGAAATCCGGGATCTATATACCCGGTAATTTCATCGGATATGTCGCCCGTGGAGCCATTTGCGACCGTGGTTACGTCAGTAACCGTCAAAACGCCGCTGTTTCCACCGACAACGCGGAAATTGGTCGTATTTCCCGAACCATTCGGCGCGCCCAAGGGAGCACTGACGCGCGTCAGGAACACCACGCGTCCACCGGGCGGCACAGTCAGGGTCGTCGCGGGTGTGACCGCCGTATCGGTCGCATCAAGCACCCCGACAATAGATTGGCCGCCCGCAAGGGCGTTGTCCACATATACCTGGGCAATCCAGCCGGCGGAGAGGTTGCTCAGGAAATCGGCTGGAATAGTCACGGTCTCAGTGCAATTGCCGACATTTGTCAAGACGTGGGTGTACACGATCGAGCTACCGGGAGCGACTCGGCCCGAATTGTTGGGTTCAAGCACCATGCGGCAAAGCGCGCCGATGGTAGTCACGCCATCGACATCCGATGCCTTCACCAACGGATTCGTCACGGATTGCGCATTCTTGGTAACCGAGTACGGCCCCCCTGAAGAGCCATTCGGCAGTTGTGCTTTCAGGACAATTTTGTACGTCCCGCCCGCGGGAACAATGCCGGTATCGGGAGTTCCGTTTCCGTTGGTATCGGCCAGTGGCGTAACCCCGTCAGACTTGAACAGCTTAAATACCGTCCCGCTCGGAAAGTTTGAACCCGCCAGGGAAATGTCAAAGGCATCGGCACGCAAACCATTGTTGGTCAACAAGTTGTCAAACGTGACCGTGCTGCCGGGCTCAACACTTGCCAGTGTCATTCCGCGCAAGGTAACAGCCTCGGTCCCGATCACGCGGAACTCGCTGATATTCGAAATCGTTGGTGGTCCCGTTTTGCCCTCGAAGTCAACGAAAGAGACCTGGGCGATATTCTTCAGTACCGTATCAACGGGAACGCCAGGCGCAATCGTGATATCGAACTCAACCAGGCCCCACTCGCCCTGCTCCAACCGCGAGAATCCGACGCTGACTGCATTGCCGGTTGCGATGTACGTCGCACTCGCGCCATGGGCGGTAAAGGCTCCTGAAGTGCCGGACAAGACTATCGGGGGCGGATTGCCGGATGGCAGCACCCGCAAGGACCCAGGAACCAGCAGCATCCCAGCCGGCAACGTGTCGGTCACGGAGACATCGGTTTTGCGACCGTCTACATGACTCACGTTCAGGTATCGGAGCCGGACGGTATAAGCGCCGCTTGGTGATGCACCCATATCCGTGCTGAACGACTTGATCAGCGCCATATTCAGATTTGGTTTGCCTGGTACGGTTGGCGTCGACTACAACCAAACAACGGTTGGTCACGCCATTGACGATATTCGCGATACCGCTAATTGACGCCGCCCCATTGGTAAAGGCAGCCGGATTGCTCGAACAGTCACTATTTAAAAGTGCCGGGCTGCTATTGGTTACGCCATTGATGGCGATCAGGCAGCTGGCCGTTCCAACGCTCATCGCGCCACCGGATACGCCAATCGTTGACGGCGCGGTCAGCACGACCGACGCAGCGCAACCTGCACCGGTGACAGATGACGTCGCCCCTGTCGTTAATCGCAAACCGGCCGGCAGCGTATCGATGAACGCAATACCCGATTGAGATGGATTACCGGCGGCGTTATTCAGTTGGAAGACAAGGCTGACGCTGGCGCCTGATACGATCGATGGCGCCGAATAGCTCTTGGTGACTACCGGCAGTGTCGGTACGGCGGCGCCGACGACCACCGACACGGAGTTTGTCGTCGAAGTCTGCGGCACCAACCCCACCTGCTGGGTACTGGTTGCCGTATTGGCAATCACTGTTCCGGGCGCTGGAATCTGCCCCCAGGATGCCGCAGAAACGCAAAGGCCCGCCATCAACAGGACAAGTTCACCCATCCGCCCCCGTTGGGAGGAATGTAGATTTGAAGTCCTTGCATCACTCCTTCTGTTTGTCATCTGACGAATGTAGTTAATTTGCCGATTGCGTACTGCCGACCAGGTCACGTTTTTCCAACTGCTTCACAAACGTTCACAAACTCTGGCGCACCAGAAAATAGGGAGGGATTGCCTGTCCTCCCGACTTCCGAGGTTCATGAGGTTCATCGACGCCTAAATGTCATTTATCTTCACGCAGAACTGGAGCGTGAAGTTGCCCGTCGGGGGAAGCGGTGTGCTCGCTAACGGTGAAGACTGTGCCGAAACGGCTCCCGTGAATCCACTCGCATACGGCCCGCCCGTCATCGCGATGGGGCCAGTCACCGCTGGTGCACCACAGCCTGTTTCCAGTTTGGTGTTCGGCGGCACGACATCCGATACATTGATGGTGGTGATGTTCGCTGCCGCCGTATTGGTACCAATAACCAGGTAGGCAATACACTTGCCTGGAATCGTGTTGACGCTGGCAGCGATCGCCATATTTGTCCATGGTGCATTCGGCACACCTGCCGTCAACGTCACGGTGGGCGTTACCACGCATGAGCCGGTACCGCCGGGAAGTTGCTGATATTTGTCCAGCTTGAGGCCGTCAGTCAACGTAGTCGTGTCGGTTGCGGATGCTGTGCTGCCGCCGGCGTTGTAGGTGGAGGTAAGCGTGGTCACGTTGGGTGGACTGCCTGCCATTGCCGGCGCATTTACCCGGACAAATATCACCTGATTTGCGTTCGGCGCCAAATTGAATGTGGTAACGCCTGCCGTGATCGGCGTATCTATGCCGATCTCCAGCGTTCCATTCATGTTTGAATCAATGTAGGCAGTCGACGTCCAGGCATTCGCGGGCACCTGACTATTCGTCAGAAAGGACGCGCCGGGGAATGTAATGGCTTCTGTCGAGTTGCCATTATTCGTCAGGGTGTGGCTATAGGTGACCGACCCACCGGGTACCGTACTCTGCGCGCCATTGGGAGTCAGCGTTACGCTGTGAAGCGGCAAAATAGTGATCTGGTCGCGCTTGCTATCCGTAACCGCCGGCGCGCCCTGCTGAACGACGTTGAACGAAATGACGTAGTTGCCGGGTATGGCAGCTGTTGGGCCAGCGTTGGGAGCAACACTGGGGGTTGACGTCGCAGGCACGACAACTTCGGCACAAATGAGCTTGCTGCCCAATGACGGGATCGGAACCGCACCGGTGGACGTAACGGCGCCACCTGTCGTTGTCGCACAGCGCCGCCACCGCCGTCATCACGGAATGTGACCGACCAGCCCGTTGGCGTGGGATTGATGCCGGCGGGCACCGAGATCCAGGCGGAACCCAGGTTAAATACTGCCGCGGTTGCTCCCGTATTATTCACGAACAGCCTGAACGTTGTGGTACTGGTCGCGGCCGTCGCGGGTGTGACGCTGTTGGTCGTCTTCACCGCAAGGTCATCCGGCCCCAGGCCATTCGCAACCGTTGCCCCACCAACAACGGACACGTTGTTGGTCAGATCAACTGTATTGGAGGCTATCGTCGTCAATACGTTTGGCACGGTATCCACAACGGCGTTGTTGAAGAATGAGGTGCCCTGTACAGCCACACGATAGCCGCTGCCGCCGTTGTTGCCCGGCGTCGCGCCCGCCGGAATACTAGCGGTAATGACAACCTGATAACCGCAGCGCAGTGGCAGCGTCGTACTGACGATATATGGCGCCGGACATACGCCTCCAGACGGCTGCGGAATGGTGCCGGTATCCGGTGTGCCGTTGCCGTTGCTATCCAGAAGTGACGTCATGCCGTTGGCAGACAAAATGCTGAAAGTTGTGTTGGTGGGAAAGGTGCAGGCGTTCGCGCCCACATTTGCCGGTGCGCAGCCCGTACCGTTCAAAGGCGTATTCAGGATCGAAACGTCAAAGCTATCGCCACCGCTGCCCGTATTCCAAATCACGTCGGTCCAGCTGATCGTTTGGCCGGGCGCTGCGGAGGCAACCGTCACCGGTTCGCCCACCGCGGCACCGGTATTGGTCGTCGACCCGTTTGCCGAGACACCCGCCGTTTGCAGTACAGTGTAAACGACGGTGTTCGTCGTGCCCGTCGTTGTCGGGCAACTGGCGCCGGCATTGGGCAATGCAATTACGGTGGTCGTCAAACCGTTCACGCAGTAGGTGTTTCCACCGAATTGATAACTGTAGCGATAGTCAGCCGTGTTGGTGGTTGGCGCCTGACTGGCCGGCGTCGGAGCTAGGCCGCTCGCAATCGTTACCTGGAAATACATGTTGCCGGAAGTCGACCCCGCGACGCTGGTAACGGTAGCGTCAACCGTTCCGCTTACCGCCGTGGTCGGCGCCTGGTAAATGACGCCCGCCGGATCGCCACCCGCGACATCCGTCATCGGCGCTACGCCACTGCCGCTCCACCTTCCTGATCCCGGGACGTAGAGCATGCCCGCCGGGAGCACATCGCGCAGTACAAGTCCATCCGCCTGAATCGTGCCATTGTTTGTGTAATCGAGAATGACATAAAGTGGACCGGCGTTTGGACTCGTGCCGGTTGCCACCGGCGTGTATCCAGGGGGCGGCACGCTGGACAGCTTTTTGTTGACGGTGATTGAGGCCGGCTGAATGGTCGTCGTATCAGTGTTGGTTGATGTCGTCGGCACGGGTGAATTGGTATCTGTCACCGAAACGATGATCGTCCCCTGTTGACCGAGCGCGGCCGAAGGCGGCGTGGTACCGCATACGACAAAACTGAAGGTCGTATTGGCATTGACCGGCCCTGAGCTAGTGATCGGCGTACCCGAATCCGGCTGACCATTCTGGTCGGCATCGAGGTAGTAAACCAGTCCGGTATGCGCGAACATGCCGCCGGTTGTTGCCGGATTTAGTGCATATGTGTCCGGCCCGTTACCGGTATTGGAAATCGTATGCGGATAGCAGACTTGCGCATTGGGCGGCGCATTGCGCGCACCGCTCGTGGTCAACGTGAAACTCTTGACCGCCGCAACCGTTGTTTGCACCGTGTTAGATGTGGATGTGCGTGTGGTCGCCGTATTGTCTACGTACGTGGCCGAGGCCTGATTGCCGATGACGGAATTCGCTGGCGCCATCGCCGCAAATGCCGTACCCGTTTGCATTGCCGAGATTATCCACACGGTTGCCAGCATCAGTGCGACAAATGTCACACGCGAGGCCGCTCGCGCCGCGGCGGTAGCCGAATTGAGGGAATTTGCGTATCTCATCACAACTCTCCGAAAGTCAATTTATTGCCGCTTGATGCTGCTCAAATGGATCAATCCAATGCCGCCATTCCGATCAGGCAAGTTGCCAACTACCGAATCTGTCGCTTGCTATTTCCTGTCCGGCGTTACCGCCGGCGTGCCGCCATTCGAAACCTTGAACCTGGCCGAAAACACCACCGACTTTTCTCCGCCAAGCTCACCCGGATACCAGCGCAAGTACTTGTATTCTCCCAGCGGTATCAGCTGTTCGATCTCGACGCCCTTTTCCCCATTTTCCTGCTTCATTTTGCGTTTCAATGGCAATGCGAAAAACTGCCGGCCATCAACGCTGGCCTTGGCATTGCCGGGCTTGATTGATGCAACCAGCAATTCCGTGTTTGGGGGTATAGGCAATGTTGCTTCCAGCTTCCTGATCGGCGACTTCGATTTGTTGGTGTAGGTCGCGATTTCCTCAAGGATTTCGCCTGGGCGCGCGATGGTTGCGCTCTGCGCTGCTTCCTTGCCATCCACCAGAACAATTTTGTTACGCACCAGCTTGACCTCAAGCGGATCGGCACTCTGCGGCAATTCGCGCGAATCCGCCGTCTTCCCGGGCGCGAACGGTCGCTGGGCGTGTGCCAGCGCACACGTAGTCGCACATCGTCATGCACGTAAGCACGCACGCAATCGACAGCACCGATGACCAAGTTCTGAAATTATTCAATCTCTGCTCAATTCACCTGTGAATTGTCCGGACAAACATCCGGACAAACAAATACTCGCGCGAATTTCAGCCCTCCATTCGCTGCGCATCGACCGCCTTTGAAACCAAACTAAAACTTAACCTTTTGCCACTTTAACTACTAATAAAATCATAACCTTATGTAACAATTCTGAGAAGTTCCCCGATATTCTACATTTTTCTCAACAAACAGGAGATTTGTCCACGCCATACAACGATTCAACCCACAGTGGCGACAAAAAACGAGCATATCGATGCTCCTCGCCCGAATACTACTTCCTGAACGCCATAGCCATTGTGAATATTTGATACGCTCGCAATCGCAATATCTGCCACTGCAATGTCACATACCAGGCAAATCCCGCGGGTTTTGCACGCTCCATCCCAAATTGCTCCCCGAACCGCTATAATCGCGCCTTCGTTTCGACCGAAATCGGAGAGGTGGTAGAGTGGTCGATTGCACCGGACTCGAAATCCGGCATACGGTTATGCCGTATCGAGGGTTCGAATCCCTCCCTCTCCGCCAGTTCAGAAGTCAGAAAAGAGCCCCGCTCGGCGGGGCTCTTTTCTTTTCGCGAATCACCAGCCAATTCTTAAAACCCTAGCATTGGCGAGCATTCCCAGCCACAATTGCCTGATGCGCCGCGCCAGTACTAGACTTTGTCCATCAGCGCCCCGAATTTTCCCTGCCGGCCTTTTTCAATTCCAGCGCTTCCCATCGGGCCATCGCGGCTCCCAGTTCGACGCCAATAGCCTCCTGCCGCGTCGTCAGCGCCTTCACCTCTTTCGGCGCCGTCGCATACAGCGATGGATCGGCGAGCCGCCGTTGAATATCGCCCTGCTCCGTTTCCAGCGCTTCTATTTTTGCGGGGAGCGATTCCAATTCGCGAACTTCATTGAAGCTGAGTTTTGCCTTGCGGGGGTTGCCGCGCGCGCTGGCGGCTTCCGCCTTGGGCGCTTCGTCGGACCGACCTTCAGCCGAACCGCGCTGCATCAACCAATCGTCATAGCCGCCCGCATATTCACGCACCTGGCCATTGCCTTCGAAGGCAAATACCTGCGTGGCGACGTTGTTCAAAAAAGTCCGGTCATGACTCACGAGCAAAATGGTGCCCGGAAAATCCTGCAGCAGGTTTTCCAGCAATTCCAGCGTTTCAATATCGAGATCGTTGGTCGGCTCATCGAGCACCAGCAGGTTGGCGGGCTTGGCGAACAGGCGCGCCAGCAGCAGCCGGTTGCGTTCGCCGCCCGATAGCGATTTCACCTTGGCACGCGCGCGCTGCGGCGGAAAAAGGAAATCGCCGAGGTAACTGATGATGTGCTTGCGCGTCCCGCCCACTTCCACAAACTCGGAACCGGGGCTGATGACATCCGAGAGCATCGATTCATCGTCGAGCGCTTCGCGAAACTGGTCGAAGTAGGCAATCTCGAGTTGCGTGCCGCGTTTGACGGTGCCGCTGTCGGGTTGCAGATCGCCAAGAATGATTTTCAGCAGTGTCGATTTGCCGGCGCCATTCGGGCCGATGAAACCGATGCGATCACCGCGTTGCACCACGCCGGTGAAATTGCGAATCACCACCTTGTCGCCGAACGACTTGCTAACGTCTTCAAGATCCGCCACACGCTTGCCGGAGCGCTCGCCCGAATCGAGCGAGAAATTTACCTTGCCGACACGTTCGCGCCGCGCGGCGCGTTCGCGACGAAGCTGCTCCAGGCGCCGTACCCGCCCTTCGTTGCGCGTGCGACGCGCCTCGACGCCCTTGCGAATCCAGATTTCCTCTTCCTTCAGCAGTTTGTCGAAACGCGCGGTCTCCAGCGATTCCGCGTTCAACGCTTCCGCCTTGCGGCGTTGATACTCCGCGAATGAACCCGGATAGCTGACGATCTGCCCGCGATCCAGCTCGACGATCCGCGTCGCGATGTTGTCCAGAAAGCGCCGGTCATGGCTGACGACCAGCACTGCCCCGGCGAACGATTTCACGGCTTCTTCCAGCCACGCGATGCCTTCAATGTCCAGGTGATTTGTCGGCTCATCGAGCAACAGCAGATCGGCGTTCGCGACCAGCGCGCGCGCCAGCGCCACGCGCTTTTTCATCCCGCCCGACAGCGCGCCGATGAGCGTGTCTTCATCCATGCTGAGGCGCGACAACGCCTGCGAGACGCGATTGTTCAATTGCCAGCCGTTGTTCGCTTCCAGGCGCGATTGCAAATCGGACATCTGATGCAGCGCCTCCTCGTCGCCTTCGGTAGCGCGATGAGTCGCCTCGTGATAGGCGATCAGGTCGCTCGCCACTTCGCCGAGGCCGCTGGCCACCGCGTCGAATACTGTCAGCGAAACATCGAAATCCGGCTCCTGCAACACCATCGCCACGTTGAGGCCGGGCGACTTGGAAATGATGCCGTCGTCCGCCACCGCTTCACCGGCGAGGATTTTCAGAAGGCTGGATTTGCCCGCGCCGTTACGTCCGATGAGTGCGATGCGTTCACCGGGTTCAATGGTGAATTCGACGTGATCGAGTAGCGCGACATCGCCAAAGGCGAGGGAAATATTTTTCAGTTGCAGGATGGGCATGGAAGACTTATGACGAATTCAGTAAAAGTTGGATCACCATTTCGGCGATAGGTCGAAAATTCGCGCGTTGGTTACTTGTGCTTAACGGCGAACGATGATTTGGCCAGCGCCGGCGCCACCTTGAAATGCAACAGGCCGGCGGCCACAAATCCCGCGACCGCGGCAAACGCATACGCGACCGACGCGCCGAACGATTGCCACAACCCGCCGAGCAGCAGGCCGGCCGGGATCGACGCAATGCCCACCAGCGCATAGTACCAACCGAACAACGTTCCGCGCGCTTTCGGATCGGCGAAATCGCCGATGACCGCGCGCTCGACACCTTCGCTCACCGACATCGCCACGCCGAAAAACAGCGCGGCCATCCAAAGCGTGGGAATGCTCGACACAAAACAGAACGCGAGCATCGCGACGCTGTGCAGCAACCAGCCGGGCACCAGCAACGAGAATCGCCCGTGGCGATCCGCCCACACGCCCGCCGCGTAGTTGGCGAAAATTTTCACGAAATTGAGCGCCGCCCACAACAGCAACGCGTGGACCGTGGATGCGCCCAGTTCGTGCGCGCGCAGGATGATGAACAGCTCCGCCGTGCGCGCAAACGTGAACAGCATGACGGTCAGCAAATAGCCGCGTGCGTGTTGCGGCACATCGTGCCATCGCAGCGTGAATTGCATGGGAACGCTCGCCATTTTTTTCAGCGGCTCGCGCACACCGAACGCGAGCAAGGCCACGCACAACAATCCCGGCACCGCCGAAATCAGCAACACGTCCTTGAGATTGGAGGAATAGAAAACAATGATCAGCGCGCCGAGCAGCGCACCGCCGACCGCCCCCAGATTGTCGAACGCGCGGTGAATGCCGAAGGCCTTGGCGCGTTGCTTCGGCGGTGACAGGTCGACGATCAATGCGTCGCGCGGCGCGTTGCGCACGCCCTTGCCGACACGATCGAGCGCGCGAATGATAACGACGTGCCACCACACCGTCGCGAACCCCAGCAACGGCCGCATGACGTTTGAAATGAGATACCCCGACACAGCCAGCGGCTTGCGCCGCCCGCCGCTGGCATCGGAAAATCGGCCCGCCCATATCTGGATCAGGCACGCGACGGCGTTCGCCAGGCCCTCCACCAGGCCCAATACCACCGCGCCGCTCGACAACACGGTCGCGAGCAGGATGGGAATCAACGGCGTCACCATTTCCGTGGCCATGTCGTTCAACATGCTGACCATGCCGATGACGTAGATACTGAGCGGAAGCCGGTCGGCGTGGGATGCCCGATGAGCGGACTTTGGTGACGGCGAATCCGACGCGGCGGACTTGCCCGCGTCATCGCTCCGGGAGGAGTTAGGCATGGGCGAATTTTACGCGTAAAATCCACGCGTTCCTTGCTCTGGCGAAACCGCCCACGCCCTCGTAGCTCAGTGGATAGAGCATCCCCCTCCTAAGGGGAGGGTCACACGTTCGATTCGTGTCGAGGGCGCCATCCGAGCCGCGATTTCAATTGTGAAACTCAAGCGCTGGCGCGGATTCTGGCAGGTTTTAGGCTGGGAAGGCGCGCGGAATGGCGTTCTGCGGGATTTGGTGGAGGAAAACTGCGGGGATCAGCGGCGGTGGGTTTTGTTGAAAAGGTGTGAAGTTACTTTGCTAGGCCCCGCGTTCCGGCGCTGGTGTCGTCACTTTTTTTCATCAATTTGAGGTCGATTTTGAATTCTTTAAGTTTCTCAACAATCTCCGATATGTAATCCTCGGCTGGAGCCAATTCTGCGAGCCTGAGAAAGTCGCGTTTAGCTTGCTCCGCGTTACCAAGGGCCTGAAAAGAAATCCCTCGATTATAGATAGCATAGGTATATGTTGGTTGCTTCGCCAATCCTAGGGTGAACGCATCCACGGCTTCCGCGTATCTGCCCATTTCGTACAAAGTGCGCCCCACGTAAAATGCGACATGCAGGCCAGAATGGGGGCCATCTCCGACGTACTTCTCGGCCTCTTTTAGAACTGCAAGCGCTTCGTCGTATTGCTTTAGCTCTCTATGATAGGACGCGAGTCTGATAAGCGACCAAACATCTCTTTTAGGTATCTTAATTATGGTCAACTTCTGATCATCAGGTGCCTGTGGCACCTCGTCGGGTTTCGTATCAACCCACCAACTATTCCTCGATCTCTCAATTGAAACGGACAACTTCTGATCATCAAGTGCCTGCGCAGCCATATTGAGTTTCATATAAGCCTGAGCACGAAATTCAAGTAACCTCGCACGCGCTGACTCGGATGGTCGCTTTTCCAAGCACTCGGAAAGGATGGATATCGCTTCGGCGTGTTTTTCCGAGACGGCGGCATTGACTCCCTCCTCGCAACGGCTGGAGCGAGCCACGGCGAGTGGTGGCACAAAGGCCAGAATTAGAGCTAGAACATAAGCGAGCTTCATTTTTGCCTATCAGACACGAATTACGAATTGGCAATATCGGTACAATCGTACAGAGACTTTCTTCCGATAACCCGCTCATTATATAGATGAACAGCCCTCACTTGAATAAGCAGTGTGAGGTGGTTCTTAGGTTTCCAACCACGCGTGACTTGCTAATTCTCTTGATCTACGCAACGCCATTCATTTACCCAATACCAACTGTGCTGCGCCGTGTCCCTTTGCCACCAACGGCCAAAAAGTCATCCAGAATTAGCAACTCATCCAGATAAGTTAAACCAAAAACTTTCTTAGACATCCATCCGCAAATTCGAGCTTAGTGCACCGAATAATTCACAGTGCTTTCAACCCGCCCATCGTCCCAAATGTTGCCCCAATAACTTCCCCTCAAAGGCGCTTAAACTAGCGCCCTTGCCTGCGGCTCCCCCACTCCCTGCCAGCGGAACCACCAAACCTTGCTTCACGAGGATTGGGTCGCCGGCGCGCCCATCAGAAAGGAAGCACGTGTCATCCAAGCCGTCCATTTACAACGAATCATCCATCCAGGTTTTGGAAGGATTGGAGCCGGTGCGAAAGCTCCCCGGCATGTACACGCGCACCATCGATCCCGCGCACATCATCGTGGAGGTGGTCGACAATGCGTGCGACGAAGCGCTTGGCGGCTTTGCGACGCGGATCAGCGTGATCGCGCACACCGATGGCTCATTCTCCGTCGTTGACAACGGCCGCGGCATCCCGGTGGGCCTGCATCCGGAGAAAAAAGTCCCCACCGTGGAGCTGGTATTTTGCAAATTGCATGCGGGCGGAAAATTCGCGAAGACGTTGGGCGGCGGCAGCGCCTACGGTTTTTCCGGCGGCTTGCACGGGGTCGGGGTGAGCGTGACCAACGCGCTGTCGACCCGCCTCGAAGTTGAAGTCAGGCGTGAGCGCGCAAGGTACAAGATTGCGTTTGAAGCCGGACATGTGAAGGACAAGCTGCAAAAACTCGGCAGCATTCCGGCGAACGAGACCGGGACCGCGGTGCGTGCCTGGCCCGATCCCCAGTTCTTCGATTCACCCAAGATCAAGCACGCCGAATTCACACAGATCCTGAAGGCGAAGGCGGTACTCCTGCCCAACGTGAAGGTGAGCTTTACGGATGAAGCTTCCGGGACCACGCAGGAGTGGTGCTATGCGGACGGACTCAAATCTTTCCTTGCCGAGGAATTGCCCGCTGAAGGTTATGTGAGCCCGATCTTCTCCGGCGAGCGCTACGTGACGGGCGAGGACAACGGTTTTGCCGAGGGAGAAGGCGCCTCGTGGGCGGTGGCGTGGGCGGATTCAATTAACGGCGGCCTCTCGTTCGTGAACCTCATCCCCACCGCGAACGGCGGCACCCATGTGGCGGGCCTGCGCGCGGCGCTCTATGAGGCGATCAAGGATTTCTGTGTGCACCACGGACTGCTGCCGCGAAACATTACCTTGCAGGCCGACGACGTCTGGCGCAATTGCCGCTATGTGCTGTCGGCCAAAGTGCTGGCGACCCAGTTCCAGGGCCAGACCAAGGACACGCTGACCAGCCGCGACACGATGCGGCTCATCAGCTCGCGCGTGAAGGACCCACTGGACGTCTGGCTGAACACCAATGTCGAAGACGGCAAGAAGATCGCCGAACTGGTGGTCAAGACCGCGCTGGCCCGCAGCAAGTCGTCGAAGTCGGTCGAGAAGCGCAAAGGTTCCGGCGCGGCAACGCTTCCCGGCAAGCTGACCGATTGCAACGAACGCGATATCGGCCGCAATGAACTCTTCATCGTCGAAGGCGATTCGGCCGGTGGCTCGGCAAAGCAGGCGCGCGATCGCGAGTTCCAGGCGGTGCTTCCGGCGAAGGGAAAAATCCTCAACACCTGGGAAGTCGCCCGCGGCGAGCTGTTTAGCAATGTCGAAGTCCACGACGTCGCCGTCGCCATCGGTGTTGACCCGCATGGTCGCGATGCGCGCGATTCGGTTCTTGATGGATTGCGATACGGCAAGATCATCATCATGAGCGACGCGGACGTGGATGGCGCCCACATACAAACGCTCTTCGTCACGCTGTTCTTCACCCACTTCCCAAAGATTGTCGAAGCCGGCCGGCTCTACATCGCGCGCCCGCCCCTGTTTGCGATCAAGGTTGCCTCGCAAGGCAAAGGCCGCCCTGAGCGCCGCCTGTTTGCGCTCGATGCCGAAGAACGTGATGCCATGCTCGCCCAATTGGACAAGGAGGGCGTGAGGAAAGAGTCGATCGCGACCAGTCGTTTCAAGGGGCTTGGCGAGATGAATCCCGATCAATTGAAAGAGACCACGATGATGGTCGAAACCCGCCGCCTGCTGCAGATCATAGTGACCGATGACAGCATCGGCGAAACCAACAAGATGCTGACCCTGCTGATGGCAAAGGGCGAGGCCGCAGCCCGCCGCGCCTGGCTGGAACGCGAAGGCGATAAAGCCGATCTGGATATTTGAGGACTGATTGATGACAAGCACCCACCAAACCCCCGCCGGACAACTGTCCTTCAGCCTGCCCCCGCCTGGCGGCGACGGGCTGACGGAATACGCTCACATCCACTGCGAACGCGCGTATCTCGATTATGCAATGTCGGTCGTTCGCGGCCGCGCGCTACCGCAAGTCGATGATGGATTGAAGCCGGTGCAGCGCCGCATCATGTTCGCCATGCACGAACTCAACAACCGTCATGACAACCCCCACAAGAAGTCGGCCCGCATCGTCGGCGATGTCATTGGCAAGTACCACCCGCACGGTGATGCCTCGGTGTATGACGCCGCAGTCCGCATGGCGCAGAACTTCTCGCTCCGCTACCCGCTGATCGATGGGCAAGGCAATTTCGGCTCACGCGATGGCGATTCGCCCGCCGCGCAGCGCTACACAGAAGTTCGTCTCACCAAGTTCGCCGAGCAGATCTTGCTGGCGGAGCTGGACAAGGGGACGATCGATTTCGTTCCGAACTACGACAACACGATGAAGGAACCCGGCACGCTGCCGGCGCGCCTTCCTGTGCTGCTGCTAAACGGCGCCATGGGCATTGCCGTAGGCATGGCCACGAATATCCCACCGCACAATTTGCGTGAAGTCGCGGCGGCCTGCCGCAAGATTATCAAGGCTGGCGCGACCGCGGTGACGGACGAAGAGATTGCGAAATTCGTGCCAGGCCCCGACTTCCCCGGCGGCGGCCAGATTATTTCCACCGCCGCCGAGATCCAGAATGCGTACTTCACGGGTCGCGGAACGATCCGCGTGCGGGCGCGCTGGTCGGTCGAGCCGCTGGCCCGGGGACAGTGGCGCATCATCGTCACGGAACTGCCGCCCAATACCAGCACGGCACAGGTGCTCACGGAAATCGAGGAATGCCTCAACCCGAAGATCAAGGCCGGCAAGAAAGCCCTCTCGCCCGATCAGAGCCGCGTCAAGAACGCGTTTGCCGCCCTGCTGGATACCATGCGGGACGATTCCGACCAGGACCACCCGGTTCGCATCATCATCGAGCCGACGACCCGCAACGTGACGCCCGAGGAACTGACGGCACTGCTGTTCGCCAACACCAGCCTCGAGGAAAATTCGTCGATCAACCTGGTGTCGATTGGCCTCGACGGCAAACCCAAGCAAGCCTCCTTTGGCACCCTGCTGCGCGAATGGACGCGATTCCGGCTCGATACGGTCACCCGCCGGTTGGAATACCGCCTGGACGACGTCACGCGCCGCCTGCACATCCTCGACGGCCGCATGATCGCTTTTCTTTCCATTGAGAAGATCATCAAGGTCATTCGCGAGGCCGACGACCCGAAGGCGGCGTTGATGGCCAAGTTCAAATTGTCCGAAATTCAGGCCGAGGATATTCTGGAAATTCGCCTGCGCCAGCTTGCCCGGCTTGAAGGCATCAAGATTGAACAGGAAATTGCCAAGCTGCGCGAAGAAGGCGCCGAGATTAATCACCTGCTGTCAAACGAGCCGGATTTTCGGAAGTTTGTCGCGGACGAAATTGACAAGGATGCAAAGCAATTCGGCGACGATCGCCGCACGCTCCTGGAAGCGGCCGAGAAAATCACCGCATCGAAGATTGAGACCGTCGCCGATGAACCGGTTACCGTGATCCTGTCCCGCAATGGGTTCATCCGCCTGCGAACCGGGCACGACGCCGAAGAGTCCGCGCTGACCTGGAAGGATGGCGACGGGCCACTGGCGATCGCGCGGACCCGCACCGTCTGGCCGGTCATCGTGGTGGACGCCAACGGCCGCGCCTACAACCTGCGCACGTCGGACCTGCCGAGCGGCAAGGGCGATGGCACACCGGTGGCCTCACTGCTCGATCTGGCCGGCGGGAAGATTGTGTCGATGATTTGCGTGAAGCCCGGTACCAAGGCATTCGTCTGCAAGAGCGACGGCTACGGCTTCATCGCGCCGGTCGAGGAAATGCTCACGCGGCAGAAAGCCGGCAAGGCATTCGCAACGGTCGGGGACGGCGCATCGATGCTGGCACTGCTCGTCCTGGACGAGTCAACCACCGCCATCGCCGTACTGGCGTCCCGGAATCGCATGCTGATCGTGCCAACGGCGGAGATCAAGGAACTGGGCGGCGGGAAGGGAGTTGTGATTGTGGGCCTGCACGAAGGCGACACCATACTCGACATTACGCCTGCCCGGGACAAGTTGGCGCTTGTGGGCAAGACCAGGACGGGGAAACCTGCATCAGTTGAAATCAAGGGTGATGAGATGGAACGTTTTCGTGGAAAACGGGCCAATGCCGGCAGACTCATCACCGGCAAGTTTGAAACACTGCATGCTTTTCGCGATTAGGCGGCACATAGACACCCCGCGCTGAAAATAGTTAGACATACGTGGCAGCAGGCTTGGGAGTCGGAGGAGATGGTGCGCAAGTATGCTCACCTGTCCACTGAGTACCGGGTCGGCTACGTGGACCGCCTGTCCTATATCAAGTTGGCTGAAAGAAAGGAAGCGGCGACGATTCAGCTACAGTTGCACCAATTGAAAAGGGCCTACATTTCTGTAAGCCCTTGATAAAACTGGCGCGCCCGGCAGGATTCGATCACGTCCCTGACGCGGATCGTGCATAGCCGATCCGGTTCGAACGGCGGCGAATGAAACTTTTTATTCGCCGAATTCCCGTTCTCACCCCACGGCGCGGCGGCTCGTCGCTTCGCTCCGAGCATCGCCGACGCCTTTCGAATCCTGACGCGAGCCAAATTGTTGGCTCGCCCCGGGCGCATGAAATGGAAATGCCACCCAAAGGTGGCATTTCTTGAAACTGGCGCGCCCGGCAGGATTCGAACCCACGACCCCTTGGTTCGTAGCCAAGTACTCTATCCAACTGAGCTACGGGCGCAACAAAATAATTATAACGCATCAGCGAATTACATACCACTATCACGCTGATTTCATGAACAAATCCCAGGAAAATGGGACGTTCATTTTGGCGGAGACCGAGGGATTCGAACCCTCGATGCAGTTTTTGACCGCATGCTCCCTTAGCAGGGGAGTGCCTTCGACCACTCGGCCAGGTCTCCGGTATTCAACGAAGGCGGATTGTACCGTTTCCGCCCGTCAGCCGTCAAAAACAAATCAGTTACTTCAATTCATTCAACAGGAATGAATACTGCAAGGCGGTGCGATAGGCGAGCTGCTGATTGTTCGCCGACACCGCATGACCACCTTCGATGTTCTCGTAGTACATCACGTCGTGGCCCTGCTCCATCATGCGCGCCACCATCTTGCGCGCATGGCCCGGGTGCACGCGGTCATCGCGGGTGGAAGTCACAAACAGGAACTTCGGATACTTCACGCCGGCCTTCACGTTCTGGTAGGGCGAGTACTTGGAGATGAACTCCCATTCCTTTGGATCATCCGGATTGCCATACTCGGCCACCCAGGATGCGCCGGCCAGCAGTTTGTGATAGCGCTTCATATCGAGTAGCGGCACCGTGCAAATGACCGCGCGGAACAGTTCGGGACGTTGGGTCGCCACCGCGCCCACCAGCAGGCCGCCGTTGCTGCCGCCGTAGATCGCCAAATGCCGCGGCGCGGTGACTTTTTTCGCAATCAGGTCTTCCGCGACGGCAATGAAATCGTCGAACACTTTTTGCCGATTGGCCTTGAGGCCGGCCTGATGCCAACGCGGACCGAATTCGCCGCCGCCGCGGATATTGGCCACCACGTAAACGCCGCCGTTGTTCAGCCAGGCATTGCCGACGGTGGCGGAATACGCGGGGACTTGCGAGACTTCAAAACCGCCGTAGCCGTAGAGCAGCGTGGGATTGCGGCCATTGAACTGGGTGTTATTGTTCATCACCATAAAGTAGGGAATACGCTCGCCATCTTTCGACGAGACTTCAAATTGCTCAACCTTGTACGGTGCCGCATCAAAAAATGCCGGTAGCGACTTCAGTTTTTGCGCGCCATTTGCGTTGCCGGATGTTCCGGCGGTGCGCAGCCAGAGGGCGGATGGCGTCAGATACCCGGTACCGGTGACAAAATAATCATCCGATTCATCGGCGTCGATCGCCGATATGCTCATCGTGCCGCTCAGCTTGACATTGGATTGCCGCACCCATTTTCCGTTGACGCGACTGTGTTCCCACACGCTATTTTGGACATTGTCCAGTTCATTGAGGATGAGCTGGCTCTTTGTCAGCGCCCACCCGGCCAATGATTTGCGATTGGTCGGCTCGAACAGCACCTCGAAGTTACGCTCACCCTTCATGAAGCGCTCGAAATTCATCGCGATCAGCGAGCCCTGTGAATAAGTCTTGCCGCCAATTGGCCAGGCGGACTTAAGGCGCACCCACAGCGTGTCCTGCGCATAGCTGGCCTGTGCATCAACCGGGATGTCCAGCTTGGTCAGCTTTGCGCCTTCGCGCAAAAACAATTCGGCGGTAAAAAATGTCACGGCGCGACGCACAAACTGGCGTGTCACATAGCCCTTTTGTTCACTCTGGTAGCCGCTCACACTGATGTCGGCTTCGTTTCCCTCGAACACTGTTTTGGCGATTTCCAGCGGAGTGCCACGCTTCCATTCCTTGACGATGCGCGGATACCCTGACTTCGTCAGTGAACCGGGTCCAAAATCGGTCTGGACAAACAAGGTATTGCGATCAATCCACGACGCCTCTCCTTTGGCCTCTTTCAATTCAAAGCCGCCGGCGACGAATGATTTCGCAACCACGTCGAATTCACGAATCACACCTGCATCCGCACCGCCACGCGAGAGACTCAGCAGGCAGCTGTCATACTTCGGGTATAGGCAGCTTGATCCCTTCCAGATCCAGTTTTCTTTTTCATCGCGCGCCAGTTGGTCGACATCGAGCACGGTTTCCCACTTCGGGTCGGCCTTGCGGTACTCCTCCATGGTGGTACGACGCCAGACGCCGCGAACATTTTTTTCATCCTGCCAGAAGTTGTAGTACCAATTGCCGCGTTTGACAATGGCCGGAATGCGCGCGCGCGAATTCAGTACTTCAAGCGCCTTGTCGCGTATTGCCGCAAATTGCGGCGAGGCTTCGAGCGTCTTTTGCGACTTGGCATTTTGGTCCCTGACCCAGGAGATGGCCTTTTCGCCCATCACTTCTTCGAGCCAGAGATAGGGATCTTCCTCGGCAAAAACGTTGTTGCTCATCATTGCTCCAAAGGCGAATGCGGCGATCATTGCCGCTCTGTAACCAAACATGGCTGACTCCAGAAAATGACAAGGCCGCGCTGGTTGGGCGCGGCCTTGTTGAGGGTTGAACTGACCTGATCAGGCAGGCAGTTTATCGAGTTCAAACACCTGATGCAATGCGCGCACGGCGAGTTCCATGTATTTTTCATCGACGACGACCGAGGTCTTGATTTCGGACGTGGAGATCATCTGGATGTTGATGTTTTCCTTGGCCAGGCACTCAAACATTTTCGCCGCGACGCCGGCGTGAGAACGCATGCCGATGCCGACGATCGATACCTTCGCGCTCTTGTTATCGCCCGTCACGCCCTTGGCGTTGATAACGGGTTTCACTTTGTCGTTCAGAATCGCCATCGCCTTGACATAATCGTTGCGATGCACGGTGAACGAAAAATCCGTCAGGCCTTCGGTGGAGGTGTTCTGGATGATCATATCGACATCGATGTTCGCATCCGCGATCGGGCCGAGAATGGAATAGGCGATACCTGGGCGATCGGGTACGCCGGTGACAGTGAGTTTGGCCTCGTCGCGCGTAAACGCGATACCGGAGATGATGGCTTGTTCCATGGTGTTGTCTTCCTCGTACGTAATCAGCGTGCCGGTGTCGGTCGAATCATGCGCGGTGAATGACGACAGGACACGCAGCTTGACCTTGTATTTGCCGGCAAATTCCACCGAGCGGATTTGCAGTACCTTCGAACCAAGACTTGCGAGCTCGAACATTTCTTCAAAGGTGATTTTTTCGAGCTTGCGCGCTTCGGGCACCACGCGTGGATCGGTCGTATAAACGCCGTCGACGTCGGTAAATATCTGACATTCATCGGCCTTCAGCGCCGCAGCGAGTGCCACGCCTGTCGTATCCGAGCCACCGCGACCCAGCGTGGTAATGTTGCCGTTCTCATCGATTCCCTGAAAACCAGCGACCACCGCGACATAACCGGCATCGAGATCGCGGCGCACGTTATTGTCTTCAATCGACAGGATGCGTGCCTTGGTATGGGCGCTGTCGGTCAGGATCTTCACCTGCCAGCCGGTATAGCTGCGCGCCTTAATGCCGAGATTCTGCAACGCCAGCGACAGCAGGCCAACCGACACCTGCTCGCCCGTGGAGGCAATGACATCGAGCTCACGACCGTCGGGGTCGGGATGCAATTCCTTGGCCAACGCGATCAGCCGGTTGGTCTCGCCGGCCATGGCCGACGGCACAATGATCAACTGATGGCCTTGCTGATGATAATAAGCAATGCGTTTCGCCACCTCGCGGATACGCTCGGGCGACCCCATCGAGGTGCCGCCGTATTTCTGGACAATTAGCGCCATGACTTATGTTTCTGAAAACAACGATGATGAAACAAGGGATTTGTGCGGTGCAATAATTGTTATTCTAGCGCCTTGTTGGAGAAAAAACGAGTGCAAACAATGGTATTGAAAGTGGATCCATCGATTCGCTGCCTGAGCGAATGACCTGCCTCTCCTGATTTGCTCGCAAGACACCATCGGCATGGCGCCCTGAAACACATCAGGCAGTAAAATGCCGCATGCCCGCCACCATCGCCATCACCCGTCGACTCGAATTTGACGCAGGTCATCGCCTGCCGAACCACGAAAGCCAGTGCCGAAATATCCATGGCCACCGCTATGCCCTTGAAATCACGTTGAGTTCAGACGTCATTCACGAGGAAGGGGCGGCTGATGACGGCATGGTGATGGATTTCGGCGACATCAAGCGCATCGCGAAGGAAAAACTGGTTGATCTCTGGGACCATGCCTTTCTCGTCTATCGCGGCGATAAGGTAATGGTGAATTTTCTGGCGGCGATTCCCGGCCACAAAACGGTGGTGCTGGATGTTGTGCCTACCGCGGAGAATCTGGTGGAGGTCGCGTTCCGTATATTGAAGGACGCCTACCGCGATCGCTTTGGACATGTACTGACTCTGACGCGTGTTCGCCTTTATGAAACGCCTAATTGCTGGGCGGACGCAGGCGCAAGCGACTGACAGGTCTGCAAGCTTTTTCGACTGACCATGATCACGACTGGCGTGGTCAGCGTCAGTGGACTGTTAAATGTGGTGTGTTACCAGGGAAGACACGCGGGAGTAAATTGGGAACTGCCTATTTCACGGGTTCCAAGCGGATCAGTTCACCATTGGCGGAATCGGTGAGCAGGTAGAGATTGCCATCCGGCCCTTCGCGAACATCACGGATGCGCCCCAGCTTGCCTTCCAGTATTCGTTCCTGCGCAACGACCTTTTCGCCATCGAGCGTCACGCGCATCAGCAGTTGTTTCGCCAGCGCACCAACAAACAAGTTACCTTTCCACTTCGGGAAATTCTTGCCTGAATAGAAAGCCATGCCGGATGGCGCAATCGACGGCACCCAGTATAAAAGCGGCTGCATCATGCCGGGTCCCGCTGTGCCCTCGCCTATTTTGGAGCCGATGCCATAGTTGACCCCGTAGGAAATAACCGGCCAGCCGTAATTGGCGCTGGCGGAAAGAATGTTGATCTCATCGCCACCTTGCGGGCCATGCTCATGCGTCCACACGCGGCCGGTATCGGGATGCAGCGCGGCGCCTTGCATATTGCGATGGCCCCAGGAAAAAATCTCCGGAAGCGCCGTCGGCGTTTTCACAAATGGATTGTCGGCTGGAACGCGGCCATCGTCGTGCAGGCGAATGCTTTTCCCCGCGTGGTCATTCAACTGCTGTGCGCGCTGTGCGGCACCCCTTGACGTGCTGTCACCGCGATCCCCGAGCGTCAAATACAGATAGCCTTGCCGATCGAATACGATCCGCGACCCGAAATGTTGCCCGGCGCTAGATTTGGGCTGCATCCTGAAAAGCACCTGCACATCGATCATGCGCGGCATTTCCCTGGTGCCGCCCAATTTTCCGCGCGCGAGTTCGGTGCCATGCATACGTGCCGCATCCGTGGCATTGTATGACCAGTAAATCCAGCCATTTTCGGCGTACTTTGGATGCAGCGCGATATCGAGCAGTCCGCCTTGTCCGTGCTCCGTAACCTTTGGAATTCCCGCGACTGGGGCGACAAGCAGTTTGCCGCTTTCAACAATTCGCAGCTGACCGAGCCTCTCGGTTACCAGCATCCGGCCATCAGGCAGAAACGCGATGCCCCACGGATGATAGAGGCCTTCAATGATTTTCGTTACACGGACCTTGTAGTCCTGCGTGTCAACAATGGTCTGCGCCAACGCAAGCTGGCAACAGCAGGAAAAAATCGCGCTTGATACGCACAAAATGACGGGAACCAGGCGCATGCATACTCCTTGAAAGGGGCGACGGCGTCATTGCCAATATGGCCGGAGACCCGCGCCAGTGCTTGATCTACGAGATCGCCATTTTGCAGATTACCGCGATCGCGGCTTGGGTAATGCGCAAGCCGCATCGACCGCGACACAAACGTCCAACGAAACGCTCACTCATCCCGAGAAAACCGGTCGTGTTGCCACGCTTGTCGGGATTACATGGCATTGTGTTGCCTGCTCAATCCTTGAGGAGGCGCATGATCTTCGCGGCAGAAAACATTCCCCGCAGGCGCGCGCCGTGTTCGTCCGAATTCTCGATCACGGCAATATGCGTACGTCCTGTTTCCTTGAACAACTTCAGTACCATTTCAATGCTGCTGCGCTCGATATCTTTCATGTCCGCGACCTGCCATTCATCGACCTTTTCCATGATGTCCTGCACGAGGACGTCATCGCGCGAGTAGCTTCGATGGTTACCGTCGACCGATTGCAAATGGCGGATCGGCTTGTCCCCCTGGATATCATAGGCCGTGATCATGCCGAGGACATGCCGCTTGTCGTTGCTGATGACGAATGCCGATCTCACCCCGGTGTGTTTCAAATGCTCCAGTGCGGAATCGATCGGCGACTCCGCAGGCACAACCACGGCCGAGCGCTCATGGAAATCTGACATCACCGAGTGAGCCGGGTCGGCGCGACTGACCAGCCACGGGTTGCCACCTGGCGCACCAAGTTTGAGGCCAGGGACGGGTTTGAGACTAAGTGATCGCGTGGTACTCATTTGGAGCTCCTCAGAGGAGAAAACAACTTGTGTTTGCAATTCGAAACGACACCGCAAATTCTACCGCGTCGTTGCCATGCTTTATAATTTCACTTCATGTATCGGTTGGCCGCCACTGAACGGATGCGCCCATGGCATGTATTTGTCCAAGGTGCTGTAGGGCGGTTCCTGATGACTTCCAATACCACGGAAATCATGCACAGGGTACTTCGCGCAACGCCAAGTCCCAAGGCGTATGACAACATTGCCGAAACCAAGTTGCTCCTTCAGCAGGCGAGAAAATTTGAACAGAACTGAAAGCATGCTGCAACCTGGAAATGTAACCGCCGTCATTCCAGCGAATTTCCCCTTTTGAATTCGGGAAGCTTTCCAAACGGCGCAACCACCCTAGACTCCCGCTTTCGCGCGAGTGATGGTCTTATCCAATGCCCCTGACACTTGCCTACGGTCTCACGTTTTCCGACCTTTACCGACGCGAAGGTCTTGCCAGGCTCGATCACGCCTTTCTTTCCCATCTTGTCGAAACCGATGCGTCACTTGCCGACCGTTTGACTTCCGGACGCAGCGACCCGGCAGCACTCACAAAAAAAGACGAGTCCGCCCTGATCATTGAAGTAGGGCCCCACTTGGACCGCTTTATTTCGCAGTTCTTCGGGATTGCCGACGAAGTGCTTGCACTCACCGGAAAACATGACGAACTGGGGCCGCTTTACCGTGTCAAGCGCCAATTCGTGCAGCGCAAGGCAACGGCCAAATACAAAGCCGATGTAGCTGCTGCATTCGACGGTGCCGCGCTTGAAGTGGAACTGACGAAAGCTCTGGCATGCACTTTCAGCGAACTCGCCTACGCCGTGCAGGTTGAAAGTTGGCTCAAGGACGAGGCAGCAAACGAACGCGCAATCGACCTCGCCATGCGCTATGCCGCTTGGGCGCTGCATACCGAGGCCGGGCGGGCACGCAACCACGCGGGTGTGCTGTTCAAAGCGCCGTCCAAACTCGATTATCAGAATCTGGTTTTGCACGCGCAGAAACACGAGGTGGAGGGTGTCACCACATTTACCATCAAGCCCGAGCACATTCGCCGCCGCAACGGTTTTGCCCTGACCGACCAGGGCACCGATCTCAAGGGTGCGCTCGCCGAGGCCAATTACTGTATCTGGTGCCACACACAAGGCAAGGACTCCTGCTCGACGGGATTGAAAGAAAAACCTGGTACGGATGGAACGGCTGCGTTCAAGAAAAGTCCGTTCGGCGTAACCCTCGCCGGATGCCCGCTGGAAGAAAAGATATCCGAATTCCATACCCTCAAGGCAACTGGCCACGCGATTTCGGCGCTCGCCGTCATCACCATCGATAACCCGATGGCCGCCGCCACCGGACATCGTATTTGCAATGACTGCATGAAATCCTGCATCTATCAGAAGCAGGAACCGGTCAACATTCCCGAGGCCGAAACACGCACGCTCAAGGACGTACTCGAACTCCCATGGGGCTTCGAAATCTACTCCCTGCTGACGCGCTGGAACCCGCTCAACCTGCGCCAGCCACTGCCACGTGCCGCGAGCGGCTACCGCGTGCTGGTCGTGGGCATGGGCCCGGCGGGTTTCGGGCTTTCCCACAATCTCATGAACGACGGCCACAGCGTAGTCGGCATCGATGGCCTCAAGATCGAGGCCCTGCCGGAAAACCTGTCCGGCGTGCGCGCCGACGGGTCACGCGTCGCATTTGATCCGGTGCGTGACGTGACAACGCTCTACGAATCCCTCGACGATCGCGTCATGGCGGGTTTTGGCGGTGTCGCCGAGTACGGCATTACCGTCCGCTGGAACAAGAACTTCCTCAAGGTGATTCGCTTGCTTCTTGAACGACGCGAAGAGTTTGCGCTGTTTGGTGGTGTGCGCTTTGGCGGCACACTGACCTCCGACGACGCCTTTGCCATGGGCTTCGACCACATTGCACTAGCAATGGGTGCGGGCAAGCCAACCGTGCTGGATATTCCAAACGGCCTGGCACGCGGCGTGCGCACCGCTTCCGACTTCCTGATGGCGTTACAACTCACGGGTGCCGCGAAGTCCGATTCCATCGCCAACATGCAGGTGCGACTGCCGGTGGTGGTCATCGGTGGCGGCCTCACCGCCATCGATACCGCGACCGAGTCGCTCGCTTATTACCCCATTCAAGCGGAAAAATTCCTGCAACGCTATGAAGCGCTTTCCGCGGAAAAAGGCGAGGATGCCGTGCGCGAGGCGTGGAGCCATGAAGAAAGAGAAATCGCCGAAGAATTCCTGGCACATGCCCGCGCAATCCGCACCGAACGCGAACTTGCCAATCAAGAGAAACGCGAACCGCGCATCATTGAATTGCTGCAAAGCTGGGGCGGCGCCACCATTGCCTATCGCCGCCACCTTGTCGACAGCCCCTCTTACACGCTGAACCATGAGGAAGTGGAGAAAGCGTTGGAGGAAGGTATCCGCTTCTCCGAAGGTCTCACGCCGCTATCGGTGGACGTGGATGACTATGGCGCGGTGCGCGGCATCAATTTCAATTCGCAACGCGTGAGCGAGAGCGGTGAGCGGTTGCCGGCAGGCGATTATCACCTTCCCGCTCACACGGTATTTGTCGCAGCGGGCACATCGCCCAATACCGTACTCGCGCGCGAACACCCGCAGCATTTCAGCCTGGACGGCAAGTATTTCAAGGCCTGCGATGAGAACGGCCAGCCGGTCAAGCCCGAATTCTCACTTTGCAAACCCGAACACGCCGAAGTGCTGCTCTCGCGCCTCGACGACGGTCGCTTCGTGTCGTTCTTCGGTGATCTGCATCCCTCGTATTTCGGCAACGTCGTGAAAGCCCTCGGTAGCGCCAATCAGGGTTCCCCCGTGGTGTCGCGCGTGCTGGCCAAACGGCCTCCGAGCGGGAAAGGTACAAACGCCGAATTCGCCGCCGGGCTTGCTGACGATCTCCTCGCCACCGTGGAACGCGTCGAACGCCTCACCCCCAACATCGTCGAAGTCGTGGTGCGGGCGCCGCTCGCGGCCCGCAAATTCCGGCCCGGGCAGTTCTACCGGCTGCAAAATTACGAGACGCTCTCGCCGGTGACACGCGGCACGCGCCTGCAGACGGAAGGTCTCGCCCTTACCGGCGCATGGACTGACCCGGAGAAAGGCCTTGTCTCCACCATCGTGCTGGAAATGGGCGGTTCGTCCGATCTGTGCGCGATGTTGAAACCCGGCGAACGTGTGGTACTGATGGGCCCAACCGGCACACCAACGCACATTGCGCCCAACGAGACCGTGGCGCTGGTTGGCGGTGGCCTCGGAAACGCCGTGTTGTTTTCCATCGGCCAGGCGTTCCGCGCCGCGGGCTCGAAAGTGCTCTACTTCGCCGGCTACAAAAAAGTCATCGATCGCTACAAGGTCGCGGACATCGAAGCCGCGGCCGACGTCATTATCTGGTGTTGCGACGAACTGCCCGGCTTCACACCAGGCCGTCCACAGGACCGCAGCTTCGTCGGCAATATCGTGCAGGCCATGGAGGCCTACGCGTCGGGCCGGCTTGGTGCGCCGGAGATTCGCATGGAAGACGCCGACCGCCTCATCGCCATCGGTTCGGACCGCATGATGTCGGCGGTGGGCCGCGCGCGCCACGACGTACTCAAGGCGCACATGAAGCCGCATCACTTCGCCATCGGCTCCATCAATTCGCCCATGCAGTGCATGATGAAAGAGATCTGCGCCCAGTGCCTGCAACCGCAGCGCGATCCGCACACCGGCAAGGTGACGTACGTCTTCTCTTGCTTCAACCAGGATCAGGAATTTGACTGCGTCGATTTTCAGGCGCTGTCCGAGCGTCTCAAGCAGAATTCCCTGCAGGAAAAGCTCACCAAGCAGTGGATCGAGGTTTGTCTGGGCGACTTCGAAAAACACCCCCCCCCCCCCGCCCCCCCAAGGGGGGGGGCCCCCGGGCAGGCGCAGGCTGGGTGCGCACCGACCCGGCTTTGGTGGATGGTCACGCCAGCACGGCCCCCCCCCCCCCCCCCCCCCCCCCCCACCCCCGGCGCTGGACCCGCAAGGGTGGGGGGAGGGTGGCGGAAGCGGTGAGATTCGAACTCACGGATGACTCACGCCATCGCTGGTTTTCAAGACCAGTGCCTTAAACCGCTCGGCCACGCTTCCACGAACGGCGCATTTTACCACTCCGGTGCGCATTTCCTCTTGGGACGAAACCGCCCCGGCAAGCGACGAATGGCTGCCGGAACTTTCAAGGTTAGGTTATAGTCCTATCCACGTATTTACTGGTTTCAGGAGATAACACCATGTCTGACATTCAAATCCTCAATCCTTCCGGCGCATCCGGCACACTTGCCGCATCGCAAAACCGGGTGTTGCGCAATACCTACATGTTGCTGGCGCTGTCGCTGGTGCCGACCGTAGCCGGTGCATGGCTCGGCGTGCAGATGAAGTTCTCGCTTTTCGCCGGCAGCCCGTTCCTGGGATTCATGCTGTTCATGGCGATCGCGTTCGGTTTCTTTTACGCCATCGAAAAAACCAAGAACAGCGCATGGGGCGTTGCGATTCTGCTGGGCTTCACGTTTTTCATGGGGCTGATGCTCTCGCGCCTGATTGAACGCACGCTCGGCTTCAGCAACGGCGGCGCATTGATTGCGACGGCATTCGGCGGCACCTCGGCTATTTTCTTTGGCATGGCCACACTCGCCGGCACCATCAAGCGCGACCTGTCGAACATGGGCAAATTCCTCATGATGGGTGTACTGCTGCTGATCGTCGCGGCGGTCGCGAACATCTTCCTGCAGATTCCGGCGCTGATGCTGACGATCATGGTGCTGGCGGTCGGCATTTTCTCCGCGCTTTTGTTGTATGACGTGAACCGCATCATCACCGGCGGCGAAACCAACTACATCAGCGCGACGCTGGCGATCTATCTCGACATCTACAATATCTTCACCAATCTGCTGGCCTTGCTGGGGATTGGCGGCGGTAACGACTGATCCTTCCTCACGTCGAAAAAAAGCGGCCGGTTGGCCGCTTTTTTATTGCCAAACTATAGCATTGGCGCGGCTTTACAGCCATTTTTGCCCTGCGAGGCCCGACAGCGCTCGCTTTTTGCCTTCACTCCCTCTCAAACAGCGCAATCGATTCCACGTGCGCCGTGTGCGGAAACATATTCACTATACCCGCCACTTTGAGCCTGAATCCCTGCGTATGCACCAGCACCTCCGCGTCGCGTGCCAGCGTGCCGGGACTGCATGAAACATACACAATGCGCGTCAGTTCCGGCCGCAAGGTTGGCCCGAGTAGTTTGCAGACTTCCATTGCGCCGTCGCGTGGCGGGTCGATCAGCATCTTGGACACGGCGGGAATTTTCTTCATCGCCGTTTCCTGATCGGTGTACAAGTCGGCCGCGAAGAAACGCGCGCGCGGCGCAAGCTGGTTGCGCGCGGCATTTTCCATGGCGCGCGTAGTCAGCGCCTCGCTACCTTCAACACCGATGACATTCGCGCCGCGTTGAGCGATTGGCAAACTGAAATTCCCGAGGCCACAAAACAAGTCCGCGATGCATTCGCCTGGCTGCGGGTCGAGCAGATCGATAGCCCGCTGCACCATCAGCCGGTTGACGCGATGATTGACCTGGGTGAATTCGGTCGGCCTGAAATTAATCTCCAGGCCGAACTCCGGCAACGTATAAGTCAGCTCCGGCGCATCGAGTGGGTACCAAGGCACGGCCGTATCCGGCCCCTTGACCTGTACCCACCACTGGATTCGATGCGACAGCGGGGGCGTCGGCAAAGGCACGCAGTTTTGCCTCGTCAGACGGCGTAAGCGGCTCCAGCAGCCGCAACACCAGCGCGGTTACCCTCTCCCCCACGGCCACTTCAATTTGCGGGATACGCTCGCGCATATCCAGCGAACTCATCAACTCGCGCAACGGATCGATCAATCGGCCGAGGCCGCCGGCCAGCACTTCACAGGAATGCATGTCGGCAACGTAACTGGATTTCTTTTCGCGAAAGCCCACCAGCACGCCGCCTTTCTTGGCGACGTAATGCACCGACATGCGGGCGCGGTGACGGTATTCCCACGGCGCGCCATAAATGGGTGGCAGCACGCGTTCGGGCTCGACCTTGCCGATACGCGCGAGGTTGTCTTCCAGCACGCGCTGCTTGGCGGCAACCTGCAGCTGCAAATCCGCATGCTGCTGGCCGCAGCCACCGCAGATTTCGTAAAAACGACATTTTGCCGATACCCGATCCGACGATTCGCGAACGATGCGAGTCAGTTTCGCAGTCTCAAAATTCTTCTTCTTGCGCGACGGCTCGTATTCGACAAACTCGCGTGGCAACGCCCCCTCAACAAATATCGCCTTGCCGTCAACGTGCGCGACGCCGCGGCCTTCGTGATCGAGAGATTCGATTAATGCGGAATGAATTACCAGTGGGACGAGGTTGGCGGTCATGCGAGATGTGGACGATTGCGGAAGCGCGCATTATACGCGGCACGATTCCCCGGGTTTCGGCACGTCAGAAACGACAAGGGCGCATTGCTGCGCCCTTGTGAATATCCAGCCGCCCTGTGTCAGGGCTTCGTGCACTCCGGACGGAAGGCATCGAACACCTGACGTTCGATCGGTTTGGTCACCGGCTGGCCATTGACCTCGTACGTCAACTGCGCCGAATTGCCGGTGGTGAACTCGACACGCATGTTGCCGACACGTGTGACGTTCGTGGCCGGGTTGAGCGGGATGAATGGGTTCGCGTTGAAGGCGGATCCGGTCACGCGCAACAAGTCCCCCTGAAAGGTTTGCACGTCGGTGAGCTTTGACATGGTTGCCGTCAACCACATTCCCTTGTTGAAAATGCCCACGCCCGGTTCGTAGGTAAACAGCGTCGCGAAAATCGTATCGCTCTGATGCGTGAAATTGATACCCCATCCGGATTCACCGGGATTCCACCACAGGTCCTGATAGTTGAATGAAAAACTGCGGTCGCTTCCGGTGAATTCACACACCGGCAACGTCGCGAATGCCTGGCGGGAAATAGATTTGGTAACAACCGTTCCGGCTGGCGCGCCGGTGCCGGGCCCGGTAATTGTGTAAGTCAGCGTGCCGGTGTTGGCGCTCGTGAAGTCGAAACGCATATTGCCGACGTTGGTGCTGTTGGCGCCCGTGATCGGCGTAAACGGCACGGCATTGAACGCCGGGCCGCCCACGCGCAACAAGTCACCTGAAAATGAATCGCTGCCGCCTATCCGGTTCCCACTGGAAACCAGCCACATCCCGGGATTTTGCGTACCAAGTCCCGCCGCCTCGTAATTGAACATGGTGGCAAAGATCTGATTGCTCTGATGGTTGACGTTCACGCCCCAACCACTTTGCGCGTCACCGCCCCACCACATCGCGGTGTGATTGGTGGTGGCGGTGGTAAAGCTGGTGGAAATGCTGTAACCGCTGGTGGTCACCACGGCGGGATCATAGGCGGCAACTGCCAGGTAATAATTACCGGGGCTCACTTGCCAGGCGACGCCGAATTCATTGTTTTCGTCAAAATTGTCGTCGTTCGTCTGCAGGGTACTGCCGTTCGCGTCCATAAGATTGCCGATCAGGTCGTAGCCGCCGGCGGATTTCACGAACAGGGTCCCGGTCTGTGTGACCGCGACGCGGAACACGTCTATGTCTCCCACGTAACTGAGTGAACCGCTTGCCGTCGCGCCAGGCGCGATTGCGGTCGACGACAAGGAAGGCTGATTCGGATGATCGTCGGCGGGATAGCTTTGCCCGTTCAGCAGTGGGGCAATCTGCGGGTAAAAATAGTCGAATCGCCCGTAATTGGCGTTCTCGGTCGCGTTGCTGCACGACATTCCGTTGGGATCAGTGCGGGTCGTGGAATTCGACAGCACGCCGCGCAATTGCAGGCTGCCATTGGCAACAACAAAAAGGCCCGAGCCCGATGATCCCTGCTCAATCACACCCCGGCTGAAAAGGATCGCGTACAACTCCTGTTCATAGCCTGCCACCCGGATCAAGCCGTCCGTTCGACCCTGTATGGTCGACGAGACGGTGCCGAGGGCAAATTTCTTCACATCACCTGTCGGGTGACTGATCGACACGATCGACGAATCGGGCGCCAACGCGGCGGCATTCCAGCCGGAAAAAATGGCGCCGGATGGCGGCGACAGATTCATCTTCAGCAACGTTTGGTCAACAAATTGATTGGTGAAAACCAATTGCGCGCCGCCACTGACATCCACCCTGTTGGGGCTTGCCGCGGCAGTACCTCCGCCGCATGTCGTGCTTTCATAGAACCAGCGCGTGGAAATGCTGGTGGCTTCAGCTTGCGTGGAAATGCAATGATTGGCCGTCAGCAGGAAGTTTTGCAGCGCGTTGGAATTGATCAGCGTTGCCGTGCACACGTAGGAACCGCCACCACTTTGGAAACTGAGGCGGGCAACGGACTTGATGCGTTCCGCAATGGCGGAATCAATGACTGAATTATTGGACGTGCACACCACGTCCGGGCTACAGGTTCCCGCCGCCGCGTTGATCGAAGCCTGACTCGGCCCGTTCGCCATGTTGAGCGACTCTTCAAAATGGACAATGTCCGCCACGCGAATCTGGCTACCACCCGCGCCATCAACGCGCTGCGGCGTGTGAATTTCAACAAGCTGGGTTTCGCCATCGGTATACGGAGTCCAAATTTCGCCGCCTTGCGCGACGCGGAGCGGCAACGACTCGGCCGCATTGCCCGCATTGCCCGCATTGGCCACGACCCGCATTTCGCCCATCGTCATACCGGGTGGCAGGTTCAATTTGGCGCGTATGCCAAATGCGCCGGCCGAGGTGATACGAATGTGCGTTACGCTGGTACCGTCAGCCAACCTTTCCCATTGCACCGGCCGGCTTTCCATATTGGACGGGAATACCGAGCCGACACGGCGTGGTGCGGATGGGTCTGGAGGCGGCTTGATGCCCAGCGCCTTTGCCAGCGGGGGCACCGCGCCTTCGCGATACGAGGCACTCTGTGCGGCTTCAACGAGCTGCTTGCTGCTGGGGGCAATCCTTACATCCATGATTGGCGCGGTAAAGGATCGTAACGTTACGTTCGCCGAGGCAGGGCCCTGCTGGACGCGGCTGTGCATTTCCTGCGCCATCAGCGGCGGCGGCAACATCCCGGCCGCAAACAGGAACGCGCCAACCCATTTCGCAAATCGACTATTTCTACACATGAAATTCCTCATTGGTTATTGCCCAAAGTGCTACCCAGTCTCTTGATCCCCAACCATTGCTGCGCCCAGAATCCGCGCCCATATTCAATGCCATCAAGTTGATCCCGAATGCCCGTCGGTGGATAGGTCTTTTCAAAGTTAGCCGTACCGAAAAGCACATCCCATGCCGGAAACAGCACGGCAAAATTACAACCGCGCACGGGACCTTCATGACCGGCGCCAATGGCATGGTGCACACGATGAAATTGCGGGCTTACCAGCAAATAATTTCCGATTCGACCGAAGCCCAGTTTGAGGTTCGCGTGCGCCAGACTCTCGACGACACGGGTAGCGACAACGATGGTGACAAACGCAGCCGGTGGCACGCCGATCAGTAACGCCACCAGCGCAAATATTCCGTTGATCAACACGTCATCCAGCAGGTGATTGCGGTTGTCGGTCCAGAAGGTCATGCTGCGCTGGGAATGATGCAGGCTGTGCAATGCCCACCAAAAAGTGACGCGATGCTGCCATCGGTGTAGCCAATAAGCGACAAAATCGAGAATCACCAGATAAACCAGAAATGACAGCAAATGCGAGTCGTTCAGCATTGGCAACGCATCTTCCAGCTTCCAAGGGATGACGTCCTGCATCCGTAGCCAGCCATCGATGCCGCCGATCACTGGCGTCAGCAGCGCAAACAACATCAGCGGCACAAAACCAAGCCGCTGCAGCAACGTGTAGATCACATCCACGCGCTTTTCATCGCCCTCCTGGGTTTCCAGCGGCCACCATCTTTCCATCGAGCCCAGCACGATTGCCAGCGCGGTAATTTCGATGGCGCCGATGAGAAAAAATTCGGTGGCGTCAAAAGCCCATTCCGCATAGCCGCCGAACCCCAGCGAATGCAATAGCGGCAGCACACCGGTTTCGAACACCCGCCCGTGGAGTGCGGCAAACAGACTATCAATTTCGTCTAGCATCGATCATTTGTCTTCCGTGAATCGGCTACTTTTTCCCGAGCAGATGTTCGGTGATGCGCGCAAAGCACAGCCCTTTGGCCTTCAATCCGGCAATGAGTTCATCCAGACGCGGGTAAAGTGGATCCTTTCGCGACCATATCCCCAGATGCCAGAGCAGGATGTCGCCATCCTTGACGTTTTTCAATTGCGTCTTGATCAGTTGATCCGACGGATATTTTTCACTTGGCAACTCGTCGCCGGACAATCCTGCCGGGCTCCACGCTACATGCCTGAACCCGCACGCCTCGGCGAAGCGTCTCGCGTTAGGTGTGAGTTTGCCCCCTGGTGCGCGCCAGATGCCATCGAAGCCACGACCGGTCATGGTTTTGAAAGCGTCCTCGCTTTTCCTGATCTCCTCGCATACGCCCGCCTCGTCCAGCGTGTCGCCCGACTTGGCGCTCCATGGAACATAGGTAACTTTGTCGCCAACGTCACGCCGGAAATACCAGTGCCGCCAGGTATGCGATCCAAATGCGTGGCCTTCGGCAACACGCGCTTTCCAAAAATTCGCCCACGACGGGTCAAGCGAAGTATCGCCGCGCTGCGTCTTTTCATTGGCGAGAAAGAAGGTGGCCTTGACGTCGTGCTTCCTGAGAATCGCCGCCATTTCATCGGCGGGCGCCATGTGGCCGGTATCAATAGTGAGGTAGACCGTGCCCTTGCATTCAGCCGCGGATGTGGCTGCCGCAAAAAAGAACATCGCGGCACCGATGCACGACCTCATGCGCCATGCCGCGCCAATAGTCCAGGATGATTTACTTCCGCGCCGCATGTGAAATAAAATAAATGCCGTGCGGGCTTTTGCCCACCGGAATCTGTTTGATGATCTTCTTGGTTTCCATATCGACTACCGTTACTTTCTGGATCCAGCGCGATGTCACCCAGAGCTGCTTGCCATCTCGCGTGAGTTCCATGCAGTCCGGTCCGCCAGGTACCGGGATGGTATCGACGACAGACAGAGTGGCCTGATCGATCACGGCCAATGTATTCGACACGCGATTGCTGGCAAAAATCCGCCTGCCGTCGCCGAGCGGCAGAAAATTATGCGCGCCCTTGCCGGTGGTGATTTTCTTCACCGATTTTTGCGTGCGCCAGTCGATCACTTCGACGTAGTCCTCACCGGTCATGCCGACCAGCGCGTACTTGTCGTCCGGCGTGACCCAGACGCCAGCAGGCGTCTTGCCGGTTTTCATGCGCCACTTTATTGATTGTGTGGCGAGATCGATTCCCACCAGTTCGTCGGAGTCCTGCATCGTCACCAGTGCGGTGGTGCTGTTGGCGTCGAATGCCACATGACTCGGCGTCTTGGCGGTGGCGATGCGTTTCACCAGCGAAAAATCCGCGCCGTTGTAAATGTCGACACGATCAAGCCGATTGCTCACCGACACAAACCATTTCTTGTCGGGGCTGAAGCCGATCTGGTAAGGGTCGGAAATTTTTTCGACGCGTCGCTTGATTTCGCCCGAAAATGGATCGAGGAAAACCAGTTCGTTGGAGGCGGCGTTGGCGACAATCAGTAACTTGTCGTCCGGTGTTGCCATCAGATGATGCGGTTCCTTGCCGATCGGAAAGCGCTTGATTTCCGTCATCAAGTTTTTATCGATGACGCTGATGGTGCCTTCGCCGGAATTCAGTACCACGGCCAATTCAGCTTGCGCCATCGTGACGAAAAAACTGCTGGCGGCTACCAAACCAGCCGTTGCCAACTCCCGATAAAAATTCACAAATTATCCCTTGAAATCACATGGTTACAAAACCTTCCCATAGTAACATGCAGTGATCAAAAACTCTCCTTCGGACACGGTCAACTACCACGCGTAAACTGACACCATGTTCACCAATCCCGCTCCCCGTTTTTGCCAGCAATGCGGTTCCGCGAAGGTGGAATTGCGCATCCCCCACAGCGATGATCGCGAGCGCCATGTGTGTCCCGATTGTGGCCATATCCACTATCTGAATCCGAAGGTGGTCGTCGGTACCATTCCGGTGTGGGGTGATCAGGTTCTATTGTGCAAACGCGCCATCGAACCGCGTTACGGCTTGTGGACGTTGCCCGCAGGTTTCATGGAGGAAGGCGAGACACTCGAAGAAGGGGCGGCGCGTGAAACGCTGGAGGAAGCCAATGCACGCGTCACCATCGAGCAAATGTATGTCACGTTATCGCTGCCGGAAATCAGCCAGGTGTACGTGCTGTTCCGTGCGAAGCTCGATGATCTCGATTTCGGCCCGGGCGTGGAAAGCCTGGAAGTGAAATTATTCGATGAAGCGGACATTCCCTGGGACCAACTCGCTTTTCGCACCATTGATACGACACTGAAGCACTTTTTTGCGGATCGCAAGACGGGAGATTTTCCGGCGCATCTGGGGGCATTGCGCAGGCCGACAAAATAGACGCCTGCATCAAACTCAAGCACTGGCGCGCCTTCTGGCCACTTTTCGGCTTAAACACCTCGCCAGTGCTTGAGTTTCAAGTTCCGCAAGCTATTTCCACCACGGCCCCATCCACCATAACAAATACCCGGTCCCCCGCCGCTGGCTTCACGGAAAAAGTCCCGGTGAATTCGCCAAACGCCGGCAGAACGCAGACGTAAGCGCCAAACCAGAAGCACGGCAATCGCAGCGAATCACTGGCGGGACCATGCAGTGATACCGACGGGTGAATGTGTCCCGCCAGCACGTATCCGCGCAGGTCTGGCGCCGGATGATGCGAAAGACAGAACGGCCCGAGCGTTTCGCCCTCGTCCACGCAGTGGATATTCCATTCAGCCGGCGGATCGCCCGCGTGCGCATCGTGGTTTCCGCGCACGAGCCACATGTCACGCCCTGAATGAAGCGCGCGCCACGCGGCAAATCGTTCGAACGTCTCCTTTGCGCGGGCGTCTTTGCTGTGCAGGAAGTCGCCAAGAAATACAAGACGATCCGCGTTGGTCTTCTCCATGCACTCGTTTAGCCGCGCCAAAGCCGCTGTCGTGCTCCCAGGTGGCAAGGGGATTCCGGCAGCCCGAAATGCGGCAGCCTTGCCAAAATGCGCGTCGGCGACGAAGAGTGTGTTTTCACGCGGCCAGTACATTGCTTTCTCGGGCAGCAAGTGAAGTTTTTCGCCAGCCAGTTCGATCACTGCAATAGTCACACGCGCACCCCGTCAAATGCGAGTTGCATGCGTTGAATCCGATCGGCCAGTTTTTCGGACGTCAGCCTTTCGCGAAACCGTTCCACCATCAGCGGGAAACTGAACGGCGTTGGCCGGCTCGCTCGGATGATGGTGATGCGCTGCTTTTGCATCGCCGCCAGCGCTTCCTGCAAGCGCGCGAATTCCAGTTCGCGCTCCAGTACTTCACGCTGCGATTGTGAAAGCAGCGGATTGTGTGGGTCCCATTGCGCGAACACGTCGAAGATCAGGCCACTGGTGGCCTGCACCTGTTTATGCGTCTTGTTCGCGCCCGGAAAGCCCTGGAACACCAGTCCGGCCACGCGGGCAATTTCGCGGAAGTGGCGCTTGGATAACTCGGCTGCATTGAGACTTTGCAGGACCGTTTCCAGCAGACGATCCGTCGAGAGCAGCGCAGTGATGATTTCGCGATTGACCGCAAAGGGCGTAGCCGACAGCAACTCGAATCCATAGTCGTTCACCGAAAACGAAAACGTTGCCGGCTTGATTGTTCCCAGCCGGTATGAAAACAACGCACCCAGCCCAGTGTGAACGTGGCGTCCCGCAAACGGATACACGAAGATGTGATAGCCCTCATTGCTCTCGATCTGCTCAAAAAGCAACTCATTCATATCCGGCACACGCGAAACACCATGCTGCACTTTCAGCATGCGCGCAACGACCTGCATCTCCGGCTCGTGCGCGCGACCTTCGCGAAAATCCTTGAGCATCTCGCGCACGCCGGCGGCGAGCTGGCTCGACAGCGTCATCTTGCCGCCCGACCAGCGCGGCACCAGTTTCCGGTTCTGCGACGCGGGTTTCACGTAGGCGGTCATGTCGCGCACGCGGATCAGTTCCAGCGTGCGCCCGGCAAACGTGAACGCATCTCCCGACGACAGGCGCGCGATGAAACTCTCTTCCACATGTCCCAGTCTTGCGCCATTCATGAAACGCACGTCCATGCTGGCGTCCGAGACGATAGTGCCGATCGACATGCGGTGCCGGCGCGCAATGGCGGGATTGGGTACGCGGAAGCGATCCTCCAGTCCTGCGACCCATTCCACTTTGCGATATTCCGGGTAAGCCTTCAGCGCCTCGCCACCCTTGACGACGAAATCGAGCGCCCAGTTCCATTCTTCGCGCGTGAGATCGCGGTATGCGTGGCTGGTGCATACTTCATCGAACAATTCATCTTCAACGAATCCTTCACCCGCGGCGATAGTGACCAGATGCTGGACCAGTACATCCAGCGGCTTCTCGATTGCGCGCCGCGATTCAATCCGCCGTGCGTGCGCCGCGCGCCGCGCCGCGGCCGCTTCAATGAATTCGAATGCATGACTGGGCACACAGGTCACCCGCGAAACCCGTCCCGGGGAATGGCCCGAACGCCCTGCCCGCTGCAGCAATCGCGCCACGCCTTTCGCGCTGCCGATTTGCAGCACCCGTTCCACCGGCGAGAAATCCACGCCCAGATCAAGGCTTGACGTCGCGACCACGCACTTCAGCGTGCCCCGCTTCAATCCGGCTTCCACGTAGTCACGCACGTCCTTGTCGAGCGAACCGTGATGCAGCGCGATGTCGCCTGCCCATTCGGGTTTCGCTTCCAGCAAGGCTTGATACCACAACTCGGCCTGCGATCGCGTGTTGGTAAACACCAACGTGGTTCCGCCTGTCGCGGTGACGGATTCGATTTCACGCGCCACCTCGTTGACCATGGCAAAGCCGAGATGTCCCGCCCACGGAAATTTTTGTACGTCATCGGGAATCAGGGTGTCGATGATGATTTGCTTGTCACGAATGCCCTCGACCAATCTCCCATTTTCACCAACACCGCCACCAACCCCGGCCAGCAACACCGCCCGCGCTTCGTCAAGGTTACCCAGCGTCGCCGACAATCCCCACACGCGCAATCGTGGATTCCAGCGCCGCAGTCTCGCCAGCGCCAGTTCGGTCTGCACGCCTCGCTTGGTGCCCAGCAGTTCATGCCACTCATCGACGATCACCGCTTTCAGTGACGAGAGCGACTCGCGCCCGCCCGCCTGTGACAGCATCAGCGACAGACTCTCCGGCGTGGTAATCAGCGCACTGGGCATTTTGCGATTCTGTTTGGCGCGCTCGCTGCTCGATGTGTCCCCTGTACGGATGCCGACGGTCCACGCCACACCCATGCATTCCAGTGGCTTCAGCAGCGACTCACGGGTGTCTGCAGACAACGCGCGCATCGGCGTGATCCACAACACGGTCAAGGCCGGCGGCTTCGCATCAATCGCCTGATCGCGCATCCATTCCATCACCGGACCCAGCCACGCGGCGAGCGTTTTTCCGGTGCCGGTTGCGGAATGAATCAGGCCGCTTTCGCCGCGCTGATACGCGTTCCAGACTTCGTGTTGAAAGTCGAATGGCGCCCAGCCATTTGATGTAAACCAAGCATCCACGCGGCTCTCCAAGGCATTTCGGCCTGCAGGGCTCGCCAGTACTGGCGTTTCATCCAGCATGCGCAATGGCTTTGGACTGAGCGTTTGCGAAAAAAGAATGCGCGCGGCGAATGGTGTTCGCATGAATTTCGACCGTATCCACGATGTTTCGTGCATAGCCACCAGCCATCACAATCGCCGCCGGTGTCGCGTGGTGAAGGCATGCCGCAAACACCATTTCATCGCGCCGCAGCAATCCGCGTTTGGTCAGTTTCAAGCGGCCAAGACGATCATCCTCATATGGATCGGCCCCGGCCAGATAGATCACCAGCTGCGGCCGGGAACGCGCAAACGATTCCGTCAGGCCCGCCGACAATGCTGTCAGATATTCGGCGTCGGCGGTGTCATCCGCAAGATCGATATCGAGGTCGCTGGGAATTTTCCGCCGGAACGGATAGTTTTTCGCGCCGTGAATGGAGAACGTGAAGATGGAATTGTCGCTGGCAACAATCGACGCCGAGCCATTGCCCTGATGGACATCGCAATCGACAATCAGCACGCGCTCTACGGCTTCTTCAGCCTGCATCGCGCGCGCGGCGATGACGGCATCGTTGAACACGCAGAAGCCCTCGCCGCGGTCATGGAAGGCATGATGGGTACCACCGGCCAAATTCGCGGCCACACCGTCCCGCATTGCCGCACGGCAGGCGGCAATGGTGGCGCCAGACGAACGTTTCGATCGCTCCACCATCTCGCGAGACCACGGAAAGCCGATGGCGCGAATCTCGGCCGGCGTAAGCGCCCCGCCTTCCATGCGCTGCACATAGTCGGCGCCATGTGCACGCGTAAGTTCAGTGAAAGTGGCGGCTTCAGGGACTTCGAAATCCGTGGCCGGAAAGTCACCGCTCTTCACCAGCGCCTCTCGAAGCATCTTGTATTTTTCCATCGGGAACCGATGGCCAGGCGGCAGAGGTAACACAAACTCATCGCAATAGAACAGCTTCATGCTTGCATTCTACTGTTGCCATGCAAACGGCCCGGTGTGAATGCGTATTGCCGTTTTTCACGGCTGCGGCCAAGTTGCCGCGAGGCGATGTCGATTCGCGGGCGCGGAAACTGCCGCCAAATCAATGGGCCGGGATTCCGTCCACACGAAAACAGGGGGAACCGGACGTCCTTACCGCCGCGTTTTTTTCGGCGTCTCGCGCGGCGCAGGGGCCGGATCTTTTTTTGCCGCTTTCGGCGCGTCGGGCTGCTGCATCATGTTGAACGCCCACAACGCCGGATTCATGGCCCCCGCCATCTTGGTGAGTTCTTCCATGTTCGGCGCCTGCGCCTGCGCAGGCTGCGCGGCCTTTTTATCGGCAAAGGTGTTCAACAACGATTGCTGATACCTCATGGTCTGCAGCGACAACTCAATCATGCCGGTCGTGGCCTTCAGCCATGAATGCACGGTCTCAAGTTCGCTGATCTTGCGCTCCAGCTCTTTGGGGTCAAGCATGGCGAACATCGGCGACGCGGGTGACGTCGGCACCGCAGGTGTTGTGCCGGGCGGCGTAAACATCGACTGGAATAGCGCGAAATAGTCCGGCGCGCCTGGAGGTGGATTCGACATGGGAGGCCCCCGTTAGTTGTACTTGCGGATGAACTCGCGAACCCTGGGATAGATAATTTCGCGATATTTGCGGCCGCTGAAAATGCCATAGTGACCCACGGCCGGCGCGGTGAAATGTTGACGCCGCGCGGCCGGAAGACCGGTGCATAACGTATGCGCGGCCTGGGTCTGGCCGCTGCCGGATATGTCGTCCAGTTCGCCCTCGATGGTGAAAAAGGGCCGTCTTCTTGATGGCCGCCGGAGTAACGCGCTCGCCGGCCACATCCAGAATTCCGCGCGCAAGGCTTTGCTTCTGGAATACCCGGACAATCGTATCCAGATAATATTCGGCCGGAAGATCCATCACGGCATTGTATTCATCGTAAAAACGCCGGTGCGCTTCCGCGCTCTCGCCGTCGCCTTCCACCAGATGGTTGTAATAATCGTGATGCGATTCAAGGTGGCGTTCCGGATTCATGGCGATGAAGCCGGTCAGTTGCAGGAAACCGGGATACACGCGCCGCATCGCGCCGGGATATTTGACAGGCACCCGCTGGATCACATGCTGCTCAAACCAGGACAGCGGACGGCGCGTGGCAAAATCGTTGACCGACGTCGGATTACTTTGGGTATCGATCGGCCCGCCCATCATGGTCATGCTCTTCGGCAATGTCTCGCCGTGCGCAGCCATCAGGGAGATCGCCGCCAGCACCGGCACGGTCGGTTGGCATACCGAAATCACGTGTATGTTGCCACCATCCTGTTGCTGCATGAAACGGACAAACTCCTGCACGTAGGCGACGTAATCGTCGAAGTGAAACGCGCCTTCGCTAAAAGGCACGCCGCGCGCATCCTTCCAGTCTGTGATGGTGACATCGTGATGTGAAAGCATGGTGCGCACGGTATCGCGCAGCAGAGTGGCATAGTGGCCGGAAAGGGGCGCGAAGATCAGCACCTTTGGCTCGTTCTTGATCGCGCGACTTTTCCTGAAATGCAGCAGCTGGCAAAACGGTTTGTCGAGCAGGACTTCTTCATGAATCTCGGCCTGGTGACCGCCGACGTCAACATGCGTGATACCAAATTCCGGACGCCCGTAGCGTTTGGTCAACCGAAGCATCAGGTCAAAGCCGGCACCAAGTTTGTTTGCATTTGGCGCGAAAGATAGCAGTGAGTACGGGCTCTTCAGACTATCCGAACTCGCTTGCGCCCACCAGCGCCAGGGTTCCATGACGGCGCGCTGCAATTCATGAACTTGATACAGCATTCTGATTCTCCCGAAGTGCCCCCTGCAATGCGCTCAATGCCCTGAATTCGGACATTTTTCTTTTGAATATGACGATGACAATACACTATTTTAGTGCACTGCAACAAACCGCTTTCATTGACGCCGGTCAATTATTGTGAGGTGCTGTTGTCGGCGTGCCGGTACCTGCAAACACAGTTTCTGCTACGCTTGCGACTTACTTTCCAACGAAATCCTTCATGTACGCTGATTCCCCAGCCGCGATCAAGACAGACTTTTACCCGCCCGTCGAACCTTACCACTCGGCCTTGTTGCCGCTTGACGCCATTCACACCATGTATTTCGAGCAGTCAGGCAATCCCAATGGCGTGCCGGTACTGTTTTTGCATGGCGGCCCCGGCGCGGGCGCATCGGCATCGCACCGGCAGTTTTTCGATCCGGCGTTCTACCGCATCGTGATATTTGACCAGCGCGGCGCCGGCCGCTCGCTCCCGCTTGGGGAGTTGCGCGATAACACGACGCCGCACCTGATTGCGGACATGGAAACCCTCCGGAAGCACTTGGGCATAGAACGCTGGATGGTATTCGGCGGCTCGTGGGGTTCCACACTGGCAATTGCCTATGCGGAGCATCATCCCGAACGCAGCATGGCTTTGATCCTGCGCGGCATTTTTCTCTGCCGCCAGTCGGAAATAGACTGGTTCCTGTATGGCCTGAAACATGTTTTTCCCGAAGCATGGCGGAAATTTTCCGGCCACCTCCCGGAACATCAACACGGCGATATCCTGAAATGTTATTACAGGCTGCTGTCAAACCCTGATCCGGCGATTCATCTCCCGGCCGCACGGGTGTGGAGCGTCTATGAAGGCTCGTGTTCCACCTTGCTGCCAAACGAAGTGGTGGTTGCCAATTTCGGCTCGGATCGCGTGGCCCTGGGACTGGCACGCATCGAGGCGCACTATTTCATGAATAACATTTTCCTCCCGGAAAACTTCTTGATGGACCATGTCGGCCGCATACGCCATATTCCGACCACCATCGTTCAGGGGCGCTACGACGTGGTGTGTCCCATCGTGTCAGCCGATGATCTGGTGCAGGCCTTCCCGGAAGCGGCCTATCACATCATCAACGACGCCGGTCACTCGGCTTTCGAATCGGGAACCCGGGCGAAACTGATCGAGACGATGGAAAGACTGAAGGTCAGGTTTTCGTAGCATGCCCAAGTTCCTGAAGGCGGTGCGCCTCGACAATTCCGACGCAGAACTCTACCGGCAAGGTGGTGCCTGCGACGAAGACGAATGGGTGACATCGGGTGGTTTCGCGGTTTGCAATTTGGCGCAAGGCTACCGCTGCGATCCGCCCTGCCATTGCGATGCCTCGTTTCTTTCACTCACCCGGCACGCGCGCTGCACGCTTGCCGAGGTCGTCGAAGTTGATGCAGCCGACATCGAGATTTTCAGGGACCAGATGACGCAGCACCTGCTGTTCGACTGGAAAGCACCGGACTATGAGACGGCGCGCGAGCTGGCGGAGGAAGAAATCAACTACACCGTGGATCTCGCCGGCGGTTTTCCGGCGAGAGTGTGGATCACGGTGAAGCGATCGCCGGGGTCGGATGGAGCAATTGAAGAAAAATATGATCTGTATCAGCGTTTGCAGGTGGGGTCGCACAAGGTGTGAACTCGGCGAACACATGCGCAAAGTGCGCGACGCTATACGACTCGGCGCAGAAAGTAATACTTCGGCGAATTGCCTTGTAGCGGAAACTTTCCCGGCGACAGATAATCGTCTGTGCGAGGACGGTTGCAACCCCATTTCAAGAGCCCCGCCGCTGTGCCGCCCGGGTCTGCGATGAAAACCCCCGTAAGCCGCCTATTTTCCTTGTGGCGTGTGGCACCCACGGCGGAGCGCGCGACCGCACCTCGGCCGACTGCGCCCGCCCCCGATCCCGTTTCTGCCGTCACCCGGCCCGGGCGCGGCGGCTGTCTGCACTCGCGCGCCGGCTCCTTGTTTTGGTGTGCTCGCCTTGGTGGCGCGCCCCGACGTGGATCGTCACGCCTCGAGCCCAACTCGAACCGCTCGTGTGCGCGGCGCGCGGCGTGCGCGGCGGTGCCTCCGGCCTCGCGCGCCTGCCGGGGCGGTGGGCGCCGCCTCGGGGTCCCGCACCCTCCCGCGGCTTGTGCGGCGTGGCCGGCGCGCCACGCCCCTTGGGACGCCCCCTCCCCCCCCTCCCGCCCCCCCCCCCCCCCCCCCCCCCCCCCCCCCCCCCCCCCCCCCCGCCCCCTCCCCCCCCTCCCCCCCCCCCCCCCCCCCCCCGCGGGCCGCGGCGGGGGGGGGGCCGTCCCCCGCCGCGGGGGGCCCCCCCTGGCGGGCCTTCGCGCCGGGTGGTCTTCGTGAGGCCCTCCCGGTTGGGGGGGGGGGCCGCGGGCCGGGGGCCCGGCGTGGGGGTCCGTCTTCGGGGGGGGCGGGGGAACTCCTCCATCCCTTTCGGGGGGGGGCCGTTCTTTCCGCTTCGTCCCCCCCCGCCCCCCCCCCCTCCTCCCCCCCCCCTCCCCCCCCCTCTTCTTTCCCCTCCCCCCCTCCCCTCTCCCTCCCCCCCTCCCCGCCGCCGCCTCCTTCGCTCGCCCCCCCCCCCCTTCCTTCTCCTCCGGGGGGCCCCGCCCCTCCCCCCCCCCCCCCCGCCCCGCCCCCCCCCCGCCCCGCCCCCCCCCCCCCCCCCCCCCCCCCCCCCCCCCCCCCCCCCCCCCCCCCCCCCCCCCCCCCGCCCGCCCCCCCCCCCCCCCCCCCCCCCCCCCCCGCCCCCCCCCCCCCCCCCCCCCCCCCAAAATCAGCCCCAGCAATCAACTTCAAACAATAGCGTCGCATTTGGCGGAATCACGCCGCCCGCACCGCGTGCACCATAGCCAAGTTCCGGCGGGATCACAAGCCGCCGCGTGCCGCCAATTTTCATGCCGGCCACGCCTTCATCCCAGCCGCGGATGACTTGTCCGCCGCCAAGCGGAAACTGGAATGGCTGACCGCGATCCTTGCTGGAGTCGAACTTGGCGCCGGCTTCACCATTGGTGTAAAGCCAGCCGGTGTAGTGGACCGATACGTGGTTGCCCTTGATTGCCTCGGCCCCTTCGCCGGGAACCGTATCTTCGTATTGCAGTCCGCTGGGAGTGGTGTTCATGTTGCTTCCTTTGTGGTGGGTTTATAGACAAAAATGATGCGTAATTATCAGCCGGAATCCAGCGAATGACGTATAGGCTCACCAACCATTCGGCCTTGCGCCGCACCGAGCACACGCGTCAGGGTGACCAGCATTCCGGCGGTAGCGCCCCAGATGTATCGGTGACCGTAGGGAAGCGCGTAGTAACTGCGCATGCGGCCCTTGTACATGGCGGTTTCGAGGTGATGGTTATTGAGGTCGGTCAGAAATTCGAATGGCACTTCAAAGCACTCTTCCACCTCGGTGGGATCCGGCCGATATGCGACCGGTGGCTCGAGCCAGCCCACGACAGGCGTGATGAGATATCCCGTGCCTGTGGTGTACTGCGGAATGGTGCCGATGATCTCGATGCGGTTTGCGTCAACACCGGTTTCTTCTTCGGCTTCCCGCAACGCCGTGTGCAGGGGATCGCGATCATCCGCTTCCACGCGTCCACCGGGAAAACAGATTTGCCCGGCGTGATCGGTAAGGTGGGCGGTGCGTTGGGTAAAGAGCACGGTTGGCGCATCAACCTGATTGATGACAAGGATGAGCACGGCGGCAGGCTTGAGTGATTTCCCCGCGTGCATTTGCACGGCGGATTCGCCATCATCGCTGAATGCGCCGTCCCCGCTCGCCGCCAACGTGTGGCTATGCGCAAGCCACGATGCCAGCGCGTCGCGGGAAATCCTGGTCGCACTTGCGGATTGGTTTGGCAGACTATAATCGTGCATCCCGGAATTATAATCGCGCACCCATGATCGTCTACGAATACTTCCGCTCTTCCGCCGCATATCGCCTGCGAATCGCGCTCAATCTCAAGGGCCTGGATCCCGAGCGGCGTTACATTCACCTTGCCAATGGCGAACAGCGGAAAGACGCCTACAAAGCCATCAATCCGCAGGCGCTGGTGCCGTATCTGGTCGACGGTGAATTCACGCTCGGTCAATCGCTGGCGATCATCGAGTATCTGGATGAGACCCATCCCGAGCCGCCTTTGCTGCCCACGGATGTCATGCCGCGCGCGTGGGTTCGATCCGTTGCACAAATGATCGCGTGCGACATTCATCCGCTGAACAACACGCGAGTCCTCAGCTACCTTTCGGACGAATTGAAGATAAGCGATGAACAGAAGAATCGCTGGTATTGCCACTGGATTGCCGAGGGGTTCACGGCGCTCGAAAAAATACTCGCGGACCGCAAAATCCAAAGCACTTTCTGCCTCGGTGAAACACCGACGCTCGCCGACATCTGCCTGATCCCGCAAGTGGCCAACGCCAATCGATTCAAGTGTGCGCTGGAAGGTTTTCCGAAAATCGTCGGCATCTATCAGCACGCGATGAAGCTGTCGGCGTTCAATGATGCGCAGCCATCGAAGCAGCCGGATTTTCCGAAAACAGTTTAGCGGCAGTAAACTCAAGCACTGGCGCGGCTTTTCGGCCGTTTTTGTCCGGAACGCCGCGCCAGTTCTTGAGTTTGATGCTCCGGCCATGGCGGGCGGTCTGGCAAAGTTTTTCGACCGCGCAATGCCATCCGAATGTCGCTGCCGGTATCATTGCCGAATGCAAAAATCCGCCTTTCAGCCCACGCTAACCGCGCGAGGATTCACTCTCATCGAAGTGGTGATCGTTATGGCGATCATCGCGATCCTCGCGCTGATGACGATACCGATGTTCTTTGCCAAGATCCCGCGCGAGCAAGTCGAAGAAAGTCTTCCCTTGGCCAGGATCGCCAAAGACAAAGTAGCCAACTATTACAAGGAAAGAGGTGCGCTTCCGGCCAACAACGAAGCGGCTGAATTGCCGGACGGCAAAGCAATCATCGGCAACTACGTTTCGGCTGTTACCGTAACCGATGGCGCTGTCACGATGACTTTCCGCGCGGACGCCAACGGCAAGATTGCCGGCAAGCGCCTGACCTGGCGCCCCGCCGTGAGTATCAAGGGCGGCCAACTGGTGCCCGTCGCATGGGTTTGCGCGGGCAAGAAAGTTCCAGATGGCATGGATGTTGGCGGAACAAACGTGACCGACGCCCCGAAGGACGTACTGCCGGTCGAGTGCAGATAGGCAGTCAGTCTTCCCGGCCGTCGAAGGTTCTAACGCAAACCCGCGTTCAATTTATCCAGCGCCGCGCTTCCCGGACACAACTCCGCTTCATTCATGCGATTGAACGCGCCCGGCCGGGTGTTCAGATGCACATGCAAATCCTGCGGTTCCGCATCCACATACAACAGGCCCGTGACGATTTCACCTTGCGCTTGGCGCTCCTGGATGTAATTCATCGCCGCGACACGATTGGTCGGATCGTAACTTTCGTGCAACTTGCGCAACAGCAACGTACTGCCATCGTGCTGACGAACCGCGGTGACTTCACCTTTGCCATAGTCGACGGTAATTTCGCTGCGCAGCGGAATGAAGTCCAGGCGATTCACGGCTTCGTTGTGCTCGCGAATGTAGTCATAGCTCTTGGTGCTGCCGGCGTGATTGTTAAACGCCACACAGGGGCTGACGACGTCGATAAACGCCGCGCCCTGATGCTCGATGGCTGCCTTGATCAGCGGCACCAGCTGCTGCTTGTCGCCGCTGAAACTGCGCCCGACAAACGTAGCGCCCAATTGCAACGCGAGCGACGCGAGATCGATCGGCGAATCGCGATTGACCACCCCGCGCTTGGACTTGGATCCCTGATCGGCCGTGGCCGAAAACTGTCCCTTGGTCAAACCGTAGACGCCGTTATTTTCAACGATGTACGTCATGTTCACGCCGCGGCGCATTACGTGAGCGAACTGTCCCAGGCCGATCGAGGCGGAATCGCCGTCACCGGAAACGCCCAGGTAAAGCAGTTCGCTATTGGCCAGATTGGCGCCCGTAAGCACCGATGGCATGCGGCCATGAACCGTATTGAAGCCGTGGGAATTGCCAAGAAAATAGGTGGGCGTTTTCGACGAGCAGCCGATGCCGGACAGCTTCGCGACGCGATGCGGCTCGATGTCCAGTTCCCAGCAAGCCTGGATGATGGCTGCCGAAATCGAATCATGGCCGCAACCGGCGCAAAGTGTGGAAACAGTGCCCTCATAATCGCGACGCGTGTAGCCGACATTGTTGAGGGCGAGTGTTGGATGATGCAGCTTGGGTTTGGCGATAAAAGTCATTCTGCGGAACCTCCATGCACGGTCTTTCTCATTGGCGTGACCTTGAGTGCCGTCGCCATCTGGGAAACTTCCTTGACAATAAAGCGTGCCGTGATCGGGGTGCCATCGTAGTGCAGCACCGGGATTAACTTGGCCGGGTCAATATTGAGTTCCGCCACCAGCAGCGTCCGCAATTGCCCATCGCGATTCTGCTCGACGACAAATACCTGATCGTGCGACGCAATGAAGTCTGTCACGGCGTGACTGAACGGAAACGCAAGAATACGCAGCGTGTCGACATATACACGGCTGGACTCAAGCATTTCCATGGCCTCGGACATGGCCGGACTGGTGGATCCGTAAAAGATCACCCCCAGCTTTGACTTGTGCGACCCTTGCTGAACGACCGGTTGCGGGACAAGTTCTTTTGCGGTTTCAAACTTTCGCAGCAATCGCGACATGTTGTCGACATAGTCGATTCCGGATTCGCTGTATTTGGCGTAACGATCACGGCTGGTACCACGGGTGAAGTAGGCGCCCTTGGTGGGGTGCGTGCCAGGATACGTACGGAAGGGAATTCCGTCACCGTCTACATCGAGATATCGGCCGAACACCTTACCGTTTTCCAGATCATCGTGCGTCATGACCTTGCCCCGGTCATACGCGCGCTTGTCATCCCAGGCGAAGGGTTTGCACAGCCGCTGGTTCATGCCGATATCCAGATCGGTCATGACGAAAATCGGCGTTTGCAAACGGTCGGCGAGATCCAGTGCCGTAGCCGACATTTCAAAACACTCGTAAGGATCTTCAGGAAACAGCAGCACATGTTTGGTGTCGCCATGCGAAGCATACGCACAGGACAGCACGTCGGACTGCTGCGTGCGCGTCGGCATGCCGGTGGACGGGCCACCCCGCTGCACATTGATGATCGTCACCGGAATCTCGGCGAAATAGGCGAGCCCGATGAATTCCTGCATGAGTGATACGCCCGGGCCGGATGTTGCCGTGAACGATCGTGCGCCGTTCCACCCCGCTCCAACCACCATGCCGATCGATGCCAGCTCATCTTCGGCCTGCACGATGGCAAACTTGTTCTTGCCGGTTTCGGCGTCGACACGATATTTCTGGCACCACTTGGCAAACGCTTCGGCAATGGAGGATGACGGGGTGATCGGGTACCAGGCGCAGACTGAGGCCCCGCCATACACACAGCCGAGCGCCGCGGCGCTGTTGCCCTCGATAAAAATCCGGTCGCCTACAAAATCGCGCCGCTCCACCTTGAGGCCAACGGGTTTGAAATGCGCCGTTGCATAATCGCGGCCGAGGCGCAGCGCTTTTTTGTTGGAATCCAGCAGGCGTTCCTTGCCTTTGTATTGCTCGCTGAACAGCTTTTCGATTTCCGTGTGCTCAATACCCAGAAGGAACGCGAGCGCACCAAGATAAACGATGTTCTTCATTAACTGCCGCTCGCGCGCGTCGACGTAAGTCGAATTGCTGATTTCCGTCAACGGCATGCCGATGACATTGACGTCCTCACGAAACCGTGATGCCGGCAAAGACTTCGCATTGTCGAAGAAAAGGTAACCGCCTGGCTCAAGTTCCTTGACGTCGCCGTCCCAGGTCTGCGGGTTCATCGCCACCATGAAGTCCACGCCGCCGCGGCGGCCCAGATGGCCTTTCTCGGTGACTCGTACTTCGTACCAGGTCGGCAATCCCTGGATGTTCGACGGGAAGATATTGCGCGGGCTGACCGGCACGCCCATGCGAATAATGGCCTTTGCAAATAGCTCATTGGCCGACGCGGAACCTGAACCGTTGACGTTGGCGAACTTGACGACGAAATCGTTGACAGCGGATAGTGGTTTCATTATTCGGCTGCCTCGCGAATCGGCTCAGGTGCGGGCTTCTTTCGACAGCCCGGCCCCGCCTGAGTGGTATTCAACAGAAATTTTTGCATGTCCCACGCACCGGTTGGACAACGTTCCGCGCAAAGGCCGCAGTGCAGGCAAACGTCTTCGTCCTTGGCCATGATTCGTCCGGTTTTAACGACGTCCGAGACGTATATATCCTGCGTGAGATTGAGTGCCGGCGCACTGAGGTGGGCACGAAGATCACCCTCCTCGGCATTCACGGTAAACGTAATGCAGTCCATCGGGCAAATGTCCACACAGGCATCGCATTCGATGCAAAGGCGTGGCGTGAAAACGGTCTGCACATCGCAATTCAGACAGCGCTGCGCTTCCGCGAAGGCGAGTTTGCGATCAAATCCGAGTTCAACTTCGACCTTGATGCTTTTCAATGCAATCGAGGTTTCCTTGAGGGGAACCTTGTATCGCAGGTCATTGGTGATGTCGTTATCGTAACTCCACTCGTGGATACCCATCTTCTGGCTCAGCAGATGCACCATCGGCGGCGGACGAACGGCAACATCTTCGCCCTGGCAGAATTTATCGATGGAGATGGCCGCTTCGTGGCCATGCGCAACGGCCCATATGATGTTCTTCGGGCCAAATGCGGCATCGCCGCCGAAAAACACCTTGGGCAGCGACGACTGGTGGGTAATCTTGTCCACGACTGGCATATTCCACTCGTCAAATTCAAGACCCAGGTCGCGCTCGATCCACGGAAACGAATTCTCCTGTCCCACCGCGACCAGCACGTCGTCGCACGCAAAATGCACATCTGGTTCGCCCGTCGGAACCAGTTTGCGACGGCCCTTGTCGTCTTTTTTCGGCGCGACTTTTTCGAAGGTCACTCCGGTAAGCTTGCCGTTGTCGTGCGTGAATGCCTTGGGCACCAGAAAGTTGTGAATCGGGATGCCTTCGTGCTGGGCGTCTTCCTTTTCCCAGGGCGATGCCTTCATTTCGTCGAAGCCGGAACGCACGATCACCTTGACGTCATCGCCACCCAGACGGCGCGAGGAACGGCAGCAATCCATCGCAGTGTTGCCACCACCTAGAACGACTACACGCTTGCCTATTTTGGAAATATGTCCGAATGACACACTGGCCAGCCAGTCGATGCCGATGTGAATGTTGGCGGCGGCTTCCTTGCGCCCCGGAACATCGAGATCGCGCCCGCGTGGTGCACCCGAGCCGACGAACACGGCATCGAAGCCCTGCGTCAGCAATTGTTTGAGACTTTCGATGCGGTGACCGCTCTTGAATTCCACACCAAGGTCGAGGATATAACCGACTTCCTCGTCGATCACCGATTCGGGCAAACGGAATTTGGGAATCTGGCTGCGTATCATGCCGCCAGCGCGGGCATCGCCATCGAACACCGTGACGTGATAGCCATGCGGCGTCAAGTCACGCGCGACCGTGAGTGATGCCGGTCCGGCACCAACGCAGGCGATACGCTTACCGTTTTTCTTGGCCGCGGGTTTCGGCAAACGCGGACGAATATCGTCCTTGTTATCCGCGGCGACACGCTTCAGGCGGCAAATCGCCACCGGCTCCGGTTTCTCGGCGTTCTTTTCCTCGACGCGGCCACGGCGGCACGCCGGCTCGCAGGGACGGTCACAGGTGCGCCCAAGGACCCCGGGGAAAACATTGGAATTCCAGTTGACCATATACGCATCACTGTAGCGGCCGGCAGCGATCAAGCGTATATATTCGGGGACGGGGGTGTGGGCGGGGCATGCCCACTGACAATCGACGACTTTATGAAAATAGTCGGGGCGGCCTATATCGGTCGGCTTCAACAGACTTCTCCAATTCACGGTGGACAGCAGCGGTTCCCTTCATCCGTCCGATTGCCTTTGCTGGCTTCTGGTAGCCGGAGAACACGCTAGATGGGACGCATGGTACAGGCAGCGATTTTACTTGGAAAGCGCCATGTGTGCTGCGGTGCAGCAGATGAATGTCCGAATTGTGATGGCTAGTGTCGCGACTTAAGAATTTCGATACAAGATGAAACCGATGGATTTTCTCGCATAGCAAAGCGCGAGGAGGCGACGTGGCGGGGACCACGGCAACGACGAGCAACGCCGCCATGCGGAAAAAGACGCGGTTTCAGGTATCGAAAATTCGTAAGGCGCGACACTAGGCTATGCGCCATATGCGGTCAGCGCTTCAGGAGGCGTACGGCGCAATTCGTAGGTATTGCTCGTGCTGATCTGTTTGGCAAAATGCACGTTCTTGGTGGCGGCATGCATATAGAGATTGAATCCCCCGAAATGCGTCGCGGCGAAGTTATACGCACCACACAAGTCGTACTCAAGGCGATTCACGGCCGTGTCGAAAATGCCGGGGTCTTCCGTACCAGATCGTCACCGGAATGAAACACGACTTCCTTGCCATTCTCGGTACTCTTGACCGCAATGCCGCCTGCCACAAACTCGGTGTAAAGGCGGTCGCGGCATTTTTCCAGATAGCAGCGATCTGACATCTGCGCAATGATGTCCGCGGAACCGAGCAAACTCCCCAGCATTCGCAACAGCGGATCCTCGATGAGAATATCACCAACGCGTTTTTCAAACCCAGTGAAATGGACCAATTCCGCGCCAGCCACCACCATTTCGCCCATGCCGATCTGCGGCAGGTAGCCGCGCAGAAACGCTGCGCCGCGCGATACGTGGTTGAGCGTGTATTCGGCACCATTCTTGGCCACGGTATCCTGCGTTGTACGCAAGTATCCGATGTCGTGAAACAGCGCAACGACAATACCCAGTTGATAAAGTCGCACGCCGAGTGCGGGCGTGTTACGGCGCGAACGTTCGTAGCCATCCATCAACCGCGCCATGGCAAGAGTGACGTCCATGACATGCTGAACGTCGTGATAGAGCGTATCGCAGGCGACATAACCCGGGTAATCGCCGCGATAAAGGCGCGACATGTCGGCAAAGGCCGTATCCATCCCCGCATGCGCGGCGCCCGGATAAAGCAGGCGAAACAATCGGGCGATTTCCCGCTGAACCGCTGCCGGATCGGTCGTCTGAATCCGGTTGGTTACATCAAAATCGTTCCGACGCACCTGCATGGTCGTGAGCCCGTCCATTGGTTGCATTGTTTTTTTCCGCCGCGACATCATCCCGCCGCGCCAGCACTACGCAATGGGACATTTGACTACCTGCGAGGAAAAAAATCAACCGCCCGCCAAAATCGTCATCCACGTATGCAAACATGGCGCCCGGCGGTATAGTAGATGACTCACGTGATGGCATGATCATGAATACTGTCGAAACAATCGAAGCGATCGAACGCCGAATCATCGAGTTGAAGCAGGAACACCGGGATCTGGACCTGGCAATCGGCGTACTGGTTGCCACACCGATCCATGACGAGCTTCAGCTGAAACGGCTGAAGAAACGCAAATTGCTGTTGAAGGACCAGATCTCCTTTCTTGATGGGCAGTTGACGCCGGACATTCCCGCATAAAGTGGGAACTTTTTTGCCTCACGCCTGCCGGTTATTCGACAGGCACCGGTTCATGTGTTCCGTAGATCGCCATCGTGCAGGGTCAATCCCGATTCGGAGGATAATCGGCCCTTCGGGGATTACGTCATTTCGCGCGCCCACTCTCACAGCCTTGCAAAAAAATGAATAAAACTCTCGCTCTTGCCGGCGTATTTGCGGCGTTACTGCTTATTGGCGGAGGCGGGTACTGGATCGGCAAGAACCAGTCCAGTTCCGTCGCATCAAATACCTCCGCGCCTGGCGGATCTCAGGCGGCGGCCAAGACAAATTCGGGCGGCCCCAGTGCCCCGGGAGGAATCGCGGTCGAGGCGATCACCGTTAAATCTGTCCGCATGGCACAGGGGCTCACGGCGGTCGGCTCATTGCGCTCGGACGAGTCGGTCACCGTTCGGCCCGAAGTCTCGGGGCGCATCAGCGAATTCGGTTTTCGCGAAGGTCAGCGCGTCGATAAAGGCGCAACGCTGATTCGCTTTGATACTTCTGTACAACGCGCCGAACTCGAGCAGGCCGAAGCGAATCTGGGTCTCAGCAAAAGCCGTCTCGAACGATCACGCGACCTGTTCACCAAAGGCTTCATATCCGCACAGGCTCGCGACGAAGCCGAAAGCAATTTCAAGGTTGCACAGGCAACCTACGATCTGTCGCAGGCTCGACTGACCAAACTCGAAATCAAGGCGCCCTTTTCCGGCATTGTCGGCCTGCGCATGGTCAGCATCGGCGATTACGTCAAGGACGGTCAGGATATCGTCAATCTCGAAGGAATCGATCCGCTGAAAGTCGATTTCAGGATTCCGGAGATCTATCTCAAGCAAGTCGCGGTCGGCCAGTCGTTGCAGATTACGCTCGATGCGTTCTCCAACCAGACATTCCAGGGCAAGGTCTTCGCAATCAATCCGCTGGTTGATACCAATGGCCGTTCCATCGTCATCCGCGCCCTGGTCAAGAATAGCGACGCACGCCTGCGGCCTGGCATGTTCGCACGGGTGAGGCTGCTGTTCAGTGACGAACGCGATTCGGTGGCGGTTCCCGAACAATCGCTGATTCCGGTCGGTGAAGAGCAATTCTTGTTCAAAGTCGTGGATGGGCGCGCGCAGCGCTTCAAGGTGGAAATTGGCCAGAGGCGGCAGGGGCAGGTGGAAATACTGCAGGGTTTGGCGGCCGGTGACATGGTGGTGACAGCGGGCCAGCTCAAGCTGCGCGATGGATCAGCAGTAAAGATCACCGACGAGTCGCGTCTTGGCAAGATTGAGCCGAAATCCGCCGCCGACGATGCCAAGACTGCATTGCCGGGCGGGGTTGTGGGAAATTCAAACGCCGGCGCGAAGGAGGGAGCGAAATCATGACGCTGCCGGAGTTATGCATCAAGCGCCCCGTTTTGGCGACCGTCCTCAGCCTGGCGGTGCTGCTGATCGGATTGATTTCCTATAGCCGGTTATCGGTGCGCGAGTACCCGAAAATTGATGAGCCGGTGGTCAGTATCGAGACCGTGTACAAGGGGGCATCGGCAGAAGTCGTCGAATCGACGATCACCAAGCCACTGGAAGACTCCTTGTCCGGCATCGAGGGTGTCGATGTGATGACGTCGCAATCCCGCGCTGAACGAAGCCAGATAAACGTCAAGTTCAAGCTGACACGCGATCCGGATTCCGCCGCGGCGGACGTACGCGATAAAGTGGCCCGCGTGCGCGGCCGGCTGCCCGAAGCGGCAGACGACTCCATCATCGCCAAAGTCGAGGCCGATGCAGATCCCATCATGTACATCAGTTTCAATAGCGACAAGCACACGGCGATCGAAGTTTCCGACTACGCCAATCGCTATGTCAAACCGCGCTTTTCAACGTTGCCCGGTGCGTCGGATGTGCGTATCTTCGGCGAACGCAAGATATCGATGCGAATCTGGCTGGATCGCGGAAAATTGGCGGCGTACAAATTGGGGCCGGCGGACGTGGAAGATGCCTTGCGCCGCCAAAACGTGGAAGTGCCGGCCGGCCGCATCGAAAGTCGCTCGCGCGAGTTCTCGGTGCTCGCACAGACGGACCTGCAAACGCCCGAGCAATTCAACAATATCGTCATCAAGGATGCGGGAGGCTATCCGGTCAGGCTTCGGGATGTCGCGCGCGCGGAAATCGCGCCGATCGACGAGCGCGTCATCGCCCGCTATCTGGGCCGCAATGCCGCCACGTTGGCGATCGTCAAGCAGTCAACAGCGAACCCGCTGGAACTATCGGTCGCGGTGCGCGTGGAGGCGGCCGAGATCCAGAAAACGTTGCCGCCGGGGATGAAACTGGAAGTCGTCTACGATACTTCGCTGTTTATCGAACAAGCCATTGACGCGGTTTTCGGCACTATCTGGGAAGCAATATTGCTGGTCGCCCTCGTCATTTTTCTGTTCCTGCGCAACCTGCGCGCGACCATCATTCCGCTGATCACCATCCCGGTATCGCTGGTTGGCGCTTTCGCGTTGATGTACTTGTTCAATTTCAGCATCAACACGCTGACGCTGCTGGCAATGGTACTGGCCATCGGCCTGGTGGTGGATGACGCCATTGTGGTGCTCGAGAACATATACCGCAACCTGGAATCGGGCATGGAGCGCACGGAAGCTGCCATCAAGGGGGCGCGCGAGATCGCCTTTGCCGTGGTCGCGATGACTCTCACGCTCGCGGCCGTATACGCGCCACTGGCCTTTGCGACCGGTCGAACCGGACGGCTGTTCATCGAATTCGCGCTGGCGCTGGCGGGTGCGGTCGTCGTTTCCGGATTCGTTGCCTTGACGCTCTCCCCAATGCTGTGCTCGCTCATCCTCAAGCATGAAGTCAAGCATGGCAAGGTTTACAACGCGATCGAATCGGCATTGTTGAGGTTGACGGCGGCATACAAGCGCACGCTGACGGCCCTCCTGCACAAGCGTGCTGTCGGCGTCAGTCTGTGGGCCTTGTTTGTCCTGTTGGCAATTCCACTGTTCTTCAGCCTGAAGCAGGAACTTGCGCCCATCGAGGATCGGGGAATCATCTTTGGCGTCGTTTCGGCTCCGGAAGGATCAACCGTCACCTACACGTCCGGCTACGTCCAGAAAATCGAGGATATCTACAAGGAAATTCCCGAAATGGCGCGCTATAACTCAATCGTTGGCTTTCCGACGGTATCCGACGGTCGCGCCATCCTGCGCCTCAAGGACTGGACGCAACGGACTCGCAGCCAGCAGGAAATCGCGCGCGATCTGGCACCCAGGTTTCGGGCCTTGGCGGGCGTGAACGCGTTTGCCGTCAGCCCTGCATCGTTGGGCCAGGGACGCGACAAGCCATTGCAATTCATCATCATGACGTCGGCGCCCTATGAGCAACTGCAACAATTTGTCGATCGCCTGATTGCCGAGACGGCGAAAAATCCCGGTCTCATCGATGTGGATTCGGATCTTCGATTGAACAAACCCGAGCTGAAAATCGCCGTCAATCGCGACAAGATTGCCGACGTGGGCGCCAACGTCGAGTCGGTGGGCCGAACCCTGGAAACCATGCTCGGCGGACGCCAGGTCACGCGATTCAAGCAAGATGGCGAGCAATACGATGTCATCGTGCAGGTGGCCGATGTCGATCGATCCAATCCCGACGACATCACCAACATTTACGTACGTGGTCGCAACAATGAGATGGTGCAACTCTCCAATCTGCTCACTGTGCGCGAGTCGGTGGCGCCACGCAGCCTCAATCACTTCAATAAATTGCGCGCCGCTCGAATCGATGCCAACCTGGCCCCCGGTTATGCCATCAAGGACGCCATCGACTTCATGAAGGAAGCCTCGAAGCGCGCCCTTCCCCCCACCGTGCAGAACGATCTGTCCGGCCAGTCGCGTGAGTTTCGCGATTCGTCCGGCAGCATCTACTTGACCTTCGTGCTCGCGCTGGCGTTCATCTACCTGGTCTTGTCCGCCCAGTTCGAGAGCTTTGTCGACCCGTTCGTGATCATGCTGACCGTGCCCCTGTCCATGACCGGCGCCTTGCTCGCGCTGTGGCTGACCGGCGGGTCGCTCAACGTTTATAGCCAGATCGGGCTGATCACGCTGGTTGGCCTGATCACCAAGCACGGCATCCTGATCGTGGAATTTGCCAATCAGTTGCAGGAACGCGGCATGGCGCTGCGTGAAGCCGTCATTGAATCGGCGACGTTGCGATTGCGGCCGATCCTGATGACGACCGGCGCGATGGTGCTCGGCGCCATCCCACTGGCGCTGGCGCGCGGCGCGGGTGCAGAATCACGTCAAGTAATTGGCTGGGTAATTGTTGGCGGCATGTCACTGGGCACGGTGCTGACGCTGTTCGTGGTGCCGACTTTTTACACGATCTTTGCCCGCAATCACCAGCATCTCCGCGACGCCGCCGCGCAGGCACGTAGTGATATCGGCACCGCGCTGCCCGCTGCGGGCGATTAGTTCTTGCGAACGTAGCCGATACTCTCGCTCGGCTCACAATGGGCGCTCCAGGCGCCCGTGACGCCCGCGTCAGGCGGGAATCCAGCTTTGCAAACTGTGGTGATATCGTCGCGAACCTGGAGCCCTGAAGTATGAAAGCAAACACAAGCACTGGCGCGGCGTTACAGCCATTTTCGGCCTGAACGCCGCTACAGTGCTAGTGTTTCACTTACGGGAAATCAAAACCGGCTGAGATCCGGGCTGCGATAGAAGCTGAGCACTTTCGGCACATACGCCATCGTTTCCGGATATGGCGGGATACGATTGCCGGCACGAATCACCGCATTTTCACCGGCGTTATAACCGGCAATGGCCAGTTCCATATTGCCGTTGAACATCTTCAGCAGATCGCGCAAATAGCGCGTGCCGCCCTGAATGTTCTGGCCAGGATCGTAGCTGTCCTGCACCCCATACCGCTGGGCAGTCGCGGGAATCAGCTGCATCAGGCCGACCGCACCTTTGGACGACACCGCATTCGCGTTGTAGCCGGATTCCGCGCGAATGACGGCGTGAACCAGCTTCGGATCAAGTCCATGCGCGCGGGCGGCGTTGTCGATGATGGGCACCAGGCGGGAAATATCGACGGCCGATGGCGCGCTGGCGGACCATGCATTCGGCCGGAATTGGCCATTGGTGGGAATGCGGTACACAAGTTTGTAACGGCGGTCGAGATGCGGCATGTTCGAAAAATGGGTGATGCCGTTCTCGTCCTTGAACGAATAGATATTTGCGCTTGAATCCGACGCGTAAATCGCACTCGCCAGTACGCAGGCAAGCGCCAGGCAGACGCTCACCGCCCGAAGAAAAATACTTCTAGGCTGAGGATAAATGCGTCGTGACAGGTCTTGAATTGGCATGCGTTGTGATGCTCACATTAAGAATATTTACAAACTCATTGAATTTTATAACTATTTTCGATTCAATGTCGACTTTTCCTGCCTGTTCGACCTTTTTAACCCCGCACCGTTCATGTAACCTAGCCAAATGAATCGTTCAAGCCCGAAAGCGGCATCGTCACTGAAAGCGACCCTGCGCAAAATTGAGTTGCCGTGGTTTGTCCTCGCCGCACTGCTCATCTCCACCCTGTTTACGGCATACCAGAACGCCCGGCAGGTCCACGCTGATGCCCAAACGCGCTTTCAGGAGATTGCACAAGGCGAACAAGCGGCCATCGTCAGGCACTTGCGCGATTTTGAAGACCTGATGCACGGCACCTCGGCACTCATGGTTGCCCTGCCCAATTTGGGGCAATCGGCATGGGACGCTTTTTTCGACACGTGGATGCCGGTACCGGAAAATTACGCGGGGTTGGTCGCTTTGCAATATGTACCCACTTTAGCCGCGCTGACGCCTTCGGCGGCCAGCACGGCCAGCCTGACTCGCGTGTTTTCTCCCACACGACCCGGGCAGCAAGTCGCTCCGCTGAATAAACTGCCTGAAATCGCTGACGCGATCGCGCTTGCTGACAGCGGCCGCCGCACCGTGATGTCGCGGCCGTTGGCAGATACACCCGGCTTGCCCACGATGCAATCACCGGTCGCCCTGGTGATGATCGCCGGCAACGACGGCTCGGCACGAAGTCTCGCCGGACGATCGACAATTCCTCGTGGCTATCTGATCGCCATCATCGATCTTAACCTGTTGATGTCGCATCTGGCACAGACCCGATCCCTTCCCGTCACGCTTGAGCTTTATGACGGTGACCGACGTGTCTACGCGCCGACGGAAATCCTGACCGCATCAATCCAGCCGGAAATGTCGGTCGATGCGCCAGTCGAATTTGGCCAGCGCACATTTCGCCTGCGCACCAGTTCCACACCCAGGCTTGAGAGCAAACTGCAAAACAACACGCCGCGCACGATTTTGTTGATCGGCGTCCTTGGCGCGATCCTGCTGGGCGGCCTTATCTGGCTGCTGACCAGTTTGCGCGAGCAGGCGGAGGCGCTCGCCGCGAGCATGACGCGAAAACTTCAGGAGCAAACCAAGTTCACCGAGGATCTGATTGAATTCAATCCCAGTCCCATTTTTCGCAAGGACAATGAAGGGCGCTTCTTGTCGGTCAACCGCGCCTGGGAGCAACTCGCCGGCCGCAAGCGAGAAGACGTTCTGGGCAAGATGTATCACGATTTTCAGGCGGAAGACGCCGCGCGGCAAAATGAGCAACTCGACCGGAAACTGCTCGAGTCCGAATCCGGTTATGAAATGGCCGAGGCCTTCATCACCAACGCCGACAACAAACAATTCGAGACCATCATTGCCAAGCAGGTGTTGCGCAGCTCCGACGGTCGCGCCGAAGGCCTCATTGGCACCATCACCGATGTAACGCCGATCAAACGTCTGGAACGAGAACTCGCCCAGCAACGTGAGCAATTGAGTCTCGTCATCCGCTCTTCGCAACAAGGCATCTGGGATGTCGAGCTGAAACCGGATGGCGCGACTTATTTCTCGCCAAGATTTCGCGAAATTCTCGGTTATGCCGAGGACGAGTATCCGGTCACTTTCGATTGGCGAGCGACCATTCATCCGGATGACCGCATCGCGTTTCAACAACGCATGATCAGCCATTACAAAGGCGAGACACCGCTGTTCGACATCGAGTCCCGCGCGCGGTCCCGAGACGGAAACTACCGATGGGTGCGTTGCCGAGGCATTGCGCAACGCGATTCGACCGGCTGGGCGGTGCGATTTGTCGGCTCGATTTCGGATGTAACGGATCGCAAAATCGCGGAGATGAATCTCGTGGAAGCCAACGTGCGCGTGATGCAGGCATCTCGTGCCAAGGAGGCGTTCCTCGCAACCATGAGCCACGAAATTCGCACGCCGCTGAACGGCGTACTGGGTATGACCAGCCTGCTGACCGAAACGCCACTGAATGACGAACAGCACGATTACATACGCCTGATCCGCGCATCTGGCGATACCCTGCTTCGTTTGATTGACGACGTGCTGGATTTTTCCAAGATTGAATCTGGTCACATGGCGCTGGAGTCCGTGCCAGTCGAAGTCGTGCTCGTAGCCGAAGAGGCCTTTGAGCTGGTGGCCGAGAAGGCGCGTGAAAAAAATCTGGCCCTGTTGTTTGAGATGAACGACGACGTGCCCTTTTACATTCTGGGCGATGCCACGCGGCTGCGGCAGATCCTGCTGAACCTGTTGTCCAACGCAATCAAGTTCACGGCAAAAGGCGAAATCAAGCTGACACTTTCCACCCGGCAAACATCTGATGGAAAAATGGAGCTCGAAGGCCAGGTACGCGATACCGGCATCGGCATTCCCGCCGATCGGGCGTGCAAGCTTTTCCAGCCATTTACGCAGGTCGATACTTCCACAACCCGCAAATACGGTGGCACCGGGCTGGGTTTGGCAATCTGCAAACGGTTGACGCAACTGATGGGCGGCGAGATCCGCGTGGAGAGTATCGAGGGCGAAGGCTCTGTATTCATTTTCACGATTCTGACCGAGCCTGTGCGCGGGCCGCTGAAGCCATACATGCAGCGTGACGTGGTTGATTTCGTCGGCAAGCGCTTGCTGGTCGTCGATCGCAATGCGAGCCGCCGGTCAATTCAGATGAGCCGCTATAGCCGCTGGGGATTTGAGACCGTCACCGTCGCGCCGGAGCATGCTGCCGACGTTTTTCAGCGCGGTCCGCGGTTCGATGTACTCCTGACCGATATGGTATTGCCGACACCGGAATCCATCACCCTTCAGGCGGTGCTCGCCGAGGACGACGCGGCGCGCACGCAGCGCGGCGAGCGGTTGGTGGCCTCGGTAATGCAGTCGACGCTATCGCGCGCGGAATTGTCCGCACGCGGTATCAGGCCGCTACTGCGGCACGAAATCTTCCTGGTGCGGCCGGCGGGACGTGCGCGCCTGTTCGATGTATTGAGGCGCGCGGTGCTTCGTGAACCGCATGTCGATATTGCCACGCGGCCGTATACACCCGAGCCGGTATATGACCGCGACTTTCAAGCCGCGGCGCAGGCAAATCCTCAGAAATCGCGCCAGACATTTGGAGCTGCCCTAGGCGTTGGGCCAAGCAGCGCACCCATGCTGAATACATTGATCGCCGAAGACAATGAAGTCAACCAGCGTGTGATCCAGGGCATGCTGACCAATCTCGGGCATCGCAGCACGGTGGTCGGCGACGGACGCAGCGCGGTGGAACGCGCCAGCAAGGAGGATTTCGACCTGGTTCTAATGGATATTCACATGCCGGAACTGGACGGCGTTGAAGCGATGCAGGAAATTCGCAAAAATCTGAAAGGCAAAAAATGTCCACCCATTGTTGCCATGACCGCGCACGCCCTTGCCGGTGACCGCGAGCAATATCTGGATGCCGGCATGGACGATTACCTTTCCAAACCAATCCGCACTGCTGATCTTGTCAAACTTCTTGACCGGGTCACCAGCCGGACAAAGGTGGCGCCGCCAGCCAAACGCGATGGGGCGGTTGTGATCCGGGCCACTGCCAACCCATCGCCGGCGAATCCACGTATCGACAACATCGCGATTCTGGACATCGAGCAATTGCAGGACTTGCGTTATCTTCCCGCCGTGCCCGGCGAGACGATCGTCGAAAATGATCCGGTTGGCGGGTTGATTCGCCTGTTTCAGACGAAGGCGATCGAACGCATGAAATTAATGGAAGGCCTGCTTGCCGCGAGCAATTGGCACAGCTTGTCGGAAACGTCTCATAGCCTGCGTGGCGCCTCGGCCAGCATGGGCTTTCCGCGCGTCGCATTGTTGTGCAAGGATCTGGAACTTGCCGCGCGATCGCTGGCTGACAGCACAGATAAATCGTCCCATCCGGAAAACGGCGCGGATCTGGCCGGACTGCTGGAACAAATCAATCGACACTATGCGGAAGCCGAACAGGCGCTGACAGAATGGCTGGCAGCCACTCCCCATGCACCGGTCGAATCCGCGAATCGTTTGTAATTCGCCTCTCGTTGCAAGAAGGTGACGCGCGCAAGGCGCGTCACCCGATGCAGGCAAGACTATCGACTGATGCGGCGCGCTGATGAAATCTGATCGTTCAATCCATATACGCTTCGATACTCACCAGGCCCATAAACGACGCAACGCCCGCTGTAGAGCGCATCCACGCAAACCTGCCATTGACCGCTATGAACGATGAGCGACGAAACCGTGTCGTTGAAGTTGTGCGGCGCAAGGTCCGGCACATCGCCGCGTGCTTCAAACCGGCGGCCCGCAAAATCATCATGCTCGAACAGAACCACATCCGCCCGATTGCGGTCAGGTCGTGATGGACCGGGACGATTACCCGCAACCCTTGCCGAAGAGATGGACCGGTAGACCGCACCTTCGAGCCGGACATGGCGTCCCGGACCGATCACGCGGCAGTCGCCGCGAAAATAGTGGTCGCTGCACACTTCCCAATAGCCGCTTTCAACGATCGCCGACGCGGCCGCATCGTTAAAGCCCGCCGCACCCAGATCGACCATGTTCTCGGTCAACGCCATACTGCGACCACCGAAGCGATCCTGATCGTAGAGGATCAGGCGGCCCTGGTCGGGTGGACGGCTGGCGTGACGATCGCCGCTGGGACGATCACCAATTTGCGGAGGATACCTGCCACCGCCAATCACCACCGGGGCATCGTTATAGCTGCTCGCCATTCGCGCCGATGAAGCCTGGTTGGTCATGCCGGGTCCCAGGTCCGCATAGCGCCCACCGCCATAGGTGCGGCAGGACCCGCGATAGTCGGCGTTAATGCAAAGCTCCCACGTGCCCTCGTGGACGATCATTGACCCGGCGCGATCATTGAAACCGACCGACGCGAAATTCGCGGTATCCCGATCGAGCAATACCGACCGCCCGCGAAATGCGCTACCTTCAAACAATTCGATTCGGCCACGACCGTACGAGGTGTAATTGCCGGTTTCGCCCGCGTAGCTCGCGACATCACGCGCGGAAGAAAGACGGCCATCGAAACGGCTGTCGAGCGTGCGATATTCACCCCGCGATAATGTCGCGCACTCGCCCTGGAATTCGGCATCGGTACAAACCTGCCACGTGCCCGAACGCACGACAATGCTCGAAGCGCGGTCATTGAATCCCGCCTGTGCAAAATTGGCCGTGTAACCGCGAAGCGTGATCGACTGCCCGGCGAAGCCGGGGTATTCGTAGAAAGTAATCTCGGCGGCCGCAACCGTCAATGCGATTGTTGTCGCGATCCCGATTGCCAGCCTGGCGAGAAATTGTCTGGTTCTGAACATACGCACTCCTCTTGTGTGAAAGACGATCGAATCGTTTTAAGAAATTTTTCCACATCATAACAACGTCGGACGTGCTGGTGCGGATGACGCTTCACTGTGCAATACAAATCGAAAGTCGCCATTCGGCGCGGCGTTTGGGGCAAAACGGCCTGCGAAAGCGCGTCAATGCTGGTGATACGCGATGAGGGTGGCGATTGCGCCCGTCACTTCGCGCGTTGTCCCGCGCCAGGATTGACGAACTGTCCAATCCCGCGAAAGACTAGAATCTCAACTACTGCCTGGACGAGATAAATAACATGGCTTTCATCTTCTACCTGACCCATATCCATATCGGCGCCGATTCGTTACTGCAGCTCAAGAGCGAATGTGAACGCATCGGCATCCTGCGTCCGCTGATTGTGTCCGACAAAGGCGTGGTCGCGACCGGAATCGTCGAGCGCGTGACGGCAACGCTTCCCGGCATGTCTTGCACATTATTCGATGACACGCCGAGCAACCCCACCGAAGCCATGGCCCGTCGCGCCGCCGATTTGTATCGCGACGCAGGTTGTGACGGATTGATCGCCGTCGGTGGCGGCTCGTCCATAGACCTGGCCAAAGCGGCCGCCATTCTCGCCACGCATCCAGGCGAACTAAAAACCTACGCGACCATTGAGGGCGGTGGTCCACGGATCACGGAAGCGGCCCTGCCGTTGATTGCCGTGCCAACGACCGCGGGCACCGGCAGCGAAGTCGCGCGCGGCGCAATTGTCATCCTCAACGACGGTCGAAAACTCGGCTTTCATTCATGGAATTTGCTGCCGCGTTCGGCCATTTGCGATCCCATGCTGACGCTCGGTTTGCCACCGTATCTGACGGCAGCAACAGGCATGGACGCCATTGCCCATTGCGTCGAGACATTCCTGTCGGCGGCATTCAATCCTCCCGCCGACGGCATTGCTCTGGATGGACTCGAGCGCGCATGGTCGAGCATCGAGAAGGCGACGCGGGACGGCAATGACGTCGATGCGCGCCTCAACATGATGAGCGCGTCGATGCAGGGCGCGATGGCGTTTCAGAAGGGTTTGGGTGCGGTGCATTCTCTTTCGCATCCCTTGGGTGGACTGAAGGTCGATGGCAGGACCGGATTGCATCACGGCACCCTGAACGCGGTAGTGATGCCGGCGGTGTTGCGTTTCAATGCCTCGGCACCATCAGTGATCAAGGAAAACAAGATGTCCAGGCTGAAACACGCAATGCGGCTCAATGACGCCGACGACCTCGCCGACGCCGTTGTGCAGATGTGTACACGCCTCGGACTGCCGCTGGGCCTCGGCCAGATGGGCGTGCAAAAAGATATGTTCGATGCCGTCATCAACGGTGCGCTGGTGGACCATTGTCACAAAACCAATCCCCGCGAGGCGAGCGCGGCGGAGTACCGGCAACTCTTGACTGAATCTTTCTGAAGTTTTCACCGGCAGGTGCTGTCAGCGCGAAAGCGCTTTTCGTGCAAGAGAGTCCGCGCCAAAAAATGCCCGATCCCTTGGGGGGATCGGGCAAACCGCTCTCGGAGGAGAAATTGACGATGGAGTTAACCACCGCACTTGTCTATAAGCATTTGCCATGCCAACTCGTGAAATGCCGATTTGTCTTTGTCGTTCAATGACTAAGCACTTCGTCCTCATTTGTTGCGTTGCACCAAAGCTGAACAATTCCGTGGTGCGTGCGCGCCGAGTTGGCGCATAGACCGGATTTATTGCGGGGCTTCCTGCCAGACTTTTCGGTATTTGCCTCGGATCGGCCGATAGAAATCAAGAACCTGTTTCATATCGCTCTCAACATCGTTGCTGGGTACAAGCAACGGCCCAAAGCCCACGACTTTGCGCGAGAAATCAAAGTACGCAAGCAGTACCGGTGCCTTGGCGGCATGCGCGATATACAAAAATCCCTTCTTGAAACCCTTGTCGAGTTGACGCGTCCCTTCCGGCGCAATCGCGAGCACCATGCGATCGACACGATTGAACGCGGCGACCGTTTCGCCGACGACACCATGCGATTGGGTGCGGTCAACCGGAATGCCGCCGATGGAACGCATCCAGCGGCCAAACCAGCCACGAAACAGAGTGTGTTTGCCGAGGAAGGAAATCTTCACATCCATCGCCCACAGCGCCAGCACGCCAATAACGAAATCCCAGTTGGTCGTATGCGGCGCGACCGCGATGACCAGTTTGGGCACGTCCGGCAACGACCCTTCGAAGCGCCAGCCGGACCACCGCAGCAGCGTGCGCCCGAGCGCCATAGTGATGGTTCCACCCCGCCGTGCGTAGCTGGCCGGAACGATATCGATCATCAGGAAACCAGCGGCGAGACCGGCTCGCTATTTCTTCAGTGCCAGCAATGCCTCGCGCAACGAATCTTCCGATAGCGCGTTCACGCTGCTCGCCATTGCTTCGGCGAGCGGGATTGCCGAGACCGGGAGTCTCGCGATATTCACTTTCTCGACAAATTTGGCAGCGGCCCCGGCAACAAGCAGGAGCTTTTCACGGTCCGCCATCAGCATTTCAATTTCGCTGCGAAGCATTTCCACTTCGGGCATATCGTTGGTTTTCTTCATTTGGTCAAGTTCCTTTCAACCACGATTTTATCGTGGATACGCAGTGCTTTCCCTCAATGCCATACATTGGCATGCATTGCCTCAAGTCGTCCCTGCAAACGGCAAGTTGAGCAGCAGATTCTGCGGCTTCAACTTGAGCTGGTTGTCCTCGATCATCGCGAGGCCGAGATAAACAGGCTTGCCGGCCACATCTGCACGCATGTCTGTCGAATCGGCAAATTCCAGGCGGAAAAGCGAAATCAGCCGTGCGTGCCGCGTCGCGTCGACTTCGCGATTTTCATAAAGGTCATTCAGAATTGCCGTGGACTCGATATCCAGTCCGAGATGCCAACGCCAGTTGGGGTCTTCAACGTTCTGCAGCGGCACGATATCCACGGTGGCGCCGTTGAAATGCGCAATCCATTTCGCAAGCAATCGCGACAGTGCAGGCAGCCCGTTACGACCGTGCGTCAAATCCAATAAATAGGCGTAGCGGCTTTCTCGCAGCCAGTAGAGTTGCGCGTTTTCATGCGACATCACATCCATATTCATTTCGCGAAGCGGCGTGCCCTGCTGCGCAAGCATGCGCCCGACGCTGCCGAAACCGCCCGTTTCGGCAAACATCTGAATCGTCTCGGCATCGGCCACCAGCACCTGCCCACCCTCGGTGGACACCCGCTGCCGGCGAAAGAACATTTCACCCGCCCGCAGCTCGTACGTATCCTCACAGCCTTCCAGCAGCCCGCGAACAATGGCGTGCGCAAGCAAATCGACAAACAGCGGCGGAATATCGACCGTGCCTTGGCGAAACAATTGCAGGTAATAGCGTTCCAGCGTGACCGCGTCGACGAGGCCTTTGCGGAATTTCAGGAAGTACGCGTAGTTCTCGCGGGTATCCGCGTCTTCAACTCGCGCCAGTTCCGCGGCAGTCACGGCCTGCTGCGGATTTTCCAGCAATTGCGCGTGCAACGCGAGCTCGTGCGGGCCGGATTCAGCAATCGGCGCTAGCTCCGGGCGCGCCAGGATCAACTGCAAATATTCCGGTGTGACGCGCAGCCAGCCGTGATCATTGCGCTGCAATGTCTGATAACCGCTGGATTGCCAGAAGTCCTGCATCAGGCCGGGCTAGCGAAAAGTGAAACCCTAGCGCTGGCGGGGCTTTCAGGGAATTTTTCGCCAAAAAACCGCGCCAATTCCAGTGTTTTGCATTTATTGACGGTCGTTGCCCGCCGCCCGCTCTTCATGTCGGATCTGCTTGAGTTGCGAAATCATCCCCCAGCGCGTCACGCAACATGTCTTCCGTCAATGGCTTGACCAGGTACGCCACCGCGCCCGACGCAAGCGCCTGTTTACGCAGAGCGTCATCATCGAGGGCAGAAATCATGACGATGCGGGTATCGGCATTGGGGGTTTGCCCAAGATTGGTCAGCAGGCTCAGGCCCGACAATCGCGGCATGCGCACGTCGCACAGCACGATGTCGTATCGCGCAGACTGACAGCGCCGCAACGCATCCAACCCGTCAAAGGATTGCTCGACGTCGAAGTTCAACCGATGCAGCATCTGAGTGACGTGATCGGTGACGGTTTCATCGTCATCGACCACCAATGCACGGAATTTTGTTTTTTTACTGGTTCCCATTGGTCTTGAAAATGGAGGAAAGTACCCGCCGAAGTGTATCCCATTGCAAAGGCGGTCACCTGCGAGCCCTGTCCTGCCAACGCACTGCCCGCTATACGCTTGCCGCGGCGCTCGTTACGGCGTCAATGATGGCGCTCGCCGTTGCCGGCTTCAGCAAATAAGCTGCGGCACCCGCGTCAATGGCTTCACGTTGGAGTTTCTGGTCTTCCATGGCCGACAACACCACGATACGATGCGGCGTTCCGGGCGGCAAACGCAGGTTCTTCAGGAAACTGATGCCGGAAAGACGCGGCATGCGCATATCAATGGTCACCACATCATAGGGCGCAGCGCGAAATCGATTTAGCGCCGACATGCCATCGCAGCAGGTGTCCACGTGATATCCCAACTTTCGCAGAATCCCGGAAACGAATTCCACCGTGGTCGCGTCATCATCGACAACGAGCGCGCGCCGCGCTTTGCTGCCATTCACATCATTCATTGTTTCAACTGTTTCTATTTTGCGCTTGCCGTATTTCCCGCTTATTGTTTAACGCAATCCACGAAATACAAGGCCTTGCCGTCCTTAACCTGCTCGACGAGCCCGTGGATATCGGTTTCGAAGCCGGGAAATTTTGCGTTGAACTCGCGGGCAAATTTCAGATATTCGACGATCGTACGATTGAAGCGCTCACCGGGAATCAGCAGCGGAATGCCGGGCGGATAAGGCGTCAGCAGCACGCTGGTGATGCGGCCCTCGAGGTCATCGATCGGCACACGGTCAATTTCGCGGTGCGCCAATTTCGCGAATGCATCGGCAGGCGTCATCGCCGGCTGCATATCCGAGAGATACATTTCCGTCGTCACCTTGGCGACATCGTTGGCGCGATACATATCGTGAATCTGGTGGCACAGATCCTTCAGGCCGAGGGATTCGTATTTCGGCTGCGCCGCGACGAATTCCGGAAGGATTTTCCACATCGGTTGATTCTTGTCGTAGTCGTCCTTGAATTGCTGCAACGCCGTCAGCAGCGTATTCCAGCGACCCTTGGTGATGCCGATGGTAAACATGATGAAGAAAGAATACAGGCCGGTCTTCTCGACGATAACGCCATGCTCGGCCAAAAACTTGGTGACGATGGAAGCGGGAATGCCGGTCTTGGCAAACTTGCCCGAAACATCCAGCCCCGGCGTGATGATGGTGGACTTGATCGGGTCCAGCATATTGAAGCCGGGCGCCAGGTTGCCGAAGCCGTGCCACTTTTCGTTGGCCTTGAGCACCCAGTCTTCGCGCGAGCCAATGCCTTCGCGCGCCAACTTCTCCGGCCCCCACACCTTGAACCACCAATCCTTGCCCCACTCGTCATCGATTTTGCGCATGGCACGGCGGAAATCCATCGCTTCCGCAATGGATTCTTCCACCAACGCGGTGCCGCCGGGCGGCTCCATCATCGCCGCCGCCACGTCGCAACTCGCAATGATCGCGTATTGCGGCGAAGTCGAGGTATGCATCAGATAGGCTTCGTTGAAAATGTGACGGTCGAGCTTGCGTGTTTCTGACTCGCGGACGACGATTTGCGAGGCCTGCGAAATGCCGGCCAGCAGCTTGTGCGTCGAATGCGTGGCGTAAATCATCGCCTCTTTTGGCCGCGGACGATCCTTGCCGATGGCGTGCATGTCCCGGTAAAAATCATGAAAAGTCGCGTGCGGCAGCCACGCCTCATCGAAGTGGAGATTGTCAATATTGCCATCGAGCAAAAGCTTCAGCGCTTCCACGTTGTAGAGCACGCCATCGTAAGTCGACTGGGTGAGCGTCAGAATGCGCGGCTTGGCTTTCTTGTCCTTGATGAACGGGTTGGCTTCTATCTTCTTGCGGATATTTTCAGGCTTGAATTCGTCGAGCGGAATCGGGCCGATGATGCCCAGGTGATTGCGCGTCGGCATCAGGAACACGGGATTTGCGCCCGTCATGATGATCGCGTGCAGGATCGAGACGTGACAGTTGCGGTCCACCACCACCACGTCGCCCGGCGCCACATTGGCGTGCCACACCATCTTGTTGGAGGTCGATGTACCGTTGGTGACGAAGTAACAATGATCGGCATTGAATATGCGCGCCGCATTGCGCTCGGAGGCCGCCACCGGCCCTGTGTGATCGAGCAACTGCCCGAGCTCTTCCACCGCGTTACACACGTCCGCGCGCAGCATGTTTTCGCCGAAGAACTGGTGAAACATTTGTCCGATGGGCGACTTGAGGAACGCGACGCCGCCGGAATGGCCCGGGCAATGCCATGAGTAGGAACCGTCCTGCGCGTAATGCACCAGCGCACGGAAAAACGGCGGCGCCAGCGAATCGAGATATGACTTGGCCTCGCGGATGATATGGCGCGCGACAAAATCCGGCGTGTCCTCAAACATGTGGATGAAGCCATGCAGCTCGCGCAGGATATCGTTCGGAATATGTTGCGAGGTCTTGGTTTCGCCGTAGATATAAATCGGGATCTCGGCATTCTTGAAGCGTATTTCCTCGATGAACTTGCGGAGGTTGAGCACCGCCGGATCGAGTTCCGGCCCGGGCGTAAATTCCTCGTCGTCGATCGAGAGAATGAAAGCAGACGCCCGACTCTGCTGCTGCGCGAACTGCGATAGATCGCCGTAACTGGTCGCCCCCAGTACCTCCATGCCTTCCTTCTCGATGGCATCGGCCAGCGCGCGGATTCCCAGGCCGGAAGTATTCTCGGAACGGAAGTCTTCGTCGATGATGACGATGGGGAAGCGGAATTTCATGAAGTGTCCTTCAATTGGAATACGGGACTGGTGTTGTGATGGCTGCGAGCGCGGGATTATACGGCAGACAACTTTTGCGGACGCGATTTCATGTTCAGAAAGTCTCATCCGCGCGCAGAAACCGCCACTGCCCGATCGGCAAATCGCCCAGCATCACCTTGCCGATTCGAATGCGTTTCAGGCCCACCACGCGCAAACCCACCATCTCGCACATACGGCGGATTTGCCGCTTCTTGCCTTCGCGCAAAATGAAATCCAGCTGATCTTCGTTTTGCCAGCGAACCTTGGCGGGCTTCAGCGGCTTGCCATCGAGCGACAGCCCATGATTGAGGCGTTTCAAATCGTCATCGGATAATTTTCCGACGACACGTACCAGATATTCCTTTTCGACATCAGAGTCTTCGCCGATCAGTTGCTTCGCGATTCGTCCATCTTGCGTAAGCACCAGCAGCCCCGTCGAATCGATATCCAGCCGCCCGGCCGGCGCCAATTCCTTCAAGTGCTCGCGTTTGAAAGCGATAGTTTCACCCGGCACTTGCGTCTCCGGCCGGATTAACACGATTGCCGGCTGATAACCCGGCTCCGGCTGACTCGACACATAACCGATGGGCTTATTCAGCAACACCGTCATGCGCTCACCCTGCGCGGCCTGCGCGGGAAGATCGAGCTTGACGACCACGTTCGGCAGCACTTTGGTACCGAGTTCACTGACGCGCTTGCCATCGACAAATACCCAGCCGCGCTGAATGTATTCGTCGGCCTCGCGCCGCGAACAAAGTCCGCGTTCGGACATCAATTTGGATAAGCGCAGGGGTTCCAGTGTTTCCATGTAATCGTCGTTCTCGCCTTAGCTCAGCGGTAGAGCACTGCCTTCACACGGCAGGGGTCACTGGTTCGATCCCAGTACCGCCCACCAAATGAATCAGCAATTGACGGCGCTCATGGCGCCGTTTTTTATTTGTGCGGTGAAGATGGTGACATGCGCCTCGGTAGGGGCAAGACCGTTGCCGGGCGAGAGAAGTTATCCCGTACCGGTCAAACATATGAAGGCGCGTGACATCATTTTTTTGCACAAACTTCAGCACTGGCGCGGTGTTTCAGGCATTTATCGCCTGGAATGCCCGTCAAATGGCGATGTACAACTTGTTGTGCGGAGAATCGCGGATAATTTCATGTCTAGCGAGGAGAATTCGCGCCTTCGTCACTTCCGCATAGTTGGAAATCCAAGTTAGGTTGAATGTTGGAAGATGATATTGAAAGATTCGAATTTGTATGGGCCAAATTTACCAGGAGCCAAAATGGACGAGCGACCGAATTTCATACGCCATTGGCGTGATTTGGAGAGAGCCGACGATAGCCACTACCCCGACAGTGAGGAGCTTCTTTCGATCGGCGCGCCAATCGGCCAGTTGCTCGGAATGACGCGGATCGGCATTCATCATGAGCGCTTGCTTCCCGGACGTCGAACGTCGTACCCGCATGCCGAAAGTGCGGAGGAAGAATTTGTCTATGTCCTGGAGGGCCATCCAGATGTGTGGATCGACGGCACCCTCCATCATTTGGACCCTGGCGTCTCCGTTGCGTTTCCCGCCGGCACCGGGATATGCCACACGTTCCTGAACAATACGGAATCGGAGGTAATGCTCCTTGTTGTTGGCGAGAAACCCAAGCCGGAGAACCGGATTCACTATCCCATGAATCCTGAACTTGAAAAGAAACGCAAGGACGCATGGACCGATGTGCCGTCACGGGTGCTGGGTGGGCATGACGGCAAGGCGCGGGCGGGTACGGCTTGATCCTTGCGAACCTACCCGTCGGCATCTGTCTTGCGCTACTGGGAATCGAGCAGTGGAGTCAACATCGAATGAGCCAAAGAGCACGTCGTTGATTTCGAACGCGCTGCCTCGCCCCTTCCGCATCTCTACCAATACCGCGCGCCACTGTTACTTCGGCGCCTTCAACAATCCGGCGGGAATCTGTTTGACCATCGGCACCAGCAAGTGCAGAAACGCCGTCAACGCCGAGGTACGCCGCCAGACCATGGCGATACGGCGATGCGGCGCCGGTTCGGCGAAGGGAATCAGCGAGACATTGGGCGACGGTGGCGACGGTGCGTGCACTGATAGCGCCGGCATCAAGGTCAATCCCACGTTGGCGCTAACCATGTGCCGCAAGGTTTCGAGGCTGGTGGCGCGAAATCCCGCGCGCTCGCCGGCGCCAGCCATTTGGCATACTTCCAGCGCCTGATCGCGCAGACAGTGACCATCATCGAGTAGCAGCAGACTTTCATTCGCCAGATCGGCCAGCTTGACGCGCTTCGCTTTGGCCAGGCGGTGCTGTTTATTCAGTGCCAGCACGAAGGTTTCCTCGAACAGGAATTCCGCATGCAGCGAATCATCGTGAATCGGCAACGCCAGCACGGCGGCATCGAGTTCACCGTCGTGCAATTTTCTCAGAAGCACTTCTGTTTTTTCTTCGACAAGAATCAGTTCCAGTTTCGGGAAACGCTTGACGATATTCGGCACGATATGTGGCAACAGGTAGGGTCCGAGCGTTGGAAAGATGCCGAGGCGCACTGCGCCGGATTCGGGATCCTTGGCGCGTCGCGCAATCGCCTTGATCTCGTCGGTTTCACGCAGGATCACGCGCGCCCTCGCCACGACGGCCTCGCCGACTTCCGTCAGCATCACGTTGCGCGGATTGCGCTCTACCAGCGCCATGCCGATTTCGTCTTCAAACTTCTTGAGCTGTGTCGACAACGTCGGCTGGGACACGAAGCTCGCCTCCGCTGCACGTCCAAAGTGTTTGTGATCCGCCAGCGCCACCAGGTAGCGTAGATCGCGTAAGTTCATGAGGACCCCAGGAGAAAACAGGCAATTGAAAACCGTTATGGAACTGATGATAGCAATTCGTTGGCTATATGGGGACGCCGGCGCGGATTCTTGTCATCGGGCCCATCGCCCGCGCCGGCGTTGTTGGGTTGCCAGGTACGCGAAAAATGAATTCAGGCTACACTTCGCGCATGCAAAAATTCGGCTTTCGCATCCAGACGAGTTCGGGAATGACCGTGGAAAACCTGGTCATTCAAGGCATCGACCAATCACAGGCCGAGGGCAAGCTCAAACAGATGTATCACCGCTGCACGATTCTTGAATGCCGGGTGATGGATGACCTGCCTCGCGGCGATGGAACCGATCTGGAGGGAGCAATCTCGCTGATTGTGGGTCGGGACAAGCCCTGATTGTTGTTATTCCTGCCGCAACAGGAAAACCGGGCAAGCAGGCAGTCAGGCCGCCAACGCCAGAAAATCGTTGGCCTTTAGCTCTTCATAGAGCGCCTGATAATCCTGGGCGCCCCGGCTGTCCGGTGCGTGCTCGAAGACGTCGGTCTCGGCATAGGGACTTTCCGCGATCGACACACTCTCCCCGACGCGCGTCTCACACACATCCGCACCGAAACGTTCGCGGAATGTCTTATCGATATCCCAAGACATCTTGCGACGCGAATCGAAGCGTGTAATCACGTAGCGCCGCTCGATACGCTTCTTCAGCACCGGCCCGAGTGCATTCAAGGTTTTCTCAACCTGTAGCGCGCCCTTCGCGGCGAGGTAGTCGGCCGACACCGGCACCAGGACTTTGTCCGCCGCAAATATCGCCGATAGCGACAGCACTCCCAACAGTGGGCAACAATCGATGATGACGGGACGAACGCCGTTCAGTTTCTCGCGTATCAACGCGAGCTTCAGGCGATTCAGGACGTTCGGGCCCTTGCCGAATTGCGTATCGACCTTCGCCAACTCCAGGTGCGCCGAAATCAGGCTCCAGTTGCGTTCGGTCTGACGCACCAGATCGGTCAGTGGTTTGTTGTCGCGATAGAACGCGTAGATGCTGGCATCGCTCGTCGCGACATTGAGTCCGCTGAGACTGGAAAGATGCGCCTGTGGATCAAGATCGATCACCAACGGCGCTTCGCCGGCCCGCGCAAGCGCGGCAGCAGCCAGATTGAGCGCGGTGGTGGTTTTGCCCACACCGCCCTTTTGATTGAAGACCGTGATACGAGGCATGATTATCGCTGACCAAATGGTGGAGAACCCACCGCCGAGTGTGCCAACACGAGATACCAACTATTATTGGTGACAAAATTATCACTAAATCATGGATTTAGCAATGCTTTCTCATGTGCGAGCGCAAAAATATCCCGTAACTTCCAGAAATACACTATGCCATGCGCCAAAAAATGGGCGCCCAAGCAAGGCGCCTGATCGTTCCTTGTGTGCCTTATTCGCGGCGCGTGCGCGGCGATCCCCTACGGCATCGGCGGCACCACCGACTGCCAGTCGATATCGAGTTCGACCGGGTCACTCACCGGCTTGCCTGCGTCATTCAGTTGATGGGCAAATTTCTTCGCCATCAATTCGAGTTGATCGGTGAATATCCCGTCGACACCCAGCGCCAGTAACTCGATAACACGACCGGGCTCATTGACCGTATAAGTCATGACGCGATAACCGTGGCCATGAAACAGCCGGACCAGATCAGCTGTGATGTGCTCATGATGACAGTGCAGCGACACGCAACCCAGGCTCTCAAGCAAGGGCAAATGTTCCGCGCAGGGAATTTTCACCAGCAAACCCATTGGCAGTTGCGGCGCAACCGCGCGTGCGGCTTTCAATGCATCCACACTGAAGGATGAAACCAGTGGCTTCACAAAACGATCTTGCCAAAACTCAACGCACAATTCCGCGACCATTTTTCCGGTTTCCGCTTCTCGTCCTTCGCAGGGCTTGATCTCGACATTGGCCATCAGCCCGAGTCCGTGAAGGTATTTGGCCACGGCCGAAAACCGCGGAACCCGCTCGCCGCGAAATGCCTCGCTGTGCCACGCACCCGCATCGAGCGATTCCAGTTCGGAGGCCACCATATCGGCCACCCGTCCCCGGCCATTGGTGGTGCGCTCGAGCGTGGAATCGTGCATCAGGATCGCCACCGAATCGCCACTCAACTTGACGTCGAACTCAACCGCCGCGTAGGAGTGTGCATGGCCGGTCTTGATCGCGGCAAGCGTATTCTCCGGCGCGTGAATACCGCCACCGCGATGCGCGAACAGTGTCGGGTACGGCCACACTTCTTTGTGTTCGTCACCAGAAAAAGTCTTCATTTCCTCACCTCAAAAAATCGAAATTGCCAAGGGTCGCAACAGCAATATCGCGCCGATTGCGTAACCCGCCGCCAGCACGTCATCGAACATCACGCCGAACCCGCCTTTGATGGTGCGATCGGCCCAATTGATTGGCCACGGTTTAAAGATATCAAACACCCGAAACAGCAAAAACGCAATCAGCCACCAGCCCATTGTGGCGGGCGTGAACGCGAGCACCAATAGGAACGCGGCGATCTCGTCGATGACAATGCCGCCGTGATCGGCAACACCGAGCGCGCGTCCCGCCACGCCAGATGACCAGACCCCCACCACGAAGACCAGCACCGCCGCCATCAACCCGGCGGCCATCCCCCCACCCGCGAGCCGTACCAGCGCGAAAATCGGAAACGCCGCCAGCGTTCCCCACGTCCCTGGCGCTTTGGGCATCAATCCCGTGCCGAAGCCGAATGCCAGCAGGTGCGCCAGATGACTCAACAAAAATTTGTTGTCGGGCCGCAACTGCTTCATGCGCGTCCTGCCGCGAAATGATCAAAGCCGGACACGGGAATACTCATGAGTGCCCCACGCTCATCGCGCACGGCAACACTTGGTATACCGGCGAGCATTTTCCCGATTCGCGTCAGTGCGATGCCAGTTGTCGCGGCGATGGCTTCAACAGCGGTTCGATTGTTTTCACTCGCGGTAAAACAAAGTTCGTAATCGTCGCCGCCCGCGAGCGCGCAAGGTATTCGCAGTTCCGGACCCACCGACAGCAATGTGGGCGAGAGTGGAACCGACGGCCAGTCCACCACCGCCGATAACCCGGACCGCTCGCAAATATGCGTGAGATCCGCAATGAGCCCGTCCGAAATGTCAATGGCGGAATGTGCCACTTCCACCAATGCGCAACCGAGCGCATTGCGCGGGATGGGGGTGTGTAGCCGCTCAAGCGCGCGCTCCAGCACGACGGGCTTCAACACGGTCGCGTTCTGCAAATGCCTGAGCGCGAGCGACGCGCCACCAAGCGACCCGGAGACCCAGATATCGTCGCCCGCTTGCGCACCGTCGCGCCGGAGCGCTTTGCCCGCCAGGACTTCGCCAAATACGGTCAAGGTCATCGCGAGGGGCCCGCGCGTGGTATCACCACCGATCAGTTCAACGCCACTCTCGTCAGCTAATTTGAAGAAGCCGCGCGAAAATGCCTCCAGCCACGCGCCATTAATCGCGGGCAGGGTCAGCGCCAGCGTCACATAGCGCGGCGCCGCACCCATCGCCGCCAGATCCGACAGGTTGACCGCCAGCGCTTTGTACCCCAGTTTGAAAGGATCGGCATCGGCTAAAAAATGCGTGCCGGAAACCAGCGTGTCGGTGGAGATGGCGAGTTCGCAACCGTCGGCGACGCGAATCACCGCACAATCATCACCCACGCCGAGCACCGCGCGCCGGACGGGACGAGTAAAATATTTTGCGATCAGGTCAAATTCGGGCGTCATGAGCGTTGCCCGGTGGATTCAAACCTTTGTCGTGGACTTGGTGGTCACCTTCGCGGGCACCTTTGCCACGCGACGCACTTTCGTCATCACCGTCGGCGTTTTCCGCGCGACGCGTGGTTTCACCGCCGTCTCAGGATTCTCCGCGCCATAGGCAATCTCGCCCGCGCGCACCTGCGCGGCCAGCTTGTCCAGCACGCCGTTCACATATTTATGACCATCGGTACCGCCGAATGATTTGGCGAGCTCAATGGCCTCATTAATAATCACGCGATACGGCGTATCGGCCATCGCACTCAATTCGTGCGCGGCGATCAGTAACACGGCCCGCTCGATCGGACTGACTTCATTCCACACGCGATCAAGGCTCGGCGCCAGCTGTTCCTGGAGCGAATCGTGATGTTTGATCACGCCGCTGACCAGCAGCGAAAAAAGCTTCTCGTCGGCTTTTTCAAATCCTTCCGCGACGGCATACTGCTTTTCAATATCCGCCAGACTCTGCCCGGCAAGTTGCCATTGGTAGAGCGCCTGCAGCGCAAGTTCGCGCGAACGTCTGCGAGCACTTTTCATCGCGCCTCCGGATTCGATGACGCGATGGCCACAAGCGCATTGGCCATTTCGATGGCGGCATGCGCGCAATCGGCGCCTTTTTCGCTCACGCGGGCCTCCGCCTGCGCATCGCTCTCAACCGTCAGAATTCCGTTGGCAATGGGCACGCCCGTTTGCAACATCACATCCATCACGCCCCGGCAACTTTCGTTCGAGACGACTTCGAAATGATAAGTCTCGCCGCGGATAACGGCGCCGATGGCAATCAGCGCATCATATCGCCGGGTCAGCGCCATGGCCTGCAACGCAACCGGAATTTCCAGCGCGCCAGGAACGGAAACATGGCCGATGTTTGTGTCAGCAACGCCGCCTTCCCGCAATGCCTTGACACAAGCATCGAGCATTTTCACGACCACCGGCTCATTGAAACGGCTTTGCACAATGCCGATGCGCAGTCCGCGGCCGTCGGGATTTTTCTTGATCGAGTTCATACCGCTTTCAGTTTGCGTTCGTTGCTCGGCGGCACGTAGTCCACCACTTCCAGTTCAAAACCGGCCATCGAAGGAATTTTCTTTGGCCACGCCAGCACCCGCATCTTGTGCACATTCAGTTGCCGCAAGATCTGCGCGCCGATGCCGTACATGCGCGGATCCCACTTTGCCACGCGCGGCGGCTTGGCCGGATCCACGGACAAGCGCTCGATGATGGCTTCCGCGGTTTCGTGCCGGCGCAACAGCACGATCACGCCGGTGCCCTCGGTGGCAATGATGCGCATGGCTTCCGCGACGGAATAGGCGTGCTGGCCGTTGTCGAAATCAAACAGGTCAAGCGAGGTAAACGGCTCATGCACCCGCGTCAGCACCGGCACATCCGGCAGAATCTCGCCGCGCGTCAGCGCCAGGTGAACTTCGTTGACGGTTTTATCGTGGAAGGCATGCAACTGGAACGGGCCATACGGCGTTGCGATGGTTTTCTCCGACACGCGCTCGACCAGCGTTTCATTGATCGAGCGATAGCGGATCAGATCGGCGATGGTGCCCAATTTCAGGCCGTGCTGCGCGGCAAACACCAGCAGATCCGGCAGGCGCGCCATTTCGCCATCGTCTTTGATGACTTCACAAATCACCGCCGCCGGCGTGCGGCCGGCAAGCTTCGCAAGATCGCAGCCCGCTTCGGTGTGCCCCGCACGGACCAGCACGCCGCCCGGCTTGGCCATTACCGGAAAGATGTGGCCCGGCTGCACGAGGTCATCCGGCTTGGCATTTGCCGCCACCGCCAGTTGCACGGTGCGCGCGCGGTCTGCGGCCGATATGCCGGTCGTGACACCGCTGGCGGCTTCGATCGACATCGTAAATGCCGTACCGTGCGGCGTGCGATTGTCCAACACCATCAGCGGCAGATTGAGTTGGCGGCATCGGTCTTCTTCCAGCGTCAGGCACACCAATCCGCGCGCATGTCGTGCCATGAAATTAATGGCTTCAGGCGTCACAAAATCGGCCGCCATGACGAGATCGCCCTCGTTCTCGCGGTCTTCGGCATCGACTAGCACCACCATTTTTCCGAGGCGCAGGTCTTCGATGATTTCGTGGGTGGTGGCGATGTTCATGGATTGAGCGTTCATGATGTCATTATCTCTTGGTACAAAACGATGTATATCAAGCACTGGCGCGGCTTTCCGGCCTGAATGCCTTGGAGAAGCGCGCCAGCGCTATGGTTTGGCAAACCACTTTCACAACTGGCACAAATGTTGGCCAAGTGAGATTTTCTCACGGCGACAGCAGCCACGCGCGTTGGAAGGATATTTCATCGGTGGATGATGGCGCGTGGGGCTATTGCGGATTTGCGGCCGACTCCGTGCTTACGGAGCACGCCACGGCTGATCCACCGTCATTCCCGCGCAGGCGGGCATCTAATTTGCCCGAACTTGGATTCCCGCCTGCGCGGGAATGACGGTCTTTTGAGTGTCGTAGCTCAATTGGAGCGGAGCGATATTCCTACCTAAATGGCCAATCAAGCCTGCATCGGCGCCTGCGTCTGCAGCATCCGCTCCACATAGCGCGCCAGCTGATCGATTTCCAGATTGACCTTTGCTCCCTTGCGCAACAGCCGGATCGTCGTCACCTGATGGGTGTGCGGGATGATGTTGATTTCAAAAATCGCGCTGCCGTTCGCGGCATCGCTCACCGTGTTGACTGTCAGGGAAACACCATTGACCGTAATCGAGCCTTTACGCGCAACGAATTTCGCCAGGTCTTTCGGCGCTTCAATCTCCAGCCGCCAGGATGCGCCCAGATCATCCATCGCCGTCACCAGCCCGACGCCGTCGATATGCCCGCTAACCAGATGACCGCCAAGGCGATCGCCGAAGCGCAGCGACTTTTCCAGGTTCACTTCGCCGCCCTGCACCAGGCCCGTCGTCAGCGAGAGCGTTTCGTTGGACACGTCCACGGAAAACGTCTCCGGGCCTTTCGCCACCACCGTCAGGCAACAGCCGCCGACCGCGATCGAGTCACCGATCGCGACATTGTGCATTCCAAGGCGTGGCGCCTTGATGGTGAGTTGCGTATTGGCGGGCTTCACGTCCGCAGTTTCAATGATGCCGGTGGTTTCAATGATGCCGGTAAACATGATTAGTCTCTCAGTACTTGCGCGGTAATTCGCAAATCGGGCCCGATCTGCCGAATATCCACCATTTTCAATTTGGTGCGTTCATCCAGATTTTTCAACTCCTGCAACGCAAACAGCCCGCGCGCACTATCGCCAAAGATACTCGGCGCCACATACGCGATGATTTCATCGACCACGCCGGCGGACAAAAGCGACGCATTCAGTTTCGCGCCGGTTTCAACCATCACATGGTTAAGTCCACGCTGCGCGAGCTGTTCCATCATCTTCACCAGATCAACTTTGCCCTTCTTTGCCTCGACTGGTACCCGCATCACCTCGGCACCGATTGCCGCCAATTCACGTTCGCGATCGGGTTTGTTTGCGGCGGTTGCGATCAACACATTGCCGCCCTGCAAGATGCGCGCGGTGTTTACCACGTCAAGCCGGCTATCGAGCAGCACCCGCAGCGGCTGGCGTTCGCACGGTGCATCGCGCACGGTCAATTCAGGATCATCGGCGAGCAGCGTACCGATGCCCGTCATCACGGCACACGCTTCCGCGCGCAGTCGATGCACATCGCGCCGTGCGTCCGCGCTGGTGATCCATTTCGAGATGCCGTTGGCCAGCGCGGTTTTGCCATCGAGCGTGGCGGCAACTTTCAGCGTGAGCCAGGGGCGGCTCCGCGTCACTCGGGCCAGAAATGCCTTCAGACTGTGCGCGGCTTCCGCTTCCATCAATCCAATGTCGACCTGAATGCCGGCCGCGCGCAAACTGTCGTGGCCGGCGCCATCGACGCCGTCGAAAGGATCGTGCAGCGCCGACACCACGCGCGCGACTTTCGCCGCGATCAGCAAATCCGCACACGCCGGACCGCGCGAGCGCGCATGGCGCACACACGGCTCCAGCGTGGAATACACCGTTGACCCTTCCGGCGATTCGCTGCACGCCTCAAGCGCCATCGCCTCCGCATGCGGGCGGCCACCCTTTTGCGTGAAACCTTCGCCGATGATGCGACCGTGCTTGACGATAACGCAGCCGACAAAAGGATTCGGTGTCGCGATGCAACGGCCTCGCTCGGCGAGGCGCAATGCGCGCGACATCATGGCGTGGTCAATAGCGGAATACATCGTGTTGCGCGGGAAAATTGGAACCAGCATAGGCAAGTCGCGTGGTTCCCATGTTGAAATTTGCCTTCACTTCTTCGTCACTTCACGGATCGCGTCCTTGAATTCTTCGACATCCGAAAAGCTGCGATACACCGACGCGAACCGCACATAACCCACCTGATCGAGTTTGCGCAATTCTTCCATCACCATTTCGCCGATCTTGCGCGACGGTAATTCGCGCTTGGCTTCGTTCAGCACCGCCTGCTCGATACGCTCGATCGCGTCAACCACCTTGGCGGTTTCCACCGGGCGCTTGTGCAGCGCGCGATGAAAACTGGTCTCAAGCTTTGGCCGCGAAAAATCCTCGCGCTGGCCGTTGGATTTGACGATGGTCGGCATGCGTAGCTCGGCGTTTTCATAGGTGGTGAAGCGCTTGTGACACACCGTGCAGCGGCGGCGGCGGCGCACCACGTCACCCTCTTCCGAGACGCGCGAATCGATCACCTGGGTTTCTTGTGCGCTACAGAACGGACATTTCATTTTCTATTTTCCGTTTCGCGCCGCACTCAACAATCAGGCGCCGTAAACCGGGAAGCGTTTGGTCAGCGCGGAGACTTTTTCCCGCACCGCCGCGATATTGGCCTCATCGCGCGGATTATCCAGCACATCCGCAATCAGGTTGCCGGTGAGTTCGGCTTCGGCCTCCTTGAAACCGCGCGTCGTCATCGCGGGCGAGCCCAATCGGATGCCGCTGGTGACGAAAGGTTTTTCCGGATCGTGCGGAATCGCGTTCTTGTTGACCGTGATGTGCGCCAGTCCCAGTGCGGCTTCGGCTTCCTTGCCGTTGATGTGCTTCGCGCGCAGGTCCACCAGCATCACGTGCGATTCGGTGCGGCCGGAAACAATGCGCAGGCCGCGCTTGATCAGCGTCTTGGCCAGCACGTCGGCGTTCTTCGCCACTTGCTGCTGGTAAATCTTGAAGCTGGGATCGAGTGCTTCCTTGAACGCCACGGCCTTGCCGGCGATAACATGCATCAGCGGCCCGCCCTGGATACCGGGGAAAATCGCCGAGTTGATAACCTTCTCCAGCTCGGCCTTCATGAGGATGAAACCGCCACGCGGCCCGCGCAGCGACTTGTGCGTGGTCGAGGTCACGACATCCGCGTGCGGAATCGGGTTCGGATAGACACCGGCCGCGATCAGCCCGGCGTAATGCGCCATGTCGACCATGAAATACGCGCCGACTTCCTTGGCGATTTTCGCGAAGCGCTCAAAATCGATTCGTAGCGCGTAGGCCGACGCGCCGGCCAGAATCAGCTTGGGCTTCGATTCCCGCGCGAGGCGCTCGACTTCGTCGTAATCGATTTCTTCCTTGTCATTGAGCCCGTAGCTGACGATGTTGAACCACTTGCCGCTCATGTTTACCGGCGAACCGTGGGTCAGGTGCCCGCCCATGGCGAGGCTCATGCCGAGGATGGTATCGCCCGGTTTCAGCAACGCGAAATACACCGCCTGATTGGCCTGCGAACCGGAATTGGCCTGCACGTTGGCCGCGTAGCCATGCACATCGGCGCCGAACAATTTCCTCACGCGATCGATCGCCAGCGTCTCGACCATATCGACAAATTCACAGCCGCCGTAATAGCGCTTGCCCGGATAGCCCTCGGCGTACTTGTTGGTCAGTTGCGAACCTTGCGCTTGCATCACCGCCGGGCTGGTGTAATTTTCCGAGGCAATCAGCTCGATGTGCTCTTCCTGGCGGCGATTCTCCTTCTGGATCGCGGCAAACACTTCGGGATCGACGGTGGCGACGGTTTGGGAAAAATGGAAGGTATCGGGCATGACGGGCTCAGTGGTGAAATGGCGGAGGAGCGGCGCGCCGAAAGGACATCGCGCCAGGTGACAGGATTTGGGCAAATTTTATCATGCCACCGCTGTATCTAGGGCTGGGCGCCAAGGGGGAGCACTACGGGTTGGTTTGGTGGGAGGTGGCGTTGAACGGTAAAACACGAGTATTGGTGCGGTGTTTCAGGCGTTTTGGCCGGGAAACCGCACCAGTGCTCGTCGACACGACTCTGTGCTCAGCCAAAGCTACCGACAAAACTTCGAATTGAGCATTTATCTGACACTTCAACAAATGCACTTCCCTTCGCCTCAAGCCTACACCCAGTCTGCCTTTGCCGAATATGAAAGAGTCGATGGGCGGCCCATCGTAGACCTTTATGCGCCCAGACCAGAGCCCCACTTTGCTGACGTTTTCTGAATATCGAAAGTGAAAATTGCCTTTGCCGCGTAGATTGAACTCGAATCGCAAAGGAGACGACAAGGACAAGGATGAATCGGAAATTATTGCCCCCGATTCTTCAATCTGCGAATCGCGAACACTCAATTTGTTGCCATCTCTTTGAACAAAGCCAACGGTGACTTTTGTCTTGCATTCCCATGAATTGTCGCGAAACGCGTAAAGGCCTGCGGGCAGGCCAAACGCGCAAACGCAAACCAGCATGAATAATGTTTTCACGTGTAGTTACCACACGAGCAAGTCGCCGGGTTCAACCTGCCCGCTTGATGCTGGAACCCCAATTCGCGCCGGCTATTTGTTGTTTTTGTTTTGAATAACAACAGTATTCTTATCGCCATCCACATTCAGCGTCTGTTCCTTGTTGACGCCGCTCTGGTTCTGAATCACTTTGCCGGCGCCTTTCGCGTTCATGACCTGTGTGTTGTCCGAGCCGCTTTGATTCTGTGAGGCCGTGCCGGAGCCGCTGGCGTTCATTCTTTGTTCATTCCCGGTGCCGCTCTGATTTTGCGACTTGTCGCCGCTGCCGCCGATGTTCATTTCCTGCTTGTTCCCGGTGCCGCTCTGGTTCTGCGAGTAGCTGCCGCCGGTCGATCCGTTGACGTTCATGGTCTGTTGATTGCCCATTTTGTCGCAGCCGGCTGCGGCCAGTAGTGCAGTCATGATAAAGATGGTTTTCATGTGGTCTCCTTGTTTCGCAGTGGGTGAAGGGTGTGGCTTCCTGAGTCTCTAAATCTGACATGCCGTCGTCCCAGCGAAGGCCGGGGCCCCGTCCCATCCAAGCTCTTAAAGATATGAATGGACTGGATTCCAGCCCAGCGCGGCCCTTGTGGCCATTCGCTGGGATGACGGGGTTTTGAGGCGCTCCAATCATCAAACTCTAGAACTGGTGCGGCTTTCAAGCCACTTTCGGCCTGAAAGCCGCACCCATGCTTGTGTTTGGCATTTCAGTTAATCTGGCATGTCCCTGCAAGCACTTTACGCCCTTTTTTAAGCCCCGTTTAACCCTTTCCCCCGCGCTCGCCGTTCAACGCTGCATATCCCCCAACAAGGAGCGCATCGTGAACTGCCCCAAGTTACTCATCAACGCAACCATCGCCGCCGTCGGTCTCATCGCATCCATTGCCAGTTTTGCCAAGTCGCCTCCGGTGCAAATCTGGCAACCGCCGCGCCTGGTCATTTCTTCTCCGGTCAATTCCGCCGTGCAGGTGCAATCCGTCAGGCTGACAGGCGAAGTCCGTGGCCGCCATGCGTGGACGGAAATCGACATGACGTTTTACAACCCCAACCGACGCGTGCTGGAAGGCGAGTTGCAATTCCCCCTGCTCGATGGCCAGCGCATCGCCGGTTTCGCGATGGACGTGAATGGCGTGCTGCGCGATGCCGTGCCGGTCGAGAAAACCAAGGGCCAGGCGGTATTTGAAGACGTGATTCGCGGCAATATCGACCCCGGTTTGCTGGAAGTCACGCAGGGCAATAATTTCAAGTTGCGGGTGTATCCGATTCCCGCGCAGGGCGTGAAACGCGTGGTGCTGCGCATTGCGGAAACGCTGGTACGGCAGGGCAATCGCAACGTCTATCGCCTGCCGCTTGGGTTCGGCGATCGCATCGGCAATCTGGCGGTCGATGTGCGGATTGCCGATACGGGTGGCAAGCCGCTGGTTACCACTCGCGCGCTGGGCAGCCTCGTCCTCGTACCGGAAGGCGACAGCTATCGGTTGCGACTCAATCAAAGCGACTTTGCCACCGAGGCCACACCGACGCTGGACATCACCATGCTGGCGACCACGGGGCCGGTCACGTACTCGCAGAATTTCGAAGGCCGCACCTATTTCATAGCCGATGTGCCGGTTCCGTCGACCGAGGCTGCGCGCGACATTCCCAAAACCGTTGGACTCGTCTGGGATAGTTCCGGCAGCGGCGCCACGCGCGATCACGGCCGCGAATTTGCGCTGCTCGACGCGTACTTCAACAAGATGCGCAACGGCGAAATCCGCCTGACGCGCATTCGCCACGACGCCGAGCCGGTGCAGGTGTTCCGTATCGTCGATGGCAACTGGAAGGCGCTGCGCGATGCGCTCAATGCCACCGCGTATGACGGCGCCACCAACCTCGGCGCTTTCGTGCCCGAGGCTAAAGTGCAGGAATACCTGCTGTTCAGCGATGGCCTGAACAATTTCGGTGATGCGCCTTTTGCCAAGGTCGAGGTGCCGCTGTTTTCAATTTCAGCGGCAGCGAAATCCGATACCACGTTTCTTCGCGCCATCGCGCATCGACATGGCGGACGGTTCATCGACCTCACGCTCGATTCCAACGCCGACGCGGCACGCAAACTGCTGACCCGCGGCACATACGTGACGCATGTAACGTCGAACGGTGCGTCGCAACTGGTATTGTCCGGCCCCTATCCGCAGGCCGGGCGCGTGTTGCTGGGTGGTGTGCTGAATGAAAACGAGGCGCAGGTGCGAATCACACTGGCGAATGCCGGCGGCAAATCGTCCGTCCTGGTTGTGCCGGTAAAAGCGGACGACAATGCAGCAGGTCACGCGAATTCAATGGCCGCCGCGCAGTGGGCGCAGTTGCGTGTGACCGAACTGGAAGGGGAATATGAATTCAATCGCGCCGAAATTCGCCGGCTGGGCCAGCGCTTCAAACTGGTGACGCGCGAAACTTCGCTCATCATCCTCGACCGCATTGAAGATTACGCGCGCTTTGAAATCGTGCCGCCGCCTGAATTGCGCGCCGACTATGAACGCGTGAGCACCGCTATCGCCCAGCAACGCCGCGGCGAGCGCAAGGCCCACCTCGACAACATCGTTCGACTCTTCGAGGAAAAGGTGCGCTGGTGGAATCGCGATTTCCCGAAAGATTCATCGCTCAAGAAAGAAGCAAAGATCGCGTTTACCGATGCAGTTTCCGCAGTAACTGGCGCGGTGATGGAGCGGCGTGCGGAGTCGAGTGCTGATCGCGCCGATGCGGGCGCGCCACGCAGAACGGCGCAGGAATCCGCGAGCAACGTGGCACCGGCGGCCGCGGCGCCACCGCCGTCGCCGCTGCCAGCATCGCCGGTTGTCAGGGCAAAAGCGATGGGGCTGCAAAATGGATCGGGTGCAGCGCCATCCGCCGATGCCGCAGTCAACGCAACTGTTGCGACCATTCGCCTGCAAAAGTGGCAAGCCGATGCACCCTACGCGACGCGCATGCGCAACGCAACGGCTTCCGATCTTTACCGTGTCTATTTGGACGAAAAGCCCGGCTACGCCAACAGCACCGCGTTCTTCCTCGACGCCGCCGACGTGTTCTTCGACAAGGGTATGCCTGATCTCGGCACGCGTGTACTGACCAATCTGGCCGAGATGGACCTGGAGAATCGTCACATCCTGCGAATCCTCGGCTATCGCCTGATGCAGGCGAAGCAGCCCGCACTGGCGATCCCGGTATTCAAGAAAGTACTCGCGCTGAGCCCGGAAGAACCACAGTCCTACCGCGACCTGGGCCTCGCCTACGCCGCCGACAAGCAACCGCAGAAGGCCATCGATTCGCTCCATGAAGTCGTCATCCGACCGTGGCATGGCCGCTTCCCGGAAATCGAATTGATCACGCTTGCGGAACTGAATTCGATCATCGCGACCGCGCAGACGCCGGTGGACACCAGCCGCATCGATGCTCGCCTGCTGAAGAATTTGCCGCTCGATCTGCGCGCCGTGCTGACCTGGGATGCTGACAACACCGACATTGATCTGTGGGTCACCGACCCGAATGGCGACAAGGCGTACTACGGACACCGGCTCACCTATCAGGGGGGTCGCATGTCGATGGACTTCACGGGCGGGTACGGGCCGGAAGAGTTTTCGCTGAAGGCGGCCAAGCCCGGCAAGTACAAAGTCGAGGCGAATTACTTCGGCGATCGCCGGCAGAACGTGACGGGAGCGACGACGTTGTCACTCAAGCTTTCCACGCACTTCGGCGCCAGCAATCAGCAGGATCAGATCGTGACGATGCGATTGAAGGACAAGCGCGAGGTGGTCTTTGTGGGGGAGTTTGAGGTGAAGTGAGCTGTTTCACATGCCACACAACTTACACGTAGTCCTTCCCCCTTTGAAAAGGGGGAGCAATGAATAGTGCGACAGCCAGACAACCAAATGTGGAAAGGAACCATCATGAAACACAAACTCATATTCACCATTGCAATCGCGCTGGCTTCCAGCAACGCCTTTGCCATCGGCCGCCTCGCCAGCGTCGATCTCTACGACCGCACCGAGAATCGCAACCTGCCCATTTACTGGCACCAGGGAAGGGCCTACGTCGTCGGCGCGCCCGGTAACGAATACCAGATCACCGTGCGCAACATGGCCGGCCAGGATGTGCTGGCGGTGGTCTCGGTGGATGGCGTCAATGTCGTCAGCGGCGAGACCGCTTCCACGCAACAAGGTGGTTACGTTATCGATCGCTGGCAGCAGATGGATATCGCCGGCTGGCGCAAAAGTCTTTCGCGAACGGCGGCGTTCTATTTCACGTCCTTGGGAGATTCCTATGCGGCGCGCACCGGGCGCCCGAACCATGTCGGCGTGATTGGCGCGGCATTGTATCGACGCAAACCCGATGCGATTTCATACGCACCGTGGCCGCGTGCACCGTGGACGTCCGGTTCATCCGGGCGTGAGCGCGGGGATGGCGACGAACGTGCGGAAGCACCAGCCCAGTCGGCGTCACCGCGCGCCATGGAAAAATCACTCGCAGACCGCCCCGCAGAAAGTCAGTCAGGTGCATTCACGGACAAACTGGCGGACCGATTAGGTACCGGCCACGGCCGAAGTGAGACTTCCCCCGCCCGCTATACCAGTTTCGAACGTGCAACGTCGCAGCCTGAAGAAGTCGTTAGCATCTATTACGACAGCTACGCCAATCTGGTGGCGCGCGGCGTAATTCCCTCGCACACGTGGCGTGAGCCGCAGGCATTCCCCGACCGCTTCGTCCCCGATCCCCCGCGTTGACACGAACATCGTCAGCCGCCTGGAAGCTTGACCTGCATGCACACAGGTCAAGTAAACTTCCGGGCAACATGACCGCAAGCGATGAAACATCCGACGAAGCTCTCATGCTGCGCTATCAGGCTGGCGACGCCGGTGCATTTGACGATCTCTATGCGCGGCATCGCGGCGGGCTGTTTCGATTCATTGGCCGCCAGTGCCGCACGCGTGAACACGCGGAGGAGCTGTTTCAGGAGGTGTGGATGAACCTGATCCAGGCGCGCGATCGCTACCGGGTGGAAGCTCAATTTCGAACCTATCTTTTCACGCTGGCGCACAATAAGTTGATGGACTACTTTCGCCGCCACGGTCGCGTGGAACTGACGCTGTTCGAACGCGACAGCGATATTGAAGGCGGCAAAGAAAACGCCATCGACCGGCTGGTTGCCAGCCGTGTGGATGAGCCGATGGTGCGCGCCGAATCGCAACAGCAGTCCGCCGCCATTCTGCGCGCCATCGAGGGGCTACCCGCGCCACAGCGCGAAGCATTTTTATTGCACGAAGAAGGCGGATTGAGTGTCGAAGATATTGCGGAGGCAACCGGGTGTACGTTTGAAGCCGCGAAAAGCCGGTTGCGCTATGCCATCGCAAAATTGCGCGACGGCTTGCAGGAGTACGCATGAGTAATCACGATCAACCCGGAAGCGAAGACAAGCGGGACATGGACGCGGTCAGCCGTGCCTACCGTGACGCCCGCGATCGCGATGCGGACCACATGGCGCCGCCCGCCGCGCTCAACGACGCGATTCGCGCCGCTGCCCGCCGCGCCGTGCATGCCCGACCGCAGCCGGTCGGGAAAAGCTGGCTTCGCCAGTGGACGCCTCAACTTGCAGTGGCCGCCGTCGTGGTGCTGTCGGTATCGGTGGTGTTCGTTGCAATCGAGGAAAAACCCGAGCTCGCTCCCGCGCCGATTCAGAAAATGACCCAGGCGCGCCGCGCCGATGCGCCGGCCGCCGCACCGGCCGCCACGATTGCGCCACAGGAGGCAAGGGTGGCTGAAACAACGCCGCCGGTCGTGATGGCAGCCGATGCCGTCAAGAAGAAATCCGGTGTCGCGTCAGGTGCCGGCGCGGACGCTGGCACGGATACAGGCGCAATCACCGCGAACGTACAAGGTTCGCGTCAGCAGAATTCCGAGCGGGCAAAAGAAGAGCGCAGCACAACGCCCGGAGCGACGCCACTTCCACCGCAACAAGCCATCGCCGCCCCCGCATCGTTGGCGCCTGCTGCGCCCGTGTATTCGCCACCCTCGCCTGCCGTGGCGAGCGTGGCGCCGGCCCCGTTCCCGGCGACCGACGCTATTGCACCCGGGCGCAAGGAATCGCGTGCGGATGCGAATCTGGCAGCCGCGAAGGAATCGAAAGTGCTTGCGGAAAAAGTTCGCGTTGCCGGAGCGATTCGTTCCGCCGAGGACGTCAGCGTGCCCGCGAGACCGGTCATTGCGGGTGGTGTTGCGACATCACCAGTGCCGACGGCTCCGGCGGCTCTCGCGCCGGAACCGATGATGAAACAACTCGCGCCTTCACTTGCCGCGGCCGGAGCAGCGCCGCCACGTGCCGCATTGCCCGATCGCGCCCGGAGCGAAACACAGACATCGAGCGCCACAGGACTCCGCGGCAACACCACCCAGACATATCAGCAGTCCCGCAAATCCGACGAAAGCGAGAACCCCGGCCCATGGCTGAAGCGCCTGCTGGAATTGCGCGAACAAGGCAAGCTCAAGGAATTGCGCGAAGAGCTGGTGCGCTTCAGGAAAGCCCACCCCAATGTGGTGCTACCAAAGGCGCTGACGGAGTTGCCAACGGAGTAAAGGCACTGCACGGCGTTCGCTGCCCCCTCACAACCGCAGCAAGGAATTGCGTTTCTTCCAATCGGTCTGCAATTCCAAAGCCGATATAATCGACCGCATAACAAGAGGCAATGATCGCCGCGAAGGGACACTTTCGAGAGGGGAAATGCGGTGCGAGCACTATTGAAACTCACCAGACTTATAGACGCGCTGAACAAGCGGGTTGGTTATCTCGCGAATTGGGCAGTGCTATTGTCATGCTTCATCAGCGCCGGTAACGCCATGATGCGATACGCGTTTGACTTAAGCTCAAACGCATGGCTGGAAATCCAGTGGTATCTCTTTGCCGCCGTCGTCATGTTCGGCGCGGCCTATACATTCAGATTGAACGAACACGTGCGCGTGGATATCCTTTACACGCTGCTGTCCGATCGCGGAAAGAAATGGCTCGACCTGATCGGCACGATCGTGTTTCTCATCCCGGTCTGCGTGGTGATCGCTTATATGTCGTGGCCGGTCTTTACCGACGCCTGGGCTGGCAATGAAATGTCCTCCAACGCCGGCGGCCTGGTTCGCTGGCCGTTCAAGATCCTGCTGCCGATCGGCTTCACGCTGGTAGCGCTTCAGGGAATATCCGAAATCATCAAGCGGGCCGCCGCGCTTCACGGAGATATCACACTCGATACGCATTACGAAAGACCGATTCAGTGACGCTGATTCCTCTCGAACTGATGCCGCCACTGATGTTTGGCGGGCTGGTGCTGTTCATGCTCATCGGCTACCCGGTTGCGTTTACGCTGGCCGCATTGGGCCTGTTCTTCGGCGTGATTTCAATTGAGCACGGGTTCTTTGGTCCAACGTTTTTGCAGGCCATTCCGCAACGCATACTCGGCGTGCTGTCGAATGATCTGCTGCTGGCGATCCCGTTCTTCACGTTCATGGGAACCATTCTCGAGAAATGCGGACTGGCGGAGGACATGCTCGATTCGATGGGGCAATTGTTCGGCCCCTTGCGTGGCGGGTTGGGTTACTCGGTCATCCTCGTGGGTTTCATTCTCGGCGCCATCACCGGCACGGTTGCCGCGCAGGTCATCGTGATGACACTCATCTCGTTGCCGATCATGATGCGCTACAAGTACAACATGCGGTACGCGACTGGCGTATTGGCCGCGTCGGGCACCATCACGCAACTGGTGCCGCCGTCTCTGGTGCTGGTTGTTTTGGCCGATCAGCTCGGCAAATCGGTGGGCGACATGTACCTGGGCGCGTGGGGTCCGTCCATCCTGCAAGTGCTGTTATTCATCGGCTATACGTTTGTCCTTTCTCGCATCAAGCCCGATTGGCTTCCCGCGATTCCGAAAGAGCACCGCACACTGCAAGGCTGGGCGCTATGGAAGAAATGCCTGCTGGGAATCGTTCCCAGCGCGGCGCTGATCTTTCTGGTGCTTGGCACTATGCTAATGGGGCTTGCCACGCCCACAGAAGGCGGCGCGATGGGCGCGGTCGGCGCTCTCGTGATCGCCGTGCACCGCCACCCGCAACTGGGGCAAGGCAGCCGCCGCGTATTCTGGGTGGGAATGTCGGCCGCGGGCATTGGCGTCATCATCGGCATATTCGCGTTCAAGTCACTGGCGTTCCAGATCGCCTGCACCGTGCTTTATATCGCCATCGTCTGGCTGTGCGTGCGCGCCGCCGCGATCGCCGACCTTCGTGACCTCATCCGGAAAGCCTACGAATCCACCGCGCGCCTCAGCGCCATGGTGGTATTCATTCTCATCGGCTCCAGTTGCTTTTCAGTGGTTTTCCAGGGCGTGAATGGCGGGCCGTGGCTCGAACACATGCTGACCGGCCTTCCCGGAGGCGTGTGGGGCTTCCTGATATTCGTCAACTTGTTCATATTCTTCATCGCATTCTTCCTGGATTTCTTCGAGATCGTGTTCATCATTGTCCCGTTGGTGGCGCCGGTCGCGAAAATTCTCCTCGCCCCCATCGTCGGTGAAGACGCCGCGCTGGTGTGGTTCGGCGTCATGCTGTGCGTGAATCTGCAGACGTCGTTCATGCATCCGCCCTTCGGCTTTGCGCTGTTCTACTTGCGCGGCGTTGCACCGAAGGAAGTAAAGAGTTCGGATATTTACTGGGGGGCGCTCCCCTTTGTTGCCTTGCAGCTAATTCTCGTGGTGCTGGTCATCGCGTTCCCCAGGCAAGTCACCATGTTCCTCGATGACCCGGTCAAACTCGATCTCAACAAGGTCAAGATCGAACTGGAAGGCGATAATCCGGATCCCAACACGGTCATGGTGCCGGGCAGCGACGACCGGAAGAGCGACGCCGGCAACAACGACATCATGAAAGCGCTTGGCGGCAAGAGCGACGACATTTCGGCGGAACCTTCAAAGGAAGACGCGGCGGCGGACGACCTCATGAAAGCGCTGGGCGGCAAGCCCGAAGCACCTGCAAGTTCCGGGGCAAAGGCTGACGGCAAACCGGCTGCAAGACAAGCAACGACCAAAGGTAAGAGTAAGGAAGACCTGGCGGCGGAAGAAATCGAAAAGGCGCTGCAAGGCGGAAGGTAGTGGAAATCATTTAAACCCTAGCACTGGCGCGGTTTTTGCGGCATTTAGGCCCCCCCCCCCCCCCCCCCCCCCCCCCCCCCCCCCCCCCCCCCCCCCCCCCCCCCCCCCCCCCCCCCCCCCCCCCCCCCCCGGCGGTGCCCCCCCCCCCCCCCCCCCCCCCCCCCCCCCCCCCCCCCCCCCCCCCCCCCCCCCCCCCCCCCCCCCCCCCCCCCCCCCCCCCCCCCCCCCCCCCCCCCCCCCCCCCCCCCCCCCCCCCCCCCCCCCCCCCCCCACCCGCGCCCCCCCCCCCCCCCCCCCCCCCCCCCCCCCCCCCCCCCCCCCCCCCCCCCCCCCCCGGCCGGGGCCCCCCCCCCCCCCCCCCCCCGCCCCCCCCCCCCCCCCCCCCCCCCCCCCGCCCCACCCAACCCACACCACCGAACCCAAACACACACACCACCACCCCCCCCCCCCCACGCATCCCACGGGCGCCACCCCCCCCCCCCCCCCCACCCCCCACCCCCCCCCCACCCCCCCCGCCCCCCCCCCCCCCGCCCCCCCCCCCCCCCCGCCCCCCCCCCCCCCCCCCACCCCCCCCCCCCCCCCCCGCACCGACGTGGCCCTTTGCCCGGAAAGGCGCACCAGTGCTAGGGTTTGAAAACTCGGCATGATTCTCAATTCCATCGACTTGCTAGCAGCCCGTCGGACTTAGAGAATCGAAGCGAAAAATGATATGGGCGCGGGCAGATTTTGCGAGTCTTCGCCTTACGGCGAAAGCCCTGCTTACCCCACTTCACGGTTTTCAAGCCAATGGTTGTTCCATTGGCGCCGAAAAGCGGGGAAATATACACCGATCAGATCATTTTGCAGCCGATTTCCTCTAAGTCCGACAGGCTGTTATGTATGTCATTCATACCGGGATGCTGCACATTTTCCGACGCCATTGTTGATCTAACGCAACCTCGCGTGGCCTTTTTGGCAGAAGATTGAAGCGAGGTGGGACGATGGACATCTTCTATCACCGTATCTTCGAGCACACGCCTGACGCTTTGTTGGTGGTTGATTCCGAGGGCTGCATCCGCCAGGGCAACGCGCGGGTGGAGGCGCTGTTTGGCTATTCACGCGATGAGCTGATTGGTCACGAAGTCGAAATACTGGTCCCGGAGAGACTTGCGGCGCGCCATGTCGGCCACCGTGCCCGATTTGCCGCCGATCCGAAGCTACGTCACATGGGCGCATCGCTGATGGATGCCTTTGCACGCCGCAAGGACGGCAGCGAGATTCCCGTTGACATCATGATCAGCACGCTCGACACCACGGATGGCGTGTTTTTCCTGTGCGCCGTGCGCGATGTAACTGAACGCAAGGCGACGATGGAGGAACTTCGCCGGCGCACCGCCGAGCTTGAAGGCTTGCACGTGCAACTGAAAGAACTCGCCAGCCACGACAGCCTCACCGGCCTGCTGAACCGGCGCGCCTATCAGGAGCAAACCGAATGGATCATCAGGAATGCAGTTCGACAGCGGCAAGGCGTGTCCCTGCTGATGATCGACCTGGATTTTTTCAAGCGCGTAAATGATCAATTTGGTCATGCCGAAGGCGACCGCGTGCTGTTCCTGATTGCCAACATATTGAATGACACCTGTCGCCAGAATGACGTGTCGGCACGTTACGGCGGCGAGGAGTTCGCGGTCACGTTGCCGGATACCGACGAGGCCGGCAGTTTTGTCGTGGCGGAGAATTTTCGCACCGCCGTGGAAGCCATCAAGGACCCGAGATATCCGGTTACCGCCAGTGTCGGTATCGCCACGTTCGTCCCGGATCCTGGTTTGCCGCCGGCAGATACGGGCGCCTTGTACGACGAGCTGATCAACCGGGCCGACCAGGCACTCTACGCGGCCAAGAACAACGGCAGGAACCAGGTATGCCATTTCAACGAGATCGCCAAAGAGATGCGGCGCTGAGTATTCGCAACGGACCATCGCAGCACCCGAAAAAAAGCCCCGCATCGCGGGGCTTTTTCCATGCCGCGAACCACTACTTCTTCGCGGGTGCGGCAGGCTTGTTCGATGACCGTGCCGTCGCCATGAAGCTGTCGAAGTTTTGCTCGGCGACACGGGACCAGAGAACCTGGTCATTGCGGAACACCCGCCACGCTTCGTAAATTTTCTTGAACTTCGGATTCTTGGCCGATTCTTCGGCATAAACCTCTTCGGCCGCCTTGAAGCAGGCATTCAGGATGTCCTTGCTGAACGGACGCAGTTGCACGCCGTTGCCCACCAGACGCTTCAGCGCGGCCGGATTGAGGGCATCGTACTTCGCCAGCATGTCGCCGTTGGCTTCCGCACACGCCGCTTCAAGAATCGATTTGTACTCAGCCGGCAACGCTTCCCACTGCTTGAGATTGACGTACAGGTCCAGTTCGGGTCCGCCTTCCCACCACCCGGGGTAATAATAGTATTTGGCAACTTTGTAAAACCCCAGTTTTTCATCGTCGTACGGGCCTACCCATTCGGCCGCGTCGATGGTGCCTTTCTCCAGCGCGGGATAAATGTCGCCACCGGATATCTGCTGTGGAACCACACCAAGCTTCGACAACACGCGCCCCGCCAATCCGGCGATGCGAAATTTCAGGCCCTTCAGGTCGGCCACGGTCTTGATTTCCTTGCGGAACCAGCCACCCATTTGCGCCCCGGTATTGCCTGCGGGGAAATTGATGACGTTATAGTCTTTCAGAAACTCGCGCATCAACGCCAATCCGCCGCCGTAATACATCCAGGCGTTTTGCTGGCGTGCGTTCAGGCCGAATGGAATGGCGGTTCCAAACGCAAAGGTGGGGTCTTTGCCAAAGTAGTAGTAAGGCGCCGTGTGGCAGCATTCCACCGTGCCGTCCTTTACCGCATCCAGCGCCTGCAGGCCCGGAACCAATTCTCCCGCGGCGAAGACCTGAATGGTGAATTTGCCACCCGTGGACTCGGAGACCCGCTTGGCGATTCCGGGCGCGGTGCCATAAATCGTATCCAGGCTTTTGGGGAAACTGGAAGTCAGCCGCCATTTGATCGACGGCAAGGTGGCAGTCTGGGCCTGAGTGAGCGTTGGAATGGCGGTCGCCCCGGCAGCGAGACTGGCACCGGCGGATGTCAGGAACTTGCGTCTTTGCATGCATTACTCCTCGGGTCGTTGGTTTATTTTTTTTGGCAACTGTGGCAACACAACTTCAGCGGAAAGTATAAAACATGCCGTCGCGTGCGGCTATTCGCCGGCGATTGACATGCGATCAATGAGGATGCTGCCGACCTGCTTGGAGCCCAGCGCCAGCACGTCATTGCCAATCGCGATGATGCCCTTGAACATCTCTTTCATGTTGCCGGCGATCGTGATTTCTTCGACCGGAAATGCGATCTCGCCGTCCTCCACCCAGAATCCGGCGGCGCCGCGCGAATAATCGCCGGTGACATTGTTCACGCCCTGTCCCATCATCTCGGTGACCAGCAGTCCGCGATGCATTTTTTTCAGCAGGCCGGCGAGGTCCAGTGGACCCGGCGCGACAATGAGATTGTGGTTGCCGCCCGCATTGCCGGTCGACTGCATGCCGAGTTTTCGCGCCGAATAGCTGCCGAGAAAATAACCCTGAACCACGCCATCCTTGACAACATCGCGCACCGCCGTCGCTACGCCCTCGGCGTCGAACGGTCCACTGGCAAGCCCGTGCTTCAAAAACGGATCTTCGTGAATCGTGACCATCGGCGAGAACACGGTCTGTCCAATGCTGTCGAGCAGGAAACTCGATTTGCGATAAAGTGCGGAGCCGCTGATGGCGCCAACGAAACTGCCGATCAACCCTGACGCAACCGGTGCTTCAAACAACACCGGAAAATCGCCGGACGGAATGCGGCGCGCATCGAGCCTGGCAACGGTGCGCTCGCCCGCCTTGCGGCCGACGTGTTCTGGCGCCTCGAGTCGGGCGGCCTCACGCGCGACCGTATACCAGTAATCGCGCTGCATGCCTTGTTCGGTTGCCGCGATCATGGTGCAACTGGTGCTGTGCCGGGTGGTGGGGTAGCCGCCGATAAACGCATTGGAATTCGCGTAAATGAAATCCGCATCGGAGGTGGAGACCGAGGCCCCGTCGGAATTGTTGATGCGCTTGTCGACCGCGAACGCCGCCGCTTCAATACGTTTACAAAGCGTGATGGCGTCTTCGACCGGCAGCACCCAGGGATAGTGGATGTCGCAATCAGCAAATGGTGGTCGCGCGTGACGGGCGGGATCCGGCAGGCCGGAGAATTCGTCGGCCGCGGTGTACTTTGCGATCGCCAGCGCGGCCTTTACCGTACGCTCGATCGCATCGCGCGAAACATCGGTGGTCGAGGCATTGCCGCGTTGCTGGCCGAGATACACCGTGACGCCCAGGCCCTTGTCGCGATTGTGCTCGATGGTTTCCACTTCACCCATGCGCACGGTGACGTTTTGGCCGACCGATGTGGATATTTCCACGTCGGCGGCAGTGGCGCCCAGCGCCTTGGCGCGTTCCAGGGTGAAGGCGGCGAGATCACGCAAGTTCGGCGGCGTTGTGTCGGAAGCTACGGCACGCGCAAGTGTTCTAAGGGTTTTTTCAGTCACAGGGGCACAATTCAGAAGAAGGAAGGAGGGGAACGACGCGAGCGGCGTGAGGTATCATGGGCGCTTGGCTGCAATCCAGGCAACACAAGGCAAAAGAATGACCACAGAAGACGAAAATTCTATCAGTAAAAGCCAGAAGAAGCGGGATATGCTCGCGCTGCAGGACATGGGCGAAGCGCTGGTGAAACTCTCACTCGATTCAATCAAGAAGCTGGACCTGCCCGAGCAATTGCTTTCGGCAGTACTTGAAGCCAAACGAATTCCCACCTCCAAACATGGGGGCTTCAAGCGGCAAATGCAATACATCGGCAAGGTCATGCGCAATGTGGATGCCGCGCCGATCGCCGAAAAGCTCGAAGCCATTTCAGCACCGAACAAGAAACAGACGGCCCTGCATCACTTGGCGGAGCGCTGGCGCGAGCGATTGCTGGAAGATGCAACGTCTCTAGGCGGCTTCCTGAACGAGTTTCCCGAAGCCGACCGTACCATGCTGGAGCAACACATCCGCGACGCAAAGGACGAGAAGGCCAAGAACAGGCCACCGAAACATTTTCGATTGCTGTATCAGTCGCTGCACGACACCATCGTGCAGCAGTCGCGCCAGGCCGTGGAAGAGCCTTGATGGCGGCCGAAGTGGCGACAGAGGTGGCAACCGGGGTGACAAACGCGGCACACGACGCGGCAAGAATCGGCTTGTTGTCAATCAGCGATCGTGCTTCGTCAGGCGTCTATCAGGATGAAGGCCTGCCCGCGCTGGAAGGCTGGCTGAAATCGGCGCTGAAAAATTCGCTGACGATTGTCTCGCGTGTGATTCCCGACGAGCAATCGCTGATTGAAGCCACGCTGAAGGAATTCGTCGATACCGAAAAATGCTCGCTGGTACTGACCACAGGCGGCACCGGCCCCGCGCCGCGCGATGTCACACCCGATGCAACACTCGCGGTGGCGGATCGCGTCATGGATGGTTTCGGCGAGCGCATGCGGCAGATATCGCTACGTTTTGTGCCGACGGCGGTTCTTTCGCGGCAAACGGCGGTGATCCGCAAGCAGTCCCTCATCATCAACTTGCCCGGCCAGCCCAAGGCGATCAAGGAAACGCTGGAAGGATTGAAGGACGCGGACGGCAAGCCGATTGAGGTCGGCATTTTTGCCGCGGTACCGTATTGTGTGGATCTGATTGGCGGGCCGTATCTGGAAACCAACGATGACGTGATAAAGGCGTTCCGGCCGAAGTCGGCAATTCGGGCGCGCGCCTCGTGAATACGCACAAAGGAAAACTTCGACGTCTTACCCCTAGCACTGGCGAGGCTTGCAAAGCATTTTGTGCCTGAAAGCCGCTACAGTGCTAGTGTTTGTACTATTTCTACTCTGAAAACAACCGATGACAAAACTTATCCCACACATTGAACTCGTCACTGGCGCCGAACCCAAAGGCACCGTCATCTGGATGCATGGCCTCGGCGCGGACTGCTGGGATTTTGTGTCCATCGTCAAGGAACTCGGATTGCCGGAAGACCTGCCGCTGCGTTTCATTTTCCCGCAGGCGCCATCGCGGCCGATCTCGATCAACAACGGGCAGGTCATGCCGGGCTGGTACGACATCTCAATGTCTGAATTCCAGGATGGGCCGGTGCGCAAGGCCGATGAAGCCGGCGTGCGCGAATCGCAGGGATCAATCAATGCGTTCATCGCCCGCGAAGTCACACGCGGGATCGCCACGGACAAAATTGTCATCGCCGGATTTTCGCAAGGAGGGGCGATTGCCTTGCAGACCGCATTGCGCCATCCGCAGCCACTGGCGGGCATCCTCGCACTGTCAACATATCTCGCGCTGGAAGACTCTTTGGCGACCGAGCGTACGGTCGCCAACGCCAACATCCCCATCCTGATGGCGCACGGCACGCAGGACCCGTTGGTGCCGCTGGCATTGGCCCGTGGCTCCCGCGCCAAACTGGAAGCGCTGGGCTACAAAGTGGAATGGCGGGAATATCCGATGCCGCATAGCGTGTGCATGGAAGAAGTCTAGGAAATCGGCTCGTGGCTGATGCAGCGATTTCGGTCGCTTATCATCCTGGCTTGAGGACTACGGCGCGGGCGTCGCCAACGGCTTGCCCTTCTCCACCACGTAAGTCGCCAGCACTTTTGCCAGAGCACCCGCGTGCGCCTTGGCATCGTGAATCTTGCCGGCGGGAATGAAATAGCTGTCGCCGGCCTTTAGCGTCTTCGGCGATTCGCCATCGATCTCCAGCAACGTCGTGCCCTCAAGTACATAGCCGGTCTCGGGGCCATTGTGTGAGTGGCGCCCGGCCGCGCCACCGGCGGCAATTTCGGCGATTCCCATTACCACTTCGCGCGCGCCTTCGGCTGGCACTTCACCTTTTTGCAGCAGTGTGCGCTTGATCCCCGGCGCCTGTGCAATAGCAATGCCGGCGATGAGCAACAACGGAATGGCAAATGACGCGATGCGTTTCATATTGAAGACTCCATTGTATGGTTCAAGGCATTTGCAATTTTGACAGCACATCGCGCAGCTGGGTCGGCATGCGCACCGGTCGCCGTGTCTCCCGGCCCACATAGACGTGCACGAAATGCCCCTGTGCGATGGCGGCGTCGCTGCCCTCGCGAAACAGGGCGATCTCATAGCGCACGCTGCTGTTGCCGAGGCGCGCCACGCGCAATCCTGCCGCCAGTTTTTCCGGAAACGCCGCCGACGCAAAATAGCTGCACCCGGTCTCGACCACCAGGCCAATCACCGGACTGGTGTCGATATCCAGCACGCCGCGCGTAATCAGGTACTGGTTCACCACCGTATCGAAATACGAGTAGAACACGACGTTGTTGAGGTGGCCGTAAGCATCGTTATCGCTCCAGCGCGTATCGATCGGCAGGTGATGCGGAAAATTCGCGCGCTGCAGGGGTTCGTTCTTGGTGGTTGGTTTTTCCATTGTCTCAGCCATTCTTGATAACGTCCATTTGCATTGTCCGGCCAGGATCGAACTTGACGTGGGGAATCACCGTCGGCATGGGGCAGGCGCTGGCGTCGAAGAATATGGCAATTTCCTCTCGGCGCTTCAGCATATCCTGATAGCCCATTTCGATCAGCGCCTGGCAGTAGCACTTGTCAAACAGCATGTAACTTGCCAGCGTGGCGCCACCCTTGCGCATCGCGCCGATGGTACGCATCAGGGCGCGAATGGTCCACGGCAAATCCCGCACGTGTTCATACGCCAAAGTCTCGAGTGGTTCCTGCGGGCATGCGACACACACGTCCACATGCTGCAAATTCATGCCGGATGTTTTGAGCTTGCTGTGATCGACAACGGTCAGTGTCGAATTTATGCGCTGCAACAACTCGATGTCGACCGCGAGCGTATCCAGAAAAATCGACGCCATGGCATGGCCGGCGATCTGCGCGAGCGAGGGATATTCGTCGCCGTTAAGCCGATCGGGAATGTCTTTCACGAGCTTGGAGGTACCCACCACGAACACGCGTTCAGCCCCCAGATGCAGTGCGGGGCTGCAGGGCGCGATCTGCCTGATCGAGCCGTCGCCAAAGAACTCACGATTGATCTTGATGGCCGGAAACGCAAACGGGATGGCCGCCGACGCCATCAAATGTTCGCTGCGCAACTGGCTCACACGTATACCGACGCGCTGCGAGCGGCGCCAACCCTGCATACCCGAAGAGGCCTGGAAAAACGCACAATTCTGGCCCGACGTATAACCGGCGGCCGTCACCGAGACTGCGCGCAGCGCGCCGCTTTCCAGATGCCCGGCAATCTTGGGGAGATCGACATGCCGGGCGATCAGTTCGGCCAGCGGCGAGTTGTCGAAAAGCGAGACGCGATGATTCTTGGTGATGGCGCCAAACAGGAATGCCGACAGCCACTTGAGGCTGTTGCGCGCGACGCCGGGAAAGTCGGTGCGATAAACCTGGTCCGGCGTGAAATTGGTCCAGACATTGACCAGCGTTTCCACGCCTCGCGCGAAGTTGTCGGCGTGCGCCGCGAGTAGAGCCGCGTTGATGGCGCCAGCCGAGGTGCCGGTGATGATCGGAAACGGATTTTCCACCGGATGGCCGAGGATCTCGGAAAGTGCTTTGAGGACGCCGACCTGATAGGCCGCGCGCGCGCCACCACCCTGAAGCACCAAGGCAACACCGGGATGCCTGGCATTGCGATTGGATGGGACTTCCGGCTCTTGCAAACTCATGCGTATGGTTCGTGGCCGCGATCAGCGTTGCTGTTGCAGTCCAGGGTCCGGCAGGCGCACGACGTTGCCTTCCTCCTGACGATTCAACAAACGGCCAAGCAAGGTATACACCTGCATTGGGCCTTTGCCCTTTACATGAATCTGTTGAACTTGATCGAACCGATAACGATTGTGCAGCCGCCGGAACGTCACAAGATCAACCTGCGTTTGGCCCGGTAGTGCCTCCGACGCCATGCGACTGGCAACGTTGACCGTATCGCCCCACAGGTCATAGCTGAATTTTCGGCGACCGATGACGCCCGCCACGACCGGCCCCGTGGCCATGCCGATACGCAGACTTAACTTCTGGCCGTTCGCTGCCGTGTACTGCGAAACGAATAACTGCATGTCGATGGTCATGTCGGCCATCGAATCCACGTACTGCGCGGCGCCGCTATGCAAGCCACCGGCCGCCATATAGGCGTCACCGATGGTCTTGATCTTTTCGATGCCGTATTTCTCCGCCAGCACATCGAACTCGGAAAACACATTGTTGAGCAGTTGCACGGTCTCGTTCGGCGACATCTCTTCCGACATGTGCGTGAAATTGACGATATCGGCAAACATCACGGTCACATCGGCGTGGCCGTCGGCGATGTTGGTTTCCTGGCGCTTCAGGCGATCGGCAATCGGCTGCGGCAGGATATTTAGCAGTAGGCGCTCCGAAAGTTCTTTCTCGAGGGATACGGCGGACGTCTGCGCTTCCACCGCCGCGCGTAGTTTTGATTTCTCCCGCGAAAAATACCAGAGCAGCACATAGACCATTGCCGAAATCGACACAAAATTCAGCACAAAAAAGATAGCGACCGTTTTCTGATCCAGTTGCTTGCTGTCCATCGGCAAGGAATAGTCGAAAAAGCCCGACATCGCGGTCATGAAAATGTAGGCGATAAACCACGGCATCGAATCGCGTGTACCGAGGATGACGATCGCCCCGACCGGCGCCAGCAACGCCCAAAGAGATACGCCGCTGGCATTGACGAAATTGCCGATCGACCACTGCATGACGAATGGCGTGAACAGGAACATCGTCAACTGGGTCGCGCAAAACAATCCCAGCTTGCGGGACTTCATGAAGAAGAACATGTTGCCCGCGGAAAGGAACAGGAACGCCAGCGGAATCGACGTCGAGAACCGCAAGCCAAGGCTCCAGTAGATCGACAGCCACAGCATCGACGCGAGCGCCATCAACGCGGTGGAGAACAGCAACATATCGCCGGAGAGTTTTTCTTCGGGCGACAGCGTCCCCGCCTTCGATCCGGCGTTTTGGTGTGAATCTGTCAAGACATCCTTCGCGATCATGCTCTTGTGGTGGCTTTGAAAGTACGCGTGAGGAGAAAATATGGAGGCCGAAAAATGCGCCTTTGCTATCTGCCTGAAACCTGATTCAACCCCGCATATTGCCCGCAAGGCCATGGAAATTAACAGGTTTCAATACATCAAAACATTATGACACAACTGTTTTTGAGGGCGAATCGATTCGCCGCCGCCTGATGCTGGCTGCGGGACGGAGGCGATTTCGCCAGCCGATGCGATAAAATAACCCACTATTCTGGATTTTCCTGGAGATTTCCCTATGTCAATGGCAGACCGCGACGGCGTCATCTGGTACGACGGCAAAATGGTTCCCTGGCGCGACGCCACCACCCATGTGCTGACCCATTCCCTGCACTACGGTCTGGCGGTGTTCGAGGGTGTGCGCGCGTACAAGACGGACGCCTCTTCCAATCTCGGCACCGCCATATTCCGCCTGAAAGAACATACCCAGCGGCTGTTCAATTCTGCCAAAATTTACCAGATGAACATGCCCTACAGCATGGATGAAATCATCGAAGCCCAACGCGAGGTGGTGCGCGCGAACAACCTGGAAAGCTGCTACCTGCGTCCGTTGGCGTTTTACGGCTCGGAAAAAATGGGCGTTTCGCCCAAAGGCGCCAAGGTGCACGTCACCATTGCCGCCTGGCCATGGGGTGCGTACCTGGGCGAGGATGGCCTGAAGAAAGGTATTCGCGTCAAGACTTCCTCATTCGCCCGCCATCACGTCAACGTGACCATGGCGCGCGCCAAGGTATCCTCGACCTACGCCAATTCGATTCTTGCCAACAACGAAGCCACCGACCACGGCTACGATGAGGCGCTGCTGCTCGACACCGAGGGCTATGTCGCGGAAGGCGCGGGCGAGAATATTTTCCTCGTCCGCGACGGCAAGATCTCGACACCCGAGCTCACCTCCGCGCTGGACGGCATCACCTGGCGATCGATCCAGATCCTCTGTGCGGATCTGGGCATTCCGGTCGAGGCGCGCAAGATCACCCGGGACGATGTGTACATCGCCGATGAAGCCTTTTTCACCGGAACCGCCGCGGAAGTCACGCCGATCCGTGAGCTTGACGGGCGCGTTATCGGCGCCGGATCACGCGGCCCGATCACCGAGAGAATCCAGTCGGCTTTTTTCGATATCGTCAACGGTCGCAATCCGAAATATCACCATTGGCTCACGCCCGTCAAATAGGGAAAAGCATCCATGACCACATCCACCGCCCCGCTCTCCGAGTTGAAGTCCCGGGAAATTACCGTGTCGGCAAAAGATTTGCCGCTGCATTGTCCGATGCCGTCAATGAAGCTGTGGGATGCCCATCCACGCGTCTTTATCGATGTCGCGGAAACCGGCGAAGCAAAGTGCCCGTATTGCGGCACGGTTTACAAACTGACCGGCCCGGTTAAATCGCACCACTAGCCCCTCGCCAAGGCGGCACGGTCCGCTGATGCGCATCCTCGTCATCGCGCCGTCGTGGATCGGCGACGCCGTCCTTTCGCAGCCGCTGCTTATGCGTCTGCACGCGTCGAATCCGGATGTCGAGATCGATGTCCTCGCGCCCAAATGGGTGATGCCGGTCTATCGGCGCATGGCCGAAGTGGCGCGGGTAATGGAAAATCCGTTCGGCCATGGCGCACTGCAGCTCGGCGCCCGCCGTGCCCTCGGCAAGTCACTCAAGCAAGAAGGCGACAATCGCGCCGATAATCGCGACCACAACAGCGGCTACTATCGCGCCTACGTGCTGCCCAACACCTTCAAGTCCGCGCTGATCGCATGGTTTACCGATATCCCCGCGCGCATCGGTTTTCGCGGCGAAATGCGCGGCTGGATCCTGACCGACTGCCGCGACCTGGACGAGCACGCCTTGCCGACCATGGCGGCGCGCTTCGCCTCACTGGCACAGCCCGCGACGGAAATGCTGACCCAGCCGGTACCGAATCCGCAATTGCGTGTCGATCCGGCGGCGTTGGAAGGATCGCTCGCACGCCTGAAACTGGACAACACCAAGCCGATGGTGGCATTTTGTCCCGGCGCCGAATACGGCCCCGCGAAACGCTGGCCCGCCGAACATTTTGCGGCGTTGGCCAAAACTCTCGCCGCGTCGGGCCATCAAATCTGGCTGTTCGGCGGCAAGGGCGACGTGCCCGTCGCCAAGGAGATCAACCGCCTGTCCGGCGGGCTCTGCACCATCCTCGCTGGCGAGACGCAACTGGATGAGGCAATTGACCTGCTGAGCCTGGCGCGGCACGTCGTCACCAATGATTCCGGGCTGATGCACATCTCCTGCGCCGTCGGCGTGCCAGTGACCGCGCTGTATGGATCATCGTCCCCGGGTTTTACGCCGCCACTATCCGAACAGGCCCGCGTCATCACGCTCAATCTCGAATGCAGCCCCTGCTTCCAGCGCGTCTGTCCGCTGGGACATTTCAAATGCATGAATGACCTGTTGCCGGCATCCGTCGCCGTACAAATCCAGCACTGACCGGTGCATAATCCTCACCTGTCCAATCGTACCTTCCGGAGCAAGACGATGAAACAAATCATCACCGCGTTACTCTTCACGATGACGAGCATCAGTGCCACCATCGCCAGCACGCCCGAACAGGACGCCTACGTTGATTCAGTGCAGCAGTGGCGCGACAAAGTCGAGCAGAGCCTGCGGCGCGACAACGGCTGGCTGACGCTCGCCGGGCGATTCCAGATGAAACCCGGCGCCAATACCTTTGGAACCGGCAAGGACAATGACATCGTATTTCCGCCGGAATTGAAGGGCACCGGCCCGGAGCGTTTGGGTACGCTGGTCGTCGATTCAGCAGGCAAAAAAGTGTCGCTCAAGCTCGCGAATGGCGTCAGCATGACCAGCGACGGCAAGGCCTTTACCGGCGAGCGGGTGATGGGTACCGGCACCGCCAAGCGCGACTGGGTGGCGCTCGGCCGCATCAACATGCATATCATCGAGCGCGAAGGCCGTTACATCCTGCGCCTCGCGGACAATGAGTCACTGGTGCGCAAGAATTTCCCCGGGCGCATCTGGTACGCCGTCGATGAAAAATTCAAGGTGGCCGCGAAGTTCGTCGCCTATCCGCCTGGAAAAAAGATCTCGATCGTGAACGTCATCGACGAAGTGTCGGACGAGCCGTGTCCCGGCTACGTCGAATTCAAACTCAATGGCGTCACACAGAAGATGGATGTGGTCGGCGACGACGACGGCATGTTCTTCGTGATGCGCGACGGCACCGCCGGCGACACCACTTACCGGCCATCACGCTTTTTGTATGTCGAGCAGCGACCCAAGCCGAATGATACGTTCACGCTCGATTTCAACCGTGCCTACAACCCGCCCTGCGCGTTTTCGGAGTTCACCACCTGCCCGTTGCCGCCGGAGCAGAATATTTTGAAGGCACGGATTGAGGCGGGGGAGAAGTATCGGAAACCGGGGTAGGATTTCTTCACGACTATCTTCAAACCCGTCATTCGCGCGTAGGCGGGAATGACGGGCTAGCGTGATGGTTGAATACGACTGGACTTCACGTACTTTCCATCAAACGCCGTCTTCCACGTCTTGCCGCCGTCAGCCGACGTACGCCAGTGCTGCCGAACGGAACCGTCGGCATTCGGCGTCCACGTGATCTCGTTAATGGCATTGGTGTCCGTCCTGCCCGGCGCATTTTGGTTCATTGCACGGTCAGACAGCGTCATGCTGCCATTCTCAAAAATTCCGTCCAGCAACAGCAAACCACCCGTGCCATCGACCCAGGTCTGGTGCCAGGTTTTGCGACGCACATCGTAGACATTGAAACTCTCGCCGGCAAAGTTGCCGCGGCCCTTCCATGATTCGTGCAACACACAACCATTCAATATCGGCCTGATGAGGTTGGTGCCCGCCGGCTTGCCGTCAGGCGTGGTGACATCCCAATCGCCAATCCAGAAATCGAATTGCCGATTCTCGATCGCCGTACAGGGAACGGGCGGCAGCGTGGCGGGTGCAGCGGGCGTAGTGGCTGGAGCTACTGGCGTCTGGGCATTGGCGCTCACGGAAAAAAACAAAGTCAGCGCGGCCATGATCAGGGGCGCCATCAGATGCTTCGTCAGATTCATTGCCGTTCCGCTAGAAGTTTGAAACAATCAGCTTAGCGTGCCAGACGCGACAGCACGTTTCAAACTGTCACGGTTGATGACGCGGGAAAACCGCCTGCAAATCGTCGGATGTATCGATATCCATGAGCACGCCCGCATCGTCCACCGGCAGCAGCTTGACCTGATCCGCATGCGCGGCCACTACGCTACGCGCGCCGTTGTCTCCCTGCAATGCCATCAACTCGCTACCAAAAGCGCCCGCAAACGCCACCGGATGACCACGTTGACCACCAAACGTCGGGATCACAATACCGGTCGCGCCATCAAGCGCCTTCAGAACTGACGCAATCGTTTCCGGCCGAATGTACGGCATGTCGCCCAGCGCGATCAGCCAAACCGCCGCATCCGCACTCGCGCGCACACCGGCGGCGATGCTGGTACCCATGCCCTCCTCCGCGTCGGCATTTACCACCACTTGGCAGCCGCAATCATCCAGCGCTTTCATCAACCGATCATCGCGACTGGTGACCGCGACCACGTGCCCCGCGCCCGCAAGCAGGTTTTTCGCCGCCGCTTCCACCACATACCGGCCATCAGGCAATCGCGCAAGCAGCTTTTGCGAGCCGAAACGTTTGCCCGCGCCCGCGGCCAGCAGAATGGCCGTCATGGGAACGCGCATCGATGCGGCACAAATCTACGCGGCACAAATATCGCCCGGGACATTGGCGCGTGCGAGCATCAATCCATTACGCGCGGCCACCAGTTCGGCAAGGATCGCAATGGCGATTTCCGGCGGCGTGCGGCTGCCGATGGCGAGCCCGACCGGCCCATGCAAACGCGCCACCTGGCTATCGGTGAGATCGAATTCCTTCAGGCGCTTGCGGCGCTCGTCGGAGGTTTTCTTTGAACCTACTGCGCCAATGTAAAACGCGTCGGTTTTCAACGCTTCCATCAACGCCATGTCATCGAGCTTCGGATCGTGCGACACCGTGATGATCACCGTGTGTCCATCCGGCTTGAATGCCATCACCGCGTCATCCGGCATGCCATCGACAAACGTGCTGCCCGCCACCCGCCACGCGGTGTGATATTCCTCGCGCGGATCGCAGATGAACACCTGGAAATCGAGTGTCGCCGCGACTTCGGCCAGATAGCGCGCGATCTCGGAGGCGCCGATGATCAGCATGCGCCAGCGCGGGCCGTGGATACAGCTGAATTCCTGGTCGTTGCGCAAGGTGTCATCGGTGGGCGTGGCGGATCGATACGACCATCCGCCGTTCCGCAAATCGACCACGCGCGCGAATACCTCACCCGCCGCGATTTTCGCGGACAACGCATTCACGCGCGCCACGTCGAGCCCCGCCTCGATGACCACTTCGAGCTGCCCGCCACACGGCAAGCCAAAACGCCGTGCTTCCTCGGCGCTGACGCCGTAACTTTGCAGAATCGGCTTCGCGCCGGTGAATTCATCGCGGCGCGCGACCAGGTCATCCTCGATGCAGCCGCCCGACACCGAGCCCACCACGATGCCGTCATCACGCATCGCCATCAACGAGCCGGGCGGCCGCGGGCTGGCGCCGAAGGTTTGCGTGACCGTCACCAGCCACAGCCGACGCCCGGCGTTCAGCCAGTCGCGCGCATGCTCAAGAACTTCGAGATCGAGGGATTGCATGCGGTTTATCTTGATGCCGCGCCGATGGATGATACGGAGGGCGGCGAGAGGGTTCGGCCGACCGATGCGCTCGCCCCACCTTGTCCGTTCAGTTTGAAAAGCTCGAACACCGCTTTCTGATAGTCTTCGAAAAAACTGCCGGTGAGATTATGATGCGAACCGCCCTCGGCGCGGAAGAATCGTTTCGGCGCTTTCGCGGCGGCGAACAATCGTTCCCCCATTGCGAACGGCACGATCTCGTCCGCCGTGCCGTGCGCGACCAGCACCGGCATGGTCACTTCGCGGATGCGGTCAAGACTGTTGAAGGTCTGCGTCACCAGAAAGCCGACCGGGATAAATCCCCAGCGGGTTTCCTTGAGCATGTCCGGAATCGATGTGAAGGTACCTTCCAGAATCAACCCATCCGCCTGCGGATACTTGAGCGCCACCTGTGTTGCCATGGCGCCGCCCAGCGAATGCCCGAAAATGAAACGCTTCGATTGCGGCGCCAGCGTCGCCAGGTACTTCCACGCCGCTTCCGCATCCTCATTGGCGCTCGCCTCGCTGGGCGCGGCGCCATCGGCGGCGACGCTCTTGCCGAAGCCGCGATAGTCGATCGCCAGCACCGAAAATCCCATGCGGTTCCAACGCGGAATGCGCGACACGCTGCCGGTCAAATTCCAGCGCGCGCCGTGCAGATACAGCAGTACCGGCGCATTCGGATCAGCCACCGGCGCCCACCATGCATGCAGTTTTTCATCGCGCTTGCCGACCGGAATCCACTGCTCCCTGAATTCCGCCGGCGGCCCGCGATAGCCGCGCCACTCGCCCTGCACCGGATTGAAAATCCATTCGCCCTGCTTGGTTTCGATGTACGCGCAACCGCCGAAAAAGAATATCGCCACCAATGCGGCGATCCAGCGGGAACGTGTTGAGGCGAGCAAGGAGAGTTTCATGGAGGGTTAGTGTAATTCACGGCGGAGTGGTTCCTCAATGGTGATGGATTGCGAGACGCGCGAAGTTTTGATATCTCTGCATGATGAGTGCGGTGGATGACAAACTCCCGCATCGGCGAGCTTCGTGGCACGAAAAGGCTCCAAACACCGCGCCAATGCTTGAGTTTTCGACTCGTGTGCGGGACTGGTCGCCCAATTCACCGACAGGTGTGTTTGTCGATTTCGTTCGGGGTGTGATAACTTGCGTTAATGCATTGATTTCGAAGGTGGCGATCCATGAATACTGCGTGCATGCGCAGCACTTATCCACTCCTACGGGCAACTTTTTAGGTGCCCATTTCAAGTTGTGCGTCATAGGCTGAGCCATGCTTCCTGACCTGAGTGGAATTGAGTTCGACTGGTTTGCCGCTGACTGCGACGGCAATCTGGCTCTTTTCGCTACCGCCGGAGAGGGATTCATTCCGATATCAGTCGCTGAACACTATGCGGATCACTCGTCAGTCTCGGATTCGCTAAATGCCCCACGATCTGGAACACCAGAAGTCTGGAAAGACTACGCTGATCATGGCCTGTACGTGTTCGACTGGGCGCTTCCAGGTGGCCCTTACGAAAAACGAGAATCACCAAGTGGTGTGGTTAGCCACGAATTAAAGGCAAGAATCATGGCAGTGCCTGAGTTGCCCGCGCTTAGCGGTTCGTTTTCTGACCACGGAAAGATAGGGCGCTGGCAATGACGCACAACCCGGCGCTCAGCCTCGTACCTTTTCGTCGCTGGACGCCGCAAGAGCGCGGCGCCTCACAATTTAATTCGCCAGAGGGAAACGATGCTCGATACGTTCCGGGTAATCAAAGGGGCTGTAGTTAATATTTTTCGCAGTGCGCCAAAAAATCGACCACGGCCGCTTAAATTCGCACAGCACAACAGGAGGTCCAATTGATCATCGTCATTGTCAATTTCACTCTGCCAAAACCAATCACCCGCGAGGAAGCTCGCCGCATCTTCCTTAGCACGGCGCCGAAATATCAAGGCGTGCAAGGATTGCTTCGAAAGCACTACGTGCTATCCCAAGACGGCGGAACGGCGGGTGGCGTCTATCTTTGGAATTCGAGGCCCGAGGCAGAAGCGATGTATACCGAAGCGTGGCGCTCATTCGTCCGCGAGAAGTACGGCACTGACCCAACCGTCACCTACTTCGAAAGTCCCGTGACGGTTGACAACATGGCGCAGCAAATACTGTCCGACGACTAGGAAAGAACCGTCCTGCCGCCCAATGATGCCGAACACTTCCGTCAACGCGGCCGTGGTCGATATCTGTGGCGCACTGAGAAAAATATCGACCACGGCGCCTTTGATTTCTTTGAGTAATTTAGGCACTAAAAATGCAATTGCATGATTTCCAGCTTGCGAACATCGATCTTGAGATCGGTGACGACGTTTATGATCTCCACAACAATTTCGACTTTCGTGGCTTTTCTTATGATGTTGCCACACGACAGTTGACTCTTCGTTGGACGCGTGGAATTGGTGAATGGGTTCCCAATGACGGCCAAAGCGAAATGTGATTGTGGCTAGCGGGGTCTCGTACCTTTCTGCCGCGCCCCGCGATTCCGAACTGCCATATTCAGAAGATGATTGTCTCCATTGCGTTTCATTTGTGGAACCAAAACAGGCCACAGAGGATTGTTTTTTCACTGCGTCTCCACCAGATCCGGATCTCCACTATGTTTTTCAATTCATGTCTGGATTTAATTTAAGAGTGCAAGCGGAAAATGCAATATGCAAGGTCAGTTAGTGCCTAATACCGGCATCAATTCTGACGGATGAAAAATGCTGCTTCGCTCTACTCTTGCCTGCCGTCTATTCCATACGATCATGATATGAATCGCCAGTACCACATTTTGGCAGCCGCAATCGCAATGACCGCGAGTCTGTGCCTCGCCGCCGAATCCAGCGCAATCACCAATACAGCCTCCGCCATCCTCGCGGCAAAGCGCTACACAAAGGCAAGTTGCAACACCGTCACGCCTTGCACCTACAAAGCGCAGCGCGAAGGGAAGCAATGGCGCGTCCGCGTGACGTTGACGAAGCGCCATTCCCCGCGAGATGCCGCACGTCCGTACGCGGGCGGCGAGCTGTTCTTGTACTTCGATACCAGCGGGAATCTGATCCGAAAAATCAACGCGGAGTAGGCAACGGCAAGCGCGTCATCGCGGGCACACGTTGGCAGAATGGGTTGGACGGGATGATTGGCGTGATTCGTCTGCCAGCGCGCATGATGCAGACGCACCAAATAAACTCTAGCACTGGCGAGGCGTTCCGGGCTTTTTCGGCCTGGAAGGCGCACGGGTGCTGGAGTTTGCCTTTACTATTCGCTCGCTCACCTTCTCACGGCATCGCCAGCCCCGACCGCGCCTTCACCGCCGAAATGTCCGCATTGCCGATCACACCGTCGGCGTTCAGATCGACATTGAAATTGGTGACAGCCGTCGTTTGTGTCGCGTGTGCCTTGACCGCGCTGATATCGCTCGCGTTCACGGCGAGGGAATGGTTGACGTCGCCCACCAGGAACCCAAGCGACACACTGAAATTCGGTCCGCCCACGCTATTCACGCCGAGCACGGACACCGTTACGCGCTTGTTGTCGGACACGCCCGTTAACGTGACGACGACGGCGTTGCCAGAGATCGCCGGCGTTGCGGTCCCGGCGGAGGTTAGCGCCGCATCGGTAACCGTTGCGCTGCCAATCGACGTGATCGCGTCATTGAACTGGAACCGCAGCGTATGCCCGGCACCGATGGTGCGCGGTTCAACCGTGATAGCGCCGTTGATGACTTCATTGAGCTTGACGGGCAGATCGAATGTGCCCGCGCTCCCATGCACTTTGCGTGACTGCACGCCGACGAGTGTCAGCGTTGCACCGATGATTGGCGTCACCGTCACGCTGGCCGATGCCGGGCCGGGTCCGACACTGTTGCTCGCCGTCACGCTGCAATCGTAGGCGGTGCCGTTGGTAAGACCGGTCAACGCCAGCGGTGTGTTCGCGCCGGTCGCGGTGTGGTTGTTCACACCTGCCGTGCAGTTGAGCGTGTAGCCGGTGATCGGCGCGCCGCCATTTGATGCCGGCGGCGTAAAGCCAATGGCGAGCTGCCCATTGCCTGGCGTACCAATTAGGCCGATGGGCGCACCCGTCGCGGTTAGCGGAATCAGCGCGAACGACGCATCAACGCTGGTCGCCGCACCGAGCGTGACCTGACAGGTGCCGGTGCCTGAACAACCCGCGCCGGTCCATCCGGTGAAAGTCGAACCGCCATTGGCGGTGGCGCTGAGCGTGATGATCGTGCCGCTGTCGAAAACGCCTGTACACGAAACCCCGCAATTGATACCGGCCGGCAGCGATGTCACCGTACCCGCGCCGGTTCCGGAACGCGTCACGGTCAGTGTTTCCTGCGTGGGTATCGTTTCCGCGAGCGTCTCGACGGTGCTGGCAAACGGTTCCGATACCAGCACCTGCCCGCCGCTGTTACGGATCTCAATGCTGCCGCCGGGCGCGCCAGCATTGAAACGCAGCAGCACGCTGCGGCCATCGGCGAGCGCGATGGTGACTTCGCCGCTATCGGTCGGGGAGCCGGTCACCAGCGTCGCGGCATTGTCGATGGCAAGCACATTCATGAACTTCGTCTCACCGCTGCCGGTGACGCTGACATCGATGCGGTATCCATCGTTGAAATCCGCGTCGATGGCCGGCAGCGCGATGCTGGTCAAGGTCGCCGACGCAGGCGCGACGGCATGCAATTTGAGCGAACTGGTGCCATTGCTGACGGTGGCGGACCGCCCGCTGATCGCCGGCAGATACGGTGTGGGCAACTGAAAAGTCTTGATCGACGCGCCCGGCGTGTACTGGACGCGATCGAAGACGATGAGCACGTCGGGTTTCAGGAAAACGATCTCGCGTTTTGACTGCGCACCGGGATTGCCGGTATTCGGATGATTGAACAGCGTGCCCTGATTCGCCGCCGCGTAAAGATACAGCGGCCGGTGCGAAAGTGCGGTGAGCTGCGCGCTGGAGTTCGGGTGTTCGTACATCGGAAGCAATTGCCCGCCGACCCGCTGCGTGACCAGCGCGTGAGATTCCTGGCCCTGCTGGATGCCGCTGTGCGATTGCATGTTCGCGTCGTTCACCAGCCAGCCGTTCTTGAACAACAGGATCGACAGCCCGTCCTGATGCGCGTGCGATTCGGTGTACGGCCCGGCGAGAAAGCCCAGCCAGGTTGCGTTCGTTGTCCATGCCGTTCGGGCGAAGATGTGTCCGGTGCCCGCGCCGCGATAGACCGTGTTGAGATTGGCCGCCGCGCCGGGATCGGTCGCGGCGTACAGATAGTCATAGACGATATTGAACGCGCTCGACATCTCCGGCAGGCTGGAGAGCGCCAGTTCCGCGCGCGTGCGCCGCGCCACCGGCGTGCCTGCATACAGCGTGGCCAGCGCCAGCAGCGATTCGCGCTGGTAATCGTAGAACGTCGCGGTGGAATCGCGCGCGTGATCGCCGATCGGCGCGATGCGATCGCGCGTCGGCACGATCGAATGCAGCAGGTACGGCATGCTGGCGCGGGTGTGCGTGGTGAGATCCGCGATGCGTTCACCGGTGGTCTTTTCCCAGAGGTAATAGAGATTGAAAAGGCCCTTCATCGCCGTGCCGTAGCCGGTGCCCTCGCGCGAGCCGCCGCCGACCAGATCGCTGTTGAACAGCGGCGCCAGTTGATTGCCGATCTTGCTGGTGCGGAACTGGGCGATCCAGCCGTCCGCATCCGCGCGCTCATACTTGGTGGCGAGGCCATAAAGCATGGTCGCGCGCAGGAACGAGTAATAGTAATTGTTGACCGGGTTATTGATCGACCAGCCGCTCCACGGATACGGCCGGCCGCCCCACGTCGCATTATCCGGGTCCCACACGTTTGCAATGGCGCGGCTCGCGTAGTCCATCCAGCGCGTGCGCTGCGCGGGCGAAAGATTCGCGTAGCACCAGTCATAGACCAGCGCGACATTGCCCACCATGCCGCCCACTTCCAGATACGAATCCCCCGCCACCGCGGGCCGGTCGCCACCGGCGACGAGCGCCTCTTCCGACGCGACAAATGCCTCCGTGGTCGTGACGGCATGCGCGCAATACTGCGGGAATGTGGACGTGCCCTGAATCACGCCGATCATGGCCGAATACCACGGCTCGTACCCGTAATAATTCGCGTCTGCAAGTTGACCGTCCACCATGTTGCGAAAGCGCGTCGCGGCCGGCAGATTGCCGGTGAGATCGTTACGCATCCGCTGCAGCTCGGCCCCGACCAGCAGGATGCGCGGATGTGTATTGGGGATAATGGGGATCACCGGCTGCGCCTGGCTTGCGACGGGCGCGGCAATGAGCAGTGCCAACGCAACCACAGCAAACTTCATCGATTTCGCAAAATTTGTCATGAACAGACGTTCCTGGTGCGGGAAATTGAGGTTCGCCGCGGCGAAGGCGGCACGAACACAACGATACACAATTTTGAGCAATGACAATGCCAACGATGCGCGTGCCGATTGGAAGCGGTCCGCCTGCGAACTATATCGTCAAACTCAAGCACTGACGCGGCTTTCGTGGCGTTTTCGACCGGGAAGGCGCGCCGGTGCTGGCGTTTGTCTTTCTTGTTGGCGCGCTCAAATACCTTTCATGCCCGTGCAAGGTGAGACAGGGATTTCGTATCCGGTAGGGCGCACCTGCTGAACCGGAAAGCCATGCAGGGCTTTCCGCCGCAAGAATCCAAGTTGTTGCCTTTTCGTGAAACAACGAAGCACATGGATTCCCGCTGCGACCAACGGAAGTCCCTACGGGACGCGGGAACGACAGTGTTCTTTTACCGCTCGGCTTGTTTCCGAGTGATGACCATTCGCCCGCCTAAACCTTGAACGGCATCTCCCTCAACCGTTTCCCCGTCAACGCGAAAATCGCGTTCGACACCGCCGGCGCAATCGGTGGCGTGCCTGGTTCGCCGACACCGGTTGGCGCAGTCCCGCCGGGCACGATATGCACTTCCATCTTCGGCATCTCAGCCATCCGCAGCACCGGGTAATCGTGAAAGTTGCTTTGCTCAACGACGCCGTCCTTCATCGTGATCTGGCCGTAGAGCGCTGCCGACAGGCCGTACACCATCGCGCTTTCGACCTGCGCGGTAACGGTGAGCGGATTCACTACCAGGCCGCAATCGATCACCGACACCACGCGCAGCACCTTGATCTGGCCCTTGTCGATGCTCACATCCACGACGTGCGCACATACGCTGCCGAAACTTTCATGCACCGCGATGCCGCGCCCGACACCACTCGGCACCGGCCCGCCCCAGCCCGCTTTTTCCGCGGCCATTTCCAGTACTTTCAAGACGCGCGGATGTTTGCCTAGGTATTCACGACGGAACGCGACCGGGTCCTTGCCGGCGGCCTTGGCGAGATCGTCCATCATGGTTTCCATGACGAATGCAGTGTGCGTATGACCGACCGAACGCAGCCACAGCACCGGCACGGCCGACTTGGTGGTATGCGAAACGACATGCATGTTGGGAATGTCGTACGGGGTATCGGCGACACCTTCCACGGTAGTGTCATCGACGCCGTTCTTGATCATGAACCCTTCGAACGGCGTGCCCGCCGCGATCGACTGGCCGACGATGACGTGGTTCCATGCCGCAATTTTTCCATTGGCGTCAAGGCCGGCGGTGACTTTGTGCATGTACTGCGGGCGGTAGTAGCCACCCTTGATGTCGTCTTCGCGCGTCCACACCGTTTTCACCGGCACCTTGGCGTCCTTGGCGATTTCCACCGCTTCGATGACGTAGTCGGATACGGGGTTGCCACGTCGGCCGAACCCGCCACCGGCGATCAAGGTATTGAGCTTTACCTGCTCGGGCTTGAGGCCCGCGACCTTCGCCGCGGCACCCTGGTCCACGGTCTGGAATTGCGAGCCGACCCAGATTTCGCAACTGCCTGCTTTCAGCTCCACGGTGCAATTGAGAGGTTCCATCGGCGCGTGCGCCAGGAACGGCACATCGTATTCCGCGCTCACCGTTTTCGCGGCGGTCTTGAGTGCCTCGACGTTGCCGGCCTTCGCCACCGGCCCAGGTGTCGCGGCCAGGTCGCGATAAGATTTCTTCAAGTCCGCCGTGCTGACCTTGCTGCCATCTTCCATTTTCCATTCGACCACCAGCGCATCGCGACCGAGTTTGGCGGCCCAGAAATTCTTCGCGACCACCGCGACGCCATTCGAGACCTGCACCACGTGCGTCACGCCGGGAATGCCGGTGACCTTCGACGCATCGATTTTGCCGACGCGCGCGCCGAATACCGGCGGATGCTTGACGAGCGCGGTATGCAGATTGGGCAACTGCTTGCGCGTCAGGTCGAGGCCGTATTTGGCGGCGCCGTTGACCTTGGTGGCGGCATCGATGCGGCGCGTGGGCTTGCCGATGATTTTGAAATCCTTCGCGTCCTTGAGCGCGACTTTTTCTGGCACCTTCGTGGCGTTGGCAGCTTCCGCCAGTGCGCCGTAAGTGGCTTTCTTTCCGGCCGGGCCGATCACGACGCCCTTTTCCGCACGGCATTTTGCGGGATCGACCTTCCACTGCTTTGCTGCGGCGGCGATAAGCATGGTCCGCGCCATCGCGCCCACGGTGCGCAACTGTTCCCACGAATTCACCACCGACGACGAGCCGCCCGTGGCCTGCATGCCGAACGCGGTATGCGCGTATACGGGTGCGGCCGGCGCCAGTTCCGCACGCACCTTGGTCCAGTCGCATTCGAGTTCTTCCGCCACCAGCATCGGCAGCGAGGTCATCACACCCTGGCCGAATTCGAGGTGTTTGACTTGCACCGTGACCGAGCCATCCTTGGCGATGCGCAGGAAGGCATTCGGCACGTTCAGATTGACCGGTTGCGGCGCCTGCGCGCGGGCAAACTTGTTACCGCCCGCAAGATTGAAGCCGATCACCAGGCCGCCGGTTGCGGCGGTGGAAGCCTTGAGGAATTGGCGGCGCGTGGTGTTTTTCGGTTGTGCGAGTTGTTTCATGATTTCTCCCTATGCCTTGACCTTGACGGCAGGCTTGACCGGCGCGAATGCGGGACCCGCGGCCACCTTGATCGCCGCGCGAATGCGGTTGTACGTGCCGCAGCGGCAGATGACGCCATTCATGGCTTCATCGATCTCTTTGTCGCTGGGCGATTTGGTCTTGGTGAGCAACGCCGCCGCGGCCATTATCTGGCCCGACTGGCAATAGCCGCACTGCACCACATCCTCGGCAAGCCACGCGTCCTGCACTTTCTTTCCGACCGGGGTCTTGCCAATCTCCTCAATGGTCGTCACGCGCTTGCCCTCCAGCGCGGAGAGGGGCGTTACGCAGGCGCGAACCGGTTCCCCATTCACATGCACCGTGCACGACCCGCACAAGGCTATTCCGCAACCGTATTTGGTGCCGGTCAGTTGCAGGTTGTCACGCAGGAACCACAACAGCGGCGTATCCGCGGCGACATCGGTTTCAAGGCGTTCGCCATTGACGGTAAAACGGATCATGATTTTCTCCGTGAGAAAGGAATCGGCGGGCAAATGCAATCGTGGCTGGCCACGCGCAAGCCGGAAAGTTTACGCCAAAAGCGCGGGATTGCTTGGGGGGATTGTTAATACGCCAGGCGAACGCGCTATCATCGCGCATGGCTAAAAAGACCCTCAAATTATTCCCCACACCGTCCGACTGCGAAGCGGCGTTTTACAACGCCTTCGAACGGGCGGATCTGAATCTCATGATGGCCGTATGGGCCGACGAGCCGGGGGTGGTGTGCATTCACCCACAGGGTTCGCGCCTGGCGGGCCTGACGGCCATCCGCGAGAGTTTCACGGAAATTTTCTCGCACGGACCGAATGCGAACTTGAAAGTCAGCGAGCTTCGCAAACACGAAGGGCAGACGCTTGCCATCCATAGTGTCTATGAAACGTTCGTGGCGCCCGGACAGCCAGCGGCAGTGGCGCCGGTGCTGGCCACCAATGTGTACATGCTGACGCCCAACGGCTGGCGCATGATAATGCATCATGGCTCGCTGTCGCCGCAAGGGACGACGGCGGAAGAGCAAGGCGTGTCGCGGATCCTGCACTGACGATGCTGCGGCGCGCCGTCCTGCTGTTGCTGGTGCTGGGCATTTTAGCCGCTGACGCCAATCTCCACGCGGCCGACCTGAACAAAGTCGTGCGTACGCCGGTGCAGTCCGCGGAAAAGGGATTCGATTGCGTGGTGGAATCCGACGAATTCACGGGTGAGCTCTGCGACAACATTTTCGATGCGCTGCTGCAATACGATCTCCTTGCGCGACCGATCAAGCTGCAACCGCGCGCCGCCGTGGCGCTTCCGGATATTTCCGCCGATGGCAAGACCTACACCCTCAAACTGAAGCGCGGCATTTACTTCACCGATGATCCGGCGTTCAAGGGCAGAAAGCGCGAGCTGGTTGCGAGCGACTATGTGTACAGCATCAAGCGCATGCTTGATCCGAAACTGCGCGCGCAGTGGCAATTCCTGTTCGACGGCAAATTGCAGGGCGGCAACGAGCTGGTGGCAGAGGCGAAGAAGACCGGCAAGTTCGATTACGACAAGCCGATCCCGGGGCTGGAAGCGCCCGACCCCTACACCCTCATCATTCGACTGACCGCGCCGGACTATAACCTCAACTACATCCTCACCATGCCACCTACGTCAGCCGTGGCGCGCGAAGTCGTCGAATTCTACGGCGCCAGTTTCGCCGAGCACCCGGTCGGCAGTGGTCCGTATAGGTTGAAGGACTGGCGGCGCGCGTCACGCGTGGTGCTGGAGGCAAATCCGGATTTTCGCGAGGACTATTTCACAAGCATCGGCAATGGCGATCCGCGCGATCAGGCGATCATCGACCATCTCAAGGGCAAACGCATCCCGCTGGTCGGCCGGATCGAGATCTATCCGGTCGAGGAAGAGCAGCCGCGCTGGCTCGCGTTCCTGAACAACGACTACGACTACATCCGCCCGGTGCCCACGCCGTTCATCGATACCGCGATGCCCGGCGGCAAGCTCGCGCCTCAACTGGCCAGGCGCGGCATCACCGTGCGCCCCGAAGAAATCGCGTGGATCACGTACACCACGTTCAACATGAACGAGACCATCGACGGCAAGCCGAACGTGGTTGGCGGTTATTCTGCGGACCGGATTGCCTTGCGGCGTGCGATTTCGATAGCCTATCCGGTGGAAGAGGAAATCAGCATCGTTGAAAAGAGCCAGGCATTGAAAGCCTGGAGCCCAATCGCCGAAGGCATGGCGGGATTCGTCGATGAGCGCACGCCGACGCTTGAGTACAACCCGGCCAAGGCCAAGGCGCTGCTGGACATGTACGGTTACGTCGACAAGGATGGCGACGGCTGGCGCGACATGCCGGATGGTTCTCCCCTCACCATCGACCAGGCCACCACGCCCGACCAGCGTGCACGCAGCCGCAACGAACTGTGGCGCCGGGCGATGGACAACATCGGCATCCGCATGACGTTCGACAAAGTGGAAAAGATGCCTGAACTGCGAAAACAGGCGCAAAACGGCCGGGTGCAGATGATGAGCTACGGCTGGATCGCCGATTACCCGGACGGCGAGAATTTCCTGCAACTGTTCTGGAGCAGGAGTATTGGCGGCACCAACTATTCGATGTTCGCGTTGCCTGAATTCGATCAGCTCTATGAGCGCATCAAAATCATGCCGGATTCGCCCGAGCGCACCGCCTTGTACGGCCGCATGGTGCGACAGCTGTGGGTTTACAATCCATGGCGGGTGAATACGCTGAAACAAGGCACCATTCTCATCCAGCCGTGGCTGCTGGGCTACCGGAAGCATCCGTTCGCGCATGAGCCGTGGCGCTATCTCGATATCGACCTCTCCAAACTGCCGCAGAACCTGAAAAAATGAATCCACGCATCCTGCAATGGCTGGCGAACACGCTGACGGTGCTGCTGTTGATGGCGCTCGGCCTGCAACTGGCGTGGTGGACCTGGCAGATGGTGGTGCCCTCGTGGAAAGGCCTGGTCGTCAATGCCACCCCCGCGGTCGCGCCGGTCCCGCTCTCCCTCGGCCGGCAACTGTTCGGCGATCGCGAAGGAGCCACCGTCAGTACCGGTTCGCCGGTTGTAAACGGCGGCGTGCGATTGAAGGGCGTTTACGCCGTCGATGGCAAGACGCTCTCGGCGGCCGTCGTCAATCTTGGCGGCAGGGACCAGAGCGTACTTCTTAATCAGGAATTGGCGCCCGGTGTGAAACTGGTAGATGTGCACCCGGATTTCATCATCATCCATCGCAACGGCGCGCGTGAGCGTATCGACCTCGAGCGTTTCGTCGCGGCGCCGCGCCCCGGCACCATCGCTGGGCAGCCCGCCGTCACCAGTTTTCGCCTCAACATCGCTACCACCGGTACCAATGCGTTTTCACTTTCCCGCCAGGAATTGAACACCGTACTGCAGGATCCGCGGCAAATGAATTTTCTCGGCCGGGTTGGCCCCGCGCCGAGCGGCGGTGTACGCGTGGAAGACGCGCCATCCGGTTCGCTTTCAAACAAGCTGGGCCTGCAACCCGGCGACATCATCACCAGCATCAACGGCCAGCCGATCAATTCGCAGGGCGACCTGGTGCGCATGTACGCACAATTCAATTCGCTCACCAGCATCCGTGCCGAAGTGCGGCGGGCGGGTAAGCCGGTGATGCTGAATTATTCAATACAAAATTAGCCCGGCGCCCGCTTCGTCAACGTCACCCTCAATTCATGCGCGGCACCAAGGTAATGGGCGATGGCAAACTTCTTCGCCTCTTCGCTCTCTTTGCGCAACCACTCTTCGGTCGTAAACGCGCAGCGGCTCACGAAATCGCAGGTGTATGGCACGTGTGGCGCCTCTTTGTCGCGCCATTGTTTGTCGAGATAGGCCACATACCACCGCGACATCGGCGGCCATTGATGCGTCGGGTCGCCATAGGCACTGGGGTTCGACCAGTCAGGCGTGATGATTTCCGCCGTCGCGCCGGGCTTCATGACGCGACCGAGCTCGTTGAAGAACGCGATGCGCTCGATTCCCGTGAGATGCTCGACGAAATGCGCGCAATGCACCTGATCCACGCTGTTGTCGGCCCATGGCCACGGCAATACGCGCAGATCGCAGAGCGTATCGACACCCGGCATCGCCAGCCGGTCGACGCCAATGAATCCTTCCTTCTTCTTGGGACCACACCCCAGATCAAGCTTCATGCTACCCCGGTCACGCTATTGCAGATCCGGCATGATACCCAAGCGGACTTTCGCATGGTGCGCGGACAAAAAATATAGCCAAACACCAGCACTGGTGCGCCTCTTCGGCCACAATTGCCCTGCAAGGCGCACCAGTGCTTGCTTTTGCCTGCGCGCGCGGAATGGCATAGCGCTCGCGCCACACTGCGCTGGCTACGCAGTATTTGCATTCATGACGTACAATCAGCCGAGTCATTTCCAACCGGATTCGCAATGCGCCAAACCCGCAAGATCATGAAAAAACTGGCCGCCCTTGGCACCATCCTCACGCTCGCCCTGGCTCCGTTGCCGTCCGCGGTCGCGCAGGACACCGTGACGCTCAATTTTGTCAACGCCGATATCCCGTCGGTAGTGAAAGCCATCGGCGGGCATACGGGCAAGAACTTCATCATCGATCCGCGCGTAACAGGCAACATGAACATCATTTCGCAGACGCCGGTGACCAAGGACCTTGCCTACCAGATTCTTTTGTCCGCGCTACGGGTACACGGCTATGCCGCCATTGAAGAGCGGGGCGTGGTGAAGATCGTGCCGGAAGCCGACGCCAAGACGTCTGGCACGGTGATCGAGCGCGGCACGCAGATCTCCGGCGATCGCATCGTCACCCAGGTATTCGCGCTGCAAAATGAAAATGCCGCTCAGCTGGCGACGGTACTGCGTCCCTTGGTCGCACCAAACAATTTCATCGGCGCATATCCCGGCAACAACACGCTGGTGATCACCGATTACGCCGAGAATGTGAAGCGCATCGCCAAAATCATCGCTTCTATCGATGTGCCCGCCAGCGCGGATCTGCAAATGATCCAGCTGAAATACGCCAGTGCGGTTGATGTCGCGGGCCTGCTGAAAACACTGATGCCGGAAGCCAGCGCAAACCCCGCTGCGGTCGCGATGCCGCCCAAGCTCAGCCTGGGCGTTGAACCACGTACCAACAGCCTGATCGTGCGCGCCGAGACACCGGCATTGGTGACGCGCGTCAAGACGCTGATCGCGGGCCTGGACATTCCCACCGCCGCCGGCGGCAATATCCATGTGGTGTATCTGCGCAATGCCGAAGCGACCAAGCTTGCGGAAACGTTGCGGGCATTGGTGAGCGCGCAGGCAACCAGCACGACAACCTCTCCGCCGGTTGCAGCCTCGGCAACGTCAGCCGCAACAATGTCGAGCGCCAGCAACGCCTCGCCGTCCAGCAGCATCCAGGCCTATGCCGCCACCAATTCGCTGGTGATCGTGGCACCCGACCACGTTTATAACTCGCTGCGCACGGTGATCGACAAACTCGATGCGCGACGCGCGCAGGTATTTGTGGAAGCGCTCATCGTTGAAGTGAGTTCATCCGTGGCGACTGAATTCGGCATTCAATGGCAGGATTTGACCGGCCTGCGGCGCGACGGCACGCAGGTGATCGGTGGCACCAACTTCGGCGCGCGCGGTGGCGGCACCAATATTATCGACACGGCGGCGAATCTCGTCGGTTGGCACGGCCTCAATTTCGGCCTCGTCAATGGCACGGTGACGATCAACGGCATCGAAGTGCTCAACCTTGGCGCGCTGGCGCGGGCGCTCGAAGGCCAACCAAAAAGGCAACATCCTGGCGACGCCGAACATTCTGACGCTCGATAACGAAGAAGCAAAATCGTCGTCGGTCAGAACGTGCCGTTCGTTACCGGCAGTTTTACGCAGACTTCCAATGCCTCGACCAATCCGTTCCAGACCATCGAGCGCAAGGATATTGGCGTCACGCTCCGGGTGACCCCGCAGGTCGCCGAGGGTGGCGCCGTGAAACTCAAGATCTACCAGGAGGTCTCCAGCGTGGTGCCGACCGCGGCGACGGTGAAATCCGCCGACCTCATCACCAACAAACGCTCGATTGACAGCACCGTGCTGGTGGACGACGGCCAGATCGTGGTGATCGGTGGCCTGATTCAGGATGACACCAAGAATAACGACAGCAAGGTGCCGCTGCTGGGGGATATTCCCGTCATCGGCAATCTGTTCAAATACCAGACGCGCAATCGCGATAAAACCAACCTGATGATGTTCCTGCGCCCCTACGTGTTGCGCGATGGCAAGGCCGCCAACCAGTTACCGGCGAGCGCTACGATTTCATCCGCAATGAACAGGGCATCGGCGAAGAAGGAGAGTCGATCCTTCCACCGGCGTGGACCGCACCGGTGTGGGCGGCGCCCGCCGCTCTGCCGGCAAGGCGGGAAAGTAGCCGTGGGTTCTTCCGACGCCAGACAGCGCGAGGCGATTGCCGTAGCCGACCCGGTGACGGTACGTCTGCTGCCCTATCACTTCGCGAAAGCCAAGGGCGTCATCACCGCCAGGCAAATCGGCGAAGAAATCGAAGTTTGGCTGGCGCCCGATCCGGCCTCATCGACGCTGTCGGAAGTGCGGCGAATGACGGGCAAAAGCCTGCGTCCCGTATTGCTGTCCAAGGATGAATTTGGTGCGCGCCTGGCGCATGCCTATGGTGCGGGCATCGGTGGCGAGCGTGCAGACAATGGCGATGGTGATGCAGCGGTCCAGGAAATCGCCAGCAATATCGAAAGCGCGGCTGACCTTGCGCAACTCACGGAGTCGTTGCCGGAAATCACCGATCTGCTGGAAACCGAAAACGATGCGCCGATCATCCGGCTTATCAATGCGCTGCTGACGCAAGCGGTACGCGAAAGTGCATCGGATATTCACCTGGAAATTTTTGAGCGGCGTTCATTGGTTCGCTTCCGTGTCGATGGCACGTTGCGTGATGTGGTCGAGCCGAAGCGTTCGCTGCACGCGGCGATGGTGTCGCGCGTGAAAGTGATGGCGCAACTCGACATCGCGGAAAAGCGCCTGCCGCAGGACGGCCGCATCATGTTGCGCATCGCCGGGCATCCGGTCGATGTGCGTGTGTCCACGCTGCCAACCGGCCACGGCGAACGGGTGGTGCTACGATTGCTCGACAAGCAGGCAGGACGCCTGTCACTGAACGGCCTCGGCATGGCGCCGGGCACGCTCGCGCAACTGGACCAGTTGATCCAGCAGCCGCACGGCATCATCCTCGTCACCGGCCCCACCGGCTCGGGCAAGACCACGACGCTGTACGCGGCGCTTTCCGGCTGGACGCCACCACCCGCAACATCATGACGGTGGAAGACCCGATCGAATACGATCTCGACGGCGTCGGCCAGACGCAGGTCAATCCGAAGATCGAAATGACCTTCGCGCGCGCGTTGCGGGCGATCCTGCGGCAGGACCCGGATGTCATCATGATCGGCGAAATTCGCGATCTGGAGACCGCGCAGATTGCGGTGCAGGCCTCCCTCACCGGACACCTGGTGCTGGCGACGCTGCACACCAATTCGGCGGCGGGTGCGGTGACGCGGCTGGTGGATATGGGCATTGAGCCCTACCTGCTGGCATCGACGCTGTCGGGCGTGCTCGCGCAGCGACTGGTGCGTAAGCTGGCGCCCGGCAAGCACGATGAATTCAAGGGGCGCACCGGCATTTACGAATTGCTGACAGTCGATGAACCCCTGCGCACATTGATTCATGACGGCGCCGCGGAAAGCGCGATTGCGGCCATGGCAATGAAAAATGGCATGGTCGCCTTGCGCGAAGATGGCCAGCGGTGGGTGAATTCGGGCGTGACGTCGCTGGAAGAGGTCTTGCGCGTTACCCGGGACTGACCTCGCAACATGCCCGGCTACCAATACACCGCCTACGACATCGATGGCCGCGAACAACGCGGTGTGCTCGAGTCCGACAGCCCGCGCCTTGCGCGCGCGGTGCTGCGAGAGCGTGGCCTGTTCCCGCTCGACGTCTCGCTAATTGAAGCCGCCAATGATGCGAGCGTTGGCCGCAAATCTGGTCGCATCCACCTGGGCACCAGCGATCTCGCGCGCATCACCCGGCAGCTTTCCACGCTGCTCGGCGCGGGCCTCACCATCGAGCAGACATTCAATGCCCTCATTGAGCAGGCGGAGTCAGAGCCCGAACGGCAGTTGCTGGCGCGCCTGCGCGGCGCGGTGCTGGAGGGCCATGCGCTCGGCTCAGCATTGTCCGCGTATCCGGAAACCTTTTTCAGACCTGTACCGCACATTGATCACGGCCGGCGAAGCCTCCGGCAAATTGCCCGACGTGCTGTCCCGTCTCGCCGACCATGTGGAAAACCAGCAGGCGATGAAACAGAAATTCCTCGTGGCCATGATCTATCCGGCCATCGTCATGCTGGTGTGCATACTGGTGGTGGCGGGGTTGATGATTTACGTGGTGCCGCAGGTGGTGGGCGTGTTTGAATCGACCAAGCAGACACTGCCGTGGATCACGCGCGCGATGCTTGGCCTTTCGAAATTCCTGCAGGCCACCGGCATCGTCTGGATTGTGCTGGGCGTCGCTGGTTTTTTCGGTGCGCGTGCGGCACTGAAGCGCGAGGCGGTTCGCCGCAAGTGGCATGCGTGGCTGCTGACGCTGCCGGTGATCGGCCGGCTGATTCGCGCGCAGGAATCCTCGCAGCTCGCTGCCACGTTGTCGATTCTGGTCGGCAGCGGCGTGCCGGTGTTGACCGCGCTTGCCGCTGGCGCCGGCGTGGTAGCGAACCTGCCGATGCGCGATGCGCTCGAGCGTGCCGCCAATGCCGTTCGCGAAGGCGCGGGACTCTCCCAGTCGCTCGCGCAAAGCCGTCAGTTTCCGCCGGTAATGGTGCACCTGATTGCCTCGGGTGAGGCGAGCGGGCGATTGCCGCAAACACTGGCGACGGCGGCCTACCAACAGCAACGCGATGTGGAATTACGAACCACCGCCATTGCCGCCATCATCGAGCCGGCCATGATGCTGATGATGGGCGGCGTCGTACTAACCATTGTGTTGGCGGTATTGCTGCCGATATTTGAATTGAATCAACTCGTGGGACGATGATTTGTCGTCTCCAGGAAAAATATGAAAACTCTCAAGACGCAACAAGCATTCACGCTCATCGAAATCATGATCGTCGTCGTCATCCTCGGCATCCTTGCGGCGGTGGTGATTCCGAAAATCCTCGATCGCCCCGATCAGGCGCGTGTGACCGCCGCCAAGGCGGACATCGCCGTGATCATGCAGCAACTGAAACTCTATCGGCTCGACAACAGTTTCTATCCCTCGACCGATCAGGGACTGGAATCACTGACCGTCAAGCCGGCGACCAATCCCATGCCACTGAACTGGAAACAAGGCGGCTACTTGGAGCGCCTGCCCAACGACCCGTGGGGACGGCCTTATCAGTATCTGAACCCCGGTATCAAAGGCGAGATTGATATCTTCAGTCTTGGCGCGGATGGGCAACCGGGCGGCGAAGGGTCCAATGCCGATATCGGATCGTGGGGGCTTTGAGAAAAGGTGCATGCGCAACTCGTAAAGTCTAGCACTGGCGCGCCGTTCCGGGCAAAAATGCCTGAAACACCGCGCCAGTGCTTGGGTTTATCAAGTGGCTTCACCCTGATCGAAATCCTGGTGGTGATCGTCATTCTCGGCATCACCACCGTTCTTGCCACCGCGAATCTGTTCCAGACCGCCGAAGAAAAACTCCAGCAAGAAAGCGAAAAACTGCTCGCGGTCCTGCAAATCGCGCGCGATGAAGCCGCGTTCGGCGGGCGTGTCATTGCGGTGACAATCACCGGCAACGAAATTCAATTCCTGGAACGAGACTTTGCCGATCCGTCGCGCTGGAATGCGTCGGCCATCGAAGGCCTCAGGCCCCACACGCTATCGGACACATTCAGCGCGCGGTTGCGTGTCGGTTCGGCATCTGCTGATGCGAAAGACAACATCATTACGTTTTTGCCCATTGGTGTTGCCGCGCCATTTGAGCTTGCCCTGAGTGGCCCAGCCGGTAACCGCAAGATCGCCGGCGATGCCATCGGCAATTTGCGTCTCGGCAAAGATCCGTCGTGATGCGTATTGGCACAAACCACCGGCGCGGATTCACGCTTATTGAGGTGCTGGTTGCGCTGACTATCCTCGCCATCGCGCTGGCGGCCGCCGCGCGCGCCGCAAATGTTGCGACCGACAGCGCGCAGGAAACGCGCCTGCGCACATTGGCCACCTGGATCGCGCAAAATCGCGTCGCTGAACTGACGGCGATGAATACCTTCCCTTCGGCCGGTACCGTCAGCGGACGCAGCAGCATGTCGGGAATCGAGTTCGAATGGCAGCAGGTGACATCGGAGACGCCGAACGCGGCATTCCGCAAGGTTTCACTCAAGGTACTGCGTCCGGCTCAGTCACAATCGCTGGTGACGCTGAACGCCTATCTCGTGCGGCCGCCGGGGAGCGGGCCGTGAAAGTCCGCTTTGCACCAAAACAATCCGGCTTCACACTCGTGGAGTTGTTGGTCGCGCTCGCTATTTTCGCGATCATGGCGGTGATGTCGTATCGCACGCTCGATTCGGTATTTCAGACCCGGCAACACCTGAACACCGAGACGGCACGGCTTCGCGATGTCGCGCTGCTATTTGCGCGGCTCGATGACGACTTCACTACGCTGCTCGACCGGCGGCCGCGCAATGCCGACAACTTGCTCGATGATGCCCTGCGTCTCACTGCCCTGCTTCCCGGCGCGGACGATGCCACGCTGGTCTTTACCCGAAGCGGGTTTGCCGGCAGTACCGGTATCGCCGCCACGCCACAGCGCGTCGGCTATCGATTGAAGGAAGGTACGCTGGAACTGGTGCTATGGCCGAGCCTCGACGCTGCCCCGCGCACGGCACCGCAGGCATATCCCGCATTGGGCCAGGTCCGCGAGGCCAAATGGCGAGCCATGGATCGTGCCGGCACCTGGCAAAACGTGTGGCGATCCACGCCGGTCGGTGGCAGTCCGGCATCCGGCGCCGCGAGTGCACCGGGTGCCTACCCGGCCGCACTTGAACTCACCATCACGCTGGCGGGCGGCGAGCAGTTCGTCCGCGTGTTCGCACTGCGCGGCAACACATGACGCGCAAACACCAGCGCGGCGTCGCCATCATCACCGCCCTGCTGGTAGTGATGCTCGCGGCCAGCATTGCTGCATTCCTGCTGTCCCAGCAAAGCCAGGCGCTTACCCGCACTGCGCGCGCCGGCGAACGCGCGCAAGCGGCGCTGTACGCGGCGCCGACGCTGGACTGGGCACGCGCGGCGTTATTTCAACTTCAGAAAACCACGCAACGCGTCGATCTATCGCAGCCCTGGGCACAGGGACTCAACGCCATTCCCATCGATGGCGCGATGGCCGCCGGCGCGGTGCGCGACGACGGCGGGCTGTTCAATCTGAATAATCTGGTGAAGAACGGCGCAAAGAGCGAGGCCGATATGGAGGTATTCCGCCGCCTGCTCACAGAACTCAAACTGAGCCCTGATCTGGCCGATGCCGTCGTCGACTGGATCGATGCCGACGACGAGCCGAGCGGCGCGAGTGGCGCGGAAAGTGCGACTTACATGGCACTTGCCAATCCGTATCGCGCTGCCAATCAGAACCTGGTGCAGGTGGAAGAACTGCGCCGCGTGCGCGGCTTTGATACGGCAATCCTGGCGCGATTGATGCCGTTCGTCACGGCGCTTCCGTTCCGCACCCCGATCAACCTCAATACCGCGCCGCAGGAAGTGCTGGCCGCAATATTTCCGACGCTGGCAATTGACCGGCTCACGGCGTTGGCAAAACTGCGGTTAACAAAGCCCCTGGCAAACAAGGCTGCCATCGCGGAATCTGAATTCTTGAAAAGTGTTCCGGCCGCAACCATTGACGTGGACGTTACGAGCCAGTTCTTCCTGGTGACGATCGCTATCGACAACGCCGGCGCGCAGATGCGCCAGTCGGCGCTTCTGCAACGCGCCCCCGGCGACGGCAGCGGTGTCCCCAAATGGCCCAGTATAATTTGGGTCAAAACCGACTAGGCAACACGCTTCCATTGGCACTGACCCTCCTCCTCAGCATCCCCGACCTGCCCCGCTTTGATCCCGCCGCGTCAGCCGAGTGGACGCTGCTGGACAACGCGAACGCGATCCTGCGTGCGGGCGAGGGACCGCTCGCATCACTGCCGCGCGCAGAGCGCGTCGTGGCGCTGGCACCCGTGGGCCGATTGTTGTTCATCGAAACCACGCTTCCACCAGTCGCGCCGGCGAAACGCGACGCCCTCCTCCGCTATGCCATTGAAGACAAACTCACCATTGATCCCTCGACCGTGCATGCCGTCGTGCTGGGCAAGTCCGTCACGCAGCAGCATGTGGTTGCCGCCATTGACCGCACGTGGCTCGTGGGTGTCCTGGCGTGGCTTAAGCAGGCCGGATTGTCGCCGGACTGCCTGATTTCGATCGCCTCACGCATACCGGTCGATGCAGGGGAATGGGCCGTCGTGCTTGATGAACGGCGCGGCTTCGCCAAACGGGCGGATGGTTTTGTATACAACCTCGATGTTGGCGCCGGTCGCGAGCCACCATTTGGATTGACGCTGGCATTGAAAGAAGCGCGTGATCAGCGGCGCGCCCCCAGTGCGCTGGTGCTGCAGTCAATGCCGTCCCGAGCGGTTGTTGCCGCGCCCGATGCCGCCCTCGCACATCAGTGGGAACGCGCGCTGGACCTGCCAGTCAGACTCGGCCCGTCATCCATAGACAATCTGCAGACGCTGCTCATTGCCAGTAAATCCGCCAACCTGCTCACCGGCGAATTCGCCCCGCGCGAAGCGGTCGGCAAATGGATTGGTCTGCTAAGACCTGCGCTGATCGTGCTGGCGCTGATGGTTAGCGTACATGTCCTTCTGATTCTCATCGACAACTGGCGGCTCAATGGCGAGCGGCTGGCGCTTGAGCGCGAGATGACGCAAGTGTTCAAGGCCGCGTTTCCCGCAGCGCAGGCGATCGTCGATCCGCCATTGCAGTTGCAGCGCAACCTGCAGCAACTGAAGCGCGAGCGCGGTTTACCGGCGGATGCTGACGCGCAAAATCTGATAGCAAGACTGGTGTCGCTCTTGCAAACGCTTCCCGGCGAGCCGGTATCGGTTAGTACACTGGCCGTCCGCGATGGCACCGCCACGCTTGACTTGGTGTTGGCCACGGCGGATCAGCGTGCTCACCTGCAACGCGCCGTGGATCGCTTGCACGGCGCTTCGTTTGGCAATCCCGTGGGCAACAAGAGCGGCACTGCCACCGATGCGAAATCAACGAGGCTTGCAGTGCGCGTCATATTGCGAGCAGGCACATGAACTTGCCGTCGTTGATACGGATTCGGCTCGCGCAATCGCTTGCGCCCGCATTGCAACGCTGGCATCGGCTGAACAGCGTCATCAGCGTGTCATCGGCATCGGCGCGTTGCTTCTGATTGTGGCCATTCTGTTCGCCTACGTCTGGCTACCTGCCGTGCGCGAACGCGACCGCCTGACCGCCAGGCTTCCGCAACTCAGCGCTCAACTTGCGCTGATGAAAACCCAGGCTGAAGAAATTCGCCAGCTGACGAGTACCAGCCTCATCGCGCCCGCGCCGCCAACCATTGCCAATATCGACACTTTGCAGTCCGCGTTTGGTGACGGCGCCCGCGTGAACCTTGATCCCAGCCGCGCGTTCCGGGTTGTGATTCCAAGAATTGTCTATGCAACGTGGTGGGATCGGCTGGGCGACGTGCAGTCGCGGCATCAACTCCAGATCATTTCACTTACATTGCAGGCTTTGCCGGATGGCAGGCGGGAAGTCTCCGTCGACATGCTCATGGCTGACCAGACGCGGCCCAGCGGGTCACCGGCTGCCGGGAGCGCCAAATGACGTGGCTCACCGGGCGCCGCATCGGAATCCTGGTGGCCATCGCCTTTGTAGTTGGCGTGATCGAATTCCTGCCGGCGTACCTGTTCGAGGACCGCATCAATCGGGCGCTTCCGCCGCCATGGCATGTCTCGGTGGCCGGATCGATCTGGGACGGCTTTGGTGTGCTGCAGGCAGGCCAGGCATCTGACGCGCTGACCGTGCCGCTTACCTGGAAATTCGACCTGCGGGCGTTGACGCGGCTGCGAATGGCATGGAAAGTCGTGCCGACATCGCCCACCTTCGCCGGGTCAATTGAAGTCGGTGCAGGTTGGCAGTCGGTTGAGTTCAGCAATGTGGCCGTCACCATGGACGCAGGGGCCCTTCAACTGGCGATACCCGTCCTGGCACTATTCGCGCCCTCGGGAACGATGCGTGTCAGCACACCTGGCGCGATGCGAATGGATGTGGCCTACGGTGATGTCCTTCGCGTAAACGGTGATGTGCAAATCAATGCGGACAGCTTCGGCCTCGCGCGGTTTTCCCCGCAGGCATTGGGAAACTACCAACTGAAACTCGCCGCACGAGGCACGGCTATCGACTATGTTGTCGAGCAATCGAGTGGCGCGTTGAAACTTGACGGTGGCGGATCGATTCAGACGACATCTCCGGGCCAGATTGCCTACGCGGGACACATCACGCCATCGCCTGCGCTGCCTGAGGATTTGCTTGCCCAACTGAAGTCCATCGGGCAGCCGACGCCGGATGGCCGCCTGCGTGTCGATTGGAAGGCCCGATGGTAACGACAGGGGCGGGCATCGACGCCAATGCGGCGGCGGCTCCGCGGTATCGCGCGCCATGGTGGCTGGGCCGCGGTGTGTTTGGCGCACATTGGCAGACGGTCTATCCGTTCGTCTTTGACCGACCGGACAAACCACATTACCGCCGCGAACGCTGGGACACTACGCCGAACGGCAAGCCGGACGGCGATTTTATCGATGTCGATCGCGTCACGGGACCGCTGGACAAGCCGATGGTAGTGGTCTTTCACGGGCTCGAAGGCTCATCGCAAAGCATCTACTCGCTCAACCTGATGAATGAAGTGGCGCGGCGTGGCTGGCGCGGACTGGTGCCACATTTCCGCGGCTGCGGCGGCGAAATGAACCTTCTGCCGCGCGCGTATCATTCGGGCGACTCGACCGAGATCGACTGGATCCTGCGCCGCGCAAAAGCCGAAGCACCCGATCGGCCGCTTTATGTCGCTGCCATATCTCTGGGCGGCAACGCGACGTTGAAATGGCTGGGCGAACAAGGAAGCGAAGCGACCCGAATCGCGACTGCTGCCGTGGGGATTTCCGCGCCGCTGGATTTAATGGCCTCGGGCGCGGCGCTTGAACGCGGCTTTTGCCGGCTCTACACACGCCGCTTTCTCGCGACCATGAAGACGAGTTCGCTGGCCAAACTCAGGCGCCACCCCGGCATCTTCCGCGAGGAGGTCATGCGGCGCGCGCGCACCTTGCGCGAGTTCGACAACGAGGTCACCGCGCCGCTGCACGGCTACCGGGACACCGACGATTACTGGACACGCGGGTCGGCCAAGCCGGGCCTGATCGATGTTAAGGTATCGACATTGGTATTGAATGCCCGTAACGACCCGTTCCTGCCGGCGTCCGCCCTGCCCACGGCAAATGAAGTATCCGCGCACGTGACGCTGGAATTTCCGGAACATGGCGGCCATGTGGGCTTTCTGGCGGAACCATTCCCCGGCAACAGTTGGATGACCCGGCGTGTTTTTCATTTTTTTGACACTCAAACCTAGAGAACCATCATGAGCAAAGTCGCATCCGAAATCTTCAAGGCTTACGATATTCGTGGCATCGTCGGTAAATCGCTGACCGGCGAAACCGTCAAACTGGTTGGCAAAGCGCTGGGCACAGAGGCAAAACGCCGTGGCGGCACGCATATCACGATCGGCTACGATGGCCGGCTATCCGGTCCCCTGTTCGCCGAAGCGCTCGCCCAAGGCATTCAATCGACCGGCATCCACGTCATCGATATCGGCATGGTGGCGACACCGATGGTCTATTTCGGCGCGGTCCATTTCAATACCGGCTCGGGGGTGATGATTACTGGCTCGCACAACCCCCCCGACTACAACGGCATCAAGATGGTGATCCAGGGCGAAACACTGGCGCTGGACGCGATACAGGCGCTGAAGCGCGCCATCGACACGGACGATTTCGAAATCGCTCCCCCGGCGCGTGTAGGCACCTACGAAAAGCGCGACCTGACGGAGGCCTATATCGCCCGCATCGTCGGTGACGCAAAGCTCACCCGCCCGATGAAGATTGTGGTCGATTGCGGCAATGGGGCCCCCGGTGCCTATGCGCCACGCCTCTTCCGTGCAATGGGCTGCGACGTGATCGAATTATTCTGCGACGTCGATGGCACCTTTCCCAATCATCATCCCGATCCGGCCGAACCCAAGAATCTGCAGGACGTCATCCGCGCGCTAAAGGAAACCGATGCCGAATTGGGGCTGGCGTTTGACGGTGACGGGGATCGCCTGGGCGTTGTCACGAAAGACGGCGAGATCATCTACCCCGATCGGCAGTTGATGCTGTTCGCCGCCGATGTGTTGTCGCGCGTGCCGGGTGGCGAAGTTATTTTTGACGTGAAATCGTCACGTAATCTGTTCAAGTGGGTGCGCGACCACGGTGGCCGGCCCACGCTGTACAAGACCGGGCATTCGCTGATCAAACTGAAGATGAAGGAGACCGGCGCGCCGATTGCCGGCGAAATGAGCGGCCATATCTTTTTCAAGGAACGGTGGTACGGCTTCGACGACGCGCTGTATTGCGGCGCGCGATTGCTGGAAATCGTCAGCAAAGACGTCGATGCCAATGCACAACTGAAAGCCCTGCCCAACTCCATTTCGACGCCAGAACTCCATTGGCATCTCAAGGAAGGCGAGCCGCACACACTGGTTGCCCAATTGCAGAAAGACGCCAAGTTTGAGGGCGCCACCGAAGTAATCACGCTTGACGGCTTCCGTGTCGAGTATCCGTTCGGCTTCGGCCTGGCGCGTGCGTCCAACACCACGCCGGTGATCGTGCTGCGCTTCGAGGCAGAAACCGATATCGCGTTGCAGCGTATAAAGGAAGATTTCCGCCGGGTGCTGACGGCGGCGAAATCGGATGTGCCGCTGCCGTACTAATGAAAGGATTGCCGTGCACCTCGCAGGACTGGCTAAAATAGTCGAATCAAGGATCCATTTCCGCTAATGGCCCGCGTCAAAGAGCCGCCCTAAAACTCGCGTCAAAACCTGTCTGCCCAAACCATGAAAATCCTGATCACCGGCGTCGCCGGTTTCATCGGCCACACGCTGGCTATCCGCATGCTCGAGCGCGGCGATGAAGTCGTCGGCATCGACAACCTGAACAACTATTACGATGTCAAGACTAAAAGAGAATCGCCTGGTCCGCCTGGCGGCCTATCCGCGCTTCCGATTCGTCAAATTGGACATCGCCGATGGCGATGGCACCAAAGCGCTATTCGCCGCAGAAAAATTCGACACCGTCATGAATCTCGCGGCACAGGCGGGCGTACGCTACTCGATGGAAAATCCGCACGCATATGTTGAAGCCAATCTGGTCGGGTTCACCAACATTCTGGAAGGCTCACGCCACAACGCGGTGAAGCACCTCGTGTACGCCTCGTCGAGCTCGGTGTATGGCGCCAATACCAAACTGCCATTTTCGGAAGCCGATCCGGTCGATCATCCCATTTCACTCTATGCGGCGACCAAGAAAGCCAACGAGATGATGGCGCACTGCTACGCGGATCTTTACAAATTGCCGTGCACCGGACTGCGTTTTTTCACGGTATATGGTCCGTGGGGACGACCGGACATGGCGCTGTTCATGTTCACCAAGGCGATCCTCGCTGGTGAGCCGATCCGGGTGTTCAATCACGGCAACATGGTGCGCGATTTCACTTACGTCGATGACATCATCGAGGGTGTAGTGCGGGTCATCGACCAACCCGCCGCGCCGGACCCGGCATGGAACAGCGACCAGCCCGACCCAGGCACCAGCTATGCGCCCTACCGCATTTACAACATCGGCAACAACACACCGGTAAAGTTGATGCGATACATCAACGCACTGGAAGAATGTCTCGGCAAGAAAGCGATCATGGACATGTTGCCGATGCAGCCAGGAGATGTGCCCGCAACGCAGGCGGATGTGTCGCGCCTGGAACGCGACGTCGGATTTCGACCGGCCACACAGGTCGAAGACGGCATCGCGCGATTCGTAAAATGGTATCGGAATTACTATAAGGTTTGATGATCGTCAACTGCTCGCAAGCGCGTGTCATATAGCCTGTTAAATACGCGTAAGTGCATTCATACCTTCGTTCGCACAATGAATGAACGGCATGTCGCAAAAACAAAAAAATGGGAGCATCACATGAAGCAACAAATTATTGGCGTTGTCGGTCTTGGCTATGTGGGCCTGCCGCTCGCCGTTGAATTCGGCAAACAATTTGAAACGTATGGGTTTGATTTATCCCAGGCAAAAGTTGATGCCTATTGCGGGCATGTTGATCCGACTGGCGAAGTATCCACGGAAGACTTGCGCGCGGCGACCAGGCTTACCTGCACGACCGACGTTGCGGCGCTGGCAAAGGCTGACATCATCATCATCGCCGTGCCGACGCCGGTGGATGAAGCGCGCCTGCCGGATTTCGCGCCTTTGCTCAGCGCGAGTAAGGCCATCGGCCCGCACCTCAAGGCCGGCGTTATCGTGGTTTACGAGTCCACCGTCTATCCGGGTGCTACCGAAGAAGTGTGCATTCCGGAACTGGAACGCGCGTCCGGTAAAAAATGGAAGCGCGATTTCTTTGTCGGCTATTCCCCGGAGCGCATAAACCCCGGCGACAAGGAACATACGCTGGTCAGTATCGTCAAGGTTGTGTCCGGTGACACGCCCGAAACGCTGGAGCGGCTCGCAAACGCCTATGCGGCAGTCGTCAAGGCTGGCGTACATCGCGCATCGAGCATCCAGGTTGCTGAAGCCGCTAAGGTTATCGAGAACTCCCAGCGCGATATCAATATCGCGTTCATGAATGAACTCGCGATCATTTTCAATCGCATGGGACTGGATACCGCCGAAGTGCTGGCTGCGGCCGGGACCAAGTGGAACTTCCTGAAATTCCGTCCCGGCCTCGTCGGTGGACATTGCATTGGCGTCGACCCCTACTACCTCACTTATCAGGCCGAAAAATTCGGCCACCATGCGGAAGTGATTCTTTCCGGGCGGCGCATCAATGACAGCATGGGCAAATACGTCGCCGAGAATACGGTCAAGACCATGATTCGCGCCGGTGGAAAATTGCAGGGCGGCACCGTCAACGTACTGGGGCTGACCTTCAAGGAAAACTGTCCCGATGTGCGCAATACAAAAGTCGTCGACATCGTGAAAGAGTTGAAGGAATACGGACTGACTGTGAAGGTGCATGACCCCTACGCGTCGCCGGCGGAAGCACAGCACGAGTACGGTATCGCCTTAACCGAGTGGGATCGGATGCCCGCGGCTGATGCAGTAATACTGGCGGTGTCGCACAAGGAATATCTGGACAAGCCGCTGGCCACCCTGCTGGAGAAGGTCAAGCTGCAAGGGGCGGTAATCGACGTGAAATCAGTGCTGGATGCGGGCGCGATCCGCGCGAGTGGCCGGCAACTTTGGCGGCTGTAGACCGCGCAGGGTGCGTACGGTGGGCCCTTCGACAAGCTCAGGTCAAGAGCTGCCCACCCCGCCTAATTTGCGGCACTGAAATTTGCGCTACTTCGGCGACTGCAATGCCGACAACGCAATCTCCTTCTCCCAGATTTGCCGCCCCTCGGTGGAGAAGCTGCGAATCATCAGCTTGCGCTCCTTGCGCGTGCCTGAAAAATCCACCGTGCAGAAATTGCGCTCCGCGACAAACGTATCCGCCACAACTTGCGGATTGGCCTTTTCGGAATCGAGGCCGGACGGCGTGCCCGAGGTCAATGGCGAGCAGGTCAACTCATACAAGGGATAGGTTCCCGCGCGCTCGGTCTTCAGCAGTTCCGTGAAATGCCGATCGCCTGAAAAAAATATCACGCCGTTGATTTTCTGGTCGATGAGAAATTTGAGGAAGTCGGCGCGTTCCTTTGGAAACTTGTCCCAGCCTTCCCAGGGATTGACGGCGTTGGTCACCTGGTTGCCGACGACGATGATTTTCACCGGCGACACCGAGGAAAGCAACGCGTTCTTCAGCCAGCGCAATTGCGCGGCGCCGAGCATCGATTTGTCATCGGCAATCAACTTGTCACTATCGCGATAGTAACGATTGTCCGTCAGAAAAATCTCCGCATCGTTGAAAATGAAGTTACCGAACACGCCCGGCGTTTCCGGCAAGCCATAGCTGGGGTTGGCAAAATGCCGCTTGAAGAGCTTCAGCGATTCGCCCTTAAGCGGGTAACTGGAATTTGAATCATTGGGCCCGTATTCGTGATCGTCCCAAATCGCGAAGTGATGGCCGGTGCGCAACAGATTCTGCACTTGCGGGATGCTGCGATCGTGCTTCCAGCGGTAGCGCAGACCCGTTTCGCTGTCCTGATCGACTTCGCGGTGGTAAAGGTAATCGCCACCCCATAGCATCACATCCGGCTTTTGCATGGCGATGCTGTCGTAAATCTGCATGGCTTCCGCTGCGCCGCCATACGGGCGGCCGGGCCGGTCGTATGCGACTTCGTTGGTGTAGGCACAGGTGCCGAAGGCGAGCTTCCAGTCGGGGGCGTCGGTGCGCCATTGCCAAAGTGTCTGGGTCTGAAACGTGAGCGATTGCCCGACTTTTTGTTCCTTGCCGTCAAATCTGACGCGGTAGCCATACCTCCGGCCCGGCTCCAGCGCATCAATATTGAAATGTCCGATGTAGTCCTCATCCTGCCGCAGCGCAATCGCTATGGTGCGCATGACTTTCTTCGGCTCCTTCGTGTCCCAGTATTCGATTACAGCCTTGGCTGGCCCGCTCGCCTGTACCCACAATTTTGCGCCACGCATGTACGACGCACCGGCCATTGGCCCGGCAGTTAGTTCAGCGGAAGATACGACAGGTGATGCCAGTGCGGCGGCAAACAGGCAGGCAAGAAGGCGCAAGGGAAGGCGGTAGTTCATAACAAGATTCCGAAATGAGGGATGCAGAATGTTAGCGGGTCAGAATAGCACTGCGAACAGCGATTCTCTAGACGGGTGTGAGCGCAACCACGCATTTCCCGGGAAAGCCTTTTCCAGAAAACACTTGCAATCCCGTCAAAAACTGTATAAAAAGACAGGTATGAACGAACTCACCGCCCGCCAGCAGGAAATACTCGCCTTTCTCAAAGCCTGGATCGCCGAGAATGGTATGCCCCCCACCCGCGCAGAAATGTGCGCCGCCATGGGCTTTCGATCGCCCAACGCGGCAGAAGAGCATTTGCGTGCGCTCGAGCGCAAAGGCGCCATCGAAATGCTTGCCGGTTCATCGCGCGGCATCCGCATCCGCGAAGGCGGCGCGATGGGTTCGGAAGCGGTCAACGATGAAGAAGGCGGCATGCCGCTGATCGGCAAGGTTGCCGCCGGCTCTCCGATTCTTGCGCAGGAAAATGTGGTTGGCCGCTATCCGGTGAGCCCGCTCATGTTCAAGCCCAAGGCGGACTACCTGCTGAAGGTATCCGGCATGAGCATGAAGGATGTCGGCATCATGGACGGTGATTGGCTCGCCATCCACAAAACCACGCAGGCGCGCACCGGTCAGATCGTGGTCGCGCGTATCGAGGGCGATGCCACCGTGAAACGCCTCAAGCTGAAAGGCCGGCAGGCTTACCTGATTGCAGAGAATCCGGATTTCCTGCCGATCGTGGTGGATCTCGACAAGAAAGAGCTCGATATCGAGGGTTTGGTGGTGGGCGTCGTGCGCACGATGTAACGATGTAATTGTTGCCTGCCGGGCTTGTTTTCTTGCCCATGCACATCTACTCGCAACTCCCTCGGCGCATAGGAAATTCGATACGCGCATCCCTGCCCTTGAGCTTGCCTTCAATTTGAGCGTGCAGCGCGCCATCCGGCTGTAGCTGGTACTTGATGACCTGTGGAAAATCGTGTTCAGCGTTCTCAAACACGATGCTGGTCGCATCGAATTTCAAACGCTTGAAGCTGGCCTCGGGTTGTCCTGACGGCTTGGCGACAAACACCGGCGCACCTGCACTATCCAGCTCGATCCGCATCGCCTCGTAGGACACTGCCTTGCCGCCGGAGATGGTGCGTCCCATCCCAAGCATCAAACCACCTGCCGGACGCATCCAGTGCTCGCGGAATTCATTTTTTCCGCTGCGGCCGAACCAGCATCCTGCCAGCCAGGTCAGTGCATTCAATGGTGAATCCGCCGCAATGGTCCGTGTCGGCCGCCCAACAAATCCCTCAAAGAACGGCATGAACGCGGCGATATCCAGAACAAACAATTTGTTTTTCACCATCGGGTCCGCAACGAATTGCGAACTCACCGCCTCGGCATTGTCGGCACGCACGATCAACATGCCCTTGTCGGCGACACTGTCCTGATAACGCGCCCCCAGTACCAGCATTCCCGCCGCGCGCATCCGCGACAGGTTCTGTGAGTGTTCCTTGAATCCATTCTGTTCATCAGCAGCCTTGTCTTTGTCCCAGCCCGGCCCGGTGATGAAATGCACGATGAACAAAGGCAACGCGGGCGCGATCGCTTCGCCGGGCTTCAATTGTGGTGGAGTGACGCTCGCCGTTGTCGCCGCGGGTGATTGTGGCATTGGCGCGGCCTTGGCCACGTCCTGAGCCTGGCCCTGCGCGATCAAGGTGATCATTGCCATGGCCGCACCGGCCAACCAATTGGTGGCATTTTTTGTTCGCATGAATTTCTCCGTGGTCTCAACTGAATTGAATGAACGAGCATCGCACAATACATCGGCGCAATCAAAGCTTTCGGCGTGGCGTCACTTACCATCACACACATCCGCGACTGGCCAGTGACCATCCAAAGTTATACTGTGAGCCAATTCTCATCAGGAGCACGCATTGGCCAAACTCTATTTTCGCTTTGCCGCCATGAACGCCGGTAAATCGACCTCGTTGCAGCAGGTGGCTTACAACTACGAAGAGCGCGGACAAACAGTCAATCTGTTCACCGCCGCCATTGATGATCGCTATGGCGAGGGCCGCATTGTTTCTCGCCTGGGTGTGGAGCGCGCGTCGGAAGTATTTTCCGCCGGTACAAATTTCACCGAGTTGTATAAAGTGCGCGCGCTGCCATCGTGCATCCTGATCGACGAGGCGCAATTCATGACCGAGGCGCAAGTGGTGCAACTGCACGAACTCGCCCATACGCGCGGCACGCCGGTGATCTGCTACGGCCTTCGCAGTGATTTTCTGGGCAAACCCTTTCCAGGCTCACGCGCCTTGCTGACACTGGCCGATGATTTGGAGGAAATGAAGACCATCTGCCGCTGTGGACGCAAGGCAACGATGAATGTGCGGCTGGATGAACGCGGCAATCGCGTCACCGTTGGCGAGCAGGTGGAAATCGGCGGCAATGATCGCTATGAGGCGGTATGTCCGCGGCGGTTTTATACGGGACAGTGCTGACATTTAGCGGTAGCAATAGAGTCTGTCGGAAGTGCCAAGCGCGGTTCATGGGCAATTTGTGAATGGGCGAATCCGCAAAGGCTGTTGGGGATTCACCTTACCAATTCATCAAGTCGGCCACGGTCTCACTGGTGGGCGACCCCCTTCTGGAGGCGCGAACTTCCATCACCCCACATCGGACAGTCAGACTTGTACAAAGCGAACGTTTAACAAAGTAAGCTAACCGGCGGCCCGTTGCGCGGGCGAAATCCTGCATACGGACGTTCGTGTTGAGCGACGGGTTGGACGACACCCGACACAGGCTAAGTGTTTACACGCGTGCGCTTTCGTTGTTGCCTTCGCATTCGCGCCTTCTCTCTCGCATCGCGCAATCGCTTCTCTTCATGCGCAAAGTACTTAGCCTTGCTCTCGGCCACGATAGCGTTCCATGCGTCCGCATCATGCAAGCGCCTCCACGCAATAACTGCTTCGTTTCCTAGGTAGCGGTCGATCTTGGGAGCCGAAGGGAATGCGCCGGCAATGGATGTGTCGACATGTTCGCTCAGCGGGCCCGAGTAGATGCAGCCGGGTTCGACGGACCCAATTATCTCAATTCCTGACGCTTCAATATTGGGATACTTGTATACGCACGGAACCGTCTTTACCAGAGTTACATCTCTGGAAGGGGAATAGTGTTGCTCGAACTGCAGGGTTTGAAGCTCGCAATCATCAAGATCGTCAAGCGCAAACTCCTGCCGACGAACCACGGGCGTGATCGCAATATGGACCCGCTCCCGATTTGTCGGTCCGGATACGAACAAGTCGAGTACGACGGCCAAGCCCCAGTATCCGTCTTGAGGATTGGTCCGAATTGCGTCTCCGGGACGTAACGTCCGATTTGGCCGGTCCATTGGTGCCGCTAAAGACGGCATAGGAAAAGTCTGGTCATGGCTGCATCGTGCCGAGTTTCATTGGAAGATCAAGTTGCCGAAGTACCGGTTGTGTTCGAAACGAACCTGTCAATTGTAAGCGCGCTTTCGAGCCTGAGTAACCTGTCAGGTTTATCGAATCAGACCTTCAACACTTTCATCGTCATGCGTTCGACTGACTTCATTACTACAGTCACATTCAACGCCGCAAGCGGACAAGCGAAGTCCCGCTATGCGACGCGGGAACGGCAACTATTTGCCGTTCCACCAAAGAGATACTCAAACACAAAGACTGGCGCGGCGTTTGAGGCATTTTTGCCCTGAAACGCCCGCCAGCGCTAGAGTTTCACAAATTGTGGCAAGCCTTCGCCGCAAATTCATCAATGCCCTGCACAAAGCCCGTGCCCCTGTGCATCACTATCGCCCAAGCTCTCAATTCCCACTGCTGCGTTCGTTCCCCGTGCGCCCTCGAAGAAGAACGGCTTGCGCGCCTTCGATACCGCACCCACTTCGTTCATGGTCGCCGTGTCGTAAATGCGTCCATTCAGCATGACCTGGGTAACACGGTCGGAATTTCGAATGTCGGCAAGCACATCGCCATCGATGATCGCCAGATCGGCCAACTTGCCCGGCTCAAGCGAACCGATATCCTTGTCCAAGCCCAGATACTTCGCTCCATTCAATGTGGCCACACGAATGATCTCCAGTGGCGTCATGCCGCCGCGACCGAGTGTCCACATCTCCCAATGCGCGGCGAGGCCTTCCCGCTGGCCGTGCGCGCCGAGGTTGACCGCGACGCCGGCACGCTGCAGCGCGGTCGCGGTACTCGCGATCTTGAACACGTTGAAATCTTCTTCGGGTGCGGTTTCGCGGCGAATGCTGCGCGGCTCAAGCACGGTGCGAGGCACGTATTTCGACAGCAGCGGATGCTTCCAGACGTCGGTACGCGCATACCAGTAGTGTTCGCCGTCGAGCCCGCCATAGCCGACACCGAGTGTGGGCGTGTAACCGACCTGCGTCTGTGGCCATAATTGCTTCACGTCGTCATAGACACTGGCAACCGGAAGCGCATGTTCGACACCGGTGTGGCCGTCGATCACCATGGTCATGTTGTGCTGAAACAGCGAACCCCCTTCCGGCACCACCATCATGCGTGTCTGGCGCGCGGCTTCCAGCACCTGCTGACGCTGGTCGCGGCGCGGCTGGTTGTAGCTTTTCACCGTCGTCGCCCCCGCCGCTTTCATGCGCTTCAAATGGGTAAGCGCATCATCGAGGCTGTTGATCACGGCGGTTACGTTGGCTTTTGCTCCGTAGAGGATGGTGCCGGTCGAATACACGCGCGGTGCGACAATCTTGCCAGCGCGCTGCATTTCGCTCACCGTGAAAATGGTGGCGGTATCGTTTGAAGGATCGTGAATCGTCGTCACGCCGAACGCAAGCGACGCGTAATTCACCCAGCTTTGCTGCGGAATCACGCCGTTGTCACCCATGCGGCCATGCCAGTGCACATCGATCAGGCCGGGAATGATGGTCTTGCCGCGCACATCGATTTGCGTCGCGCCTGCGGGTACGGCAACTTCGGTTGCCTTGCCGATCGCGGTGATGCGGTTGTCTGTCACCACAATGCGGCCGTTCTCGATCACCTCATCGCCTTTCATGGTGACGATGCGTGCACCCGAAATCACCGTCACACCGGCGGGCTTGTCCGCCTTTTCGCTGAAGCCGATTTTGCGGCCCGCCTCGGCCGGTTTTGGCAAATCTTTGGGCGCACCCGGCACGAAGACAAATGCATCCTTCAACTCGCGGGTGAACAATTCATCGCCCAGCGAAAAATTCAGCGCGCGGCTGTCACCGGACCAATGCAGATAGTCGCCGGCGTTGACGTCAAGCTGCTTGAAAGGCAACGCTTCCTTCTTCGGATTGATATTAATCGTGATCGTGCTGCCGACCAGCGGCAGCGGCATGACATAGGTGTGAAAGCGTTCGCGAAAGGCCAGCCATTCCCCGTTCGGCGACAAGGCGAAATCGCTGACAAATTCCCCTTTGACGATGGCTTGCTGTTCAGACTTGTCGAGCTTCAGGCGAATGAGATGCGTCGCCCACTCCTCCTCGTCTTTCTCTTTCTTGACGAGGCGCGTGATGTAGACATGTTCGTTGTCCTTGCCGAACTGTGGTGCGCGGCCTTCTTCGGCGAGCAGTCGTGGCGTACCTTTGCCATCGGTACTCACCACAAAGATTCCCGCATCGATGCCATTCCATGGGCTCGTCAGAAAGCCACCGGTTGCGCGCAGGTAAACGGCTTGCCGTCCATCAGGCGAGAGGACGGGTTCCAGATATTTTCCCGGGCTCGAGGTAAGGATGGTTTCCCGACCGGTCTTCAATTCGACTGTACGCACCGAGCCGAGCTTCTCATCATTCCAGGTGGTGAAAACGATGCTGCGGCCGTCACGGGAAAACGCCGGGGAAAATTCGAAATGATCTTCCTGCCGCGTTACCCGCTGCGGTTTGCCTTCAGGCAAATCACGGATGTAGAGATATCCGAGCGCGGAATAAATGACCTTGTCACCCTGCGGGGAGACATTCACGCCGCGCAACTGGTGCACATCGAACTGATCCGGTGCCACCGCGCTCTCAAATCGCAATGCCTTGCGGACATCGCGGGTGTCTTTGACATGGAAGGGAATTTCTTTTGCGGACTTGGCAAACGGATCGACGCGCCAGATTTTTCCCTTGGCCCAGACCACAATCTGCCGGCTGTCCGGCAGCCACGCGAATGACGGGTAGACGCCATGGATCGCCCACGTTTCCTGCATATCGCGTTCCAGTTCGCCCCAGGCGGGAAATTCCTCGCCGGTCTTCAGGTCCTTGAGGAACAGCGTGCTCTGGTTACGTACGCGCCGGACGAACGCGAGATACTTTCCATCCGGCGAAGGCGTGGGCCGCACGGCGCCACCCGGGCCGCTGACGAAGGCCTTGGTTTTCCCCTCCTGCAGATCGCGGCGAAAAATCTGGTAGATCTGGCCGTTGGAATCCTTGTTGTACTCGAAGCGGATGCCCGACGTCGTGTCCTGCGAATAGTAGACATAGCGGCCATCCGGTGAGAATGCCGGCTCGCCCAGATCTTTCTGCCAATTGGGCTTCTCGTTGAGTTGCACGCCTTCACCGCCACCGACGTGATAGAGCCAGATCTCGCCCGAACCCAACGAACGGGTCCCGGCGAAATGCTTACGCGCGGCGATGTACTGGCCATTCGGATGCCATACCGGATTGTTCAGCAGGCGGATGGTTTCCTTGGATACTTCGCGCGCGTCGGTACCGTCAACATTCATGACCCAGATGTTGTCGCCACCGGCTGCGTCCGACATATAAGTGAGGCGCTTGCCGTCGGGCGAGAAACGCGCCTGCATTTCCCACGCAATGCTGTGTGTGAGCGCCTTGGCTTCGCCGCCTTCAATTGGCAGCAGGTACAGGTCACCCAGCATGTCGAACACGATCTGCCTGCCGTCCGGGCTCACGTCAACACTCATCCACGTGCCGCTGCGCGTATCGAGCGACACGGTCGCCGCCTCGCCGGGAGGACTATTGACATCCCATTTCTTCTTCGCGGCATCAGCTTCGTTAACTGGCTCTGCCGCCCACGCCGCTGAACAAATTAGTGCCGCAAGCAGCAATATGCGTGATAAATGCATCGGATCTCCGTTGTTGGTTCTTTTGATGATTGCCCGCACTCACGGCGGGACAGGCAGACATGATCGCAGGCGCTCGCTGGCAAACACGAGCGAGCGCCAAGAAGTGAATGTTATCAGCGCTTGCGCGCCAGCGTCAGCCCGTCGCCGATTGGCAGCAGCGACAGATCGACCCGGTCATCGCCGTGCAATTTGATATTGAGCGCCTGTAACGCGGCGGTATCGGCGTCTTCGGGTGCGGACGGAATGGCGACCTTCCCGCTCCACAGCGTATTATCGATGGCGATCAATCCCCCGGCTCGCAGCAACGTGAGGCAGCGTTCGTAGTAGGCATCGTAGCTGCTCTTGTCGGCGTCGATGAACGCGAAATCATATTGGCCTGATTCGCCCGCCTTGATGCGCGCATCGAGTGTCGCCACCGCCGGCCCCAGTTGCAAATTAATCTTCTGTGCGACATGCGCCTGCTCCCAGAACGGCTTGCCGATACGCGTGTATTCGTCGCTGATATCGCAGGCCAGCAGCGTGCCATCGTCAGGCAGGGCCAGCGCAACGGTCAGCGCACTGTATCCGGTGAAGACCCCGACCTCGATCGCGCGACGGACGCCCAGCAGCTTGATCAGCAGCGCCATGAACTGCCCCTGTTCCGGCGAAATCTGCATCGATGCATGCGGATGCGTGCGCGTGACTTCACGCAACGCCGCCTGCGCAGGGTGTTCACGCACCGAATGGTCGAGCAGGTATTGGTAGAGCTTATCGTCGAGCGTCAGCGTGCGGCGGGACATGGATCGATCTTTCTCCGGCGAATGATGGAACGGGTCAATGCAGGTAAATGACTACTGGTAGGCGCGGAGACGATCCAGCTTTGCGGTGTACAAATCGTGGTCCTTGCGAGTGGGACTATAGTCCATTGCAATGGCGAGATGCTTGCGCGACTGATTGAAATCACCCAGCCGATAGTGCGCGGACGCGAGCCAGAAATGGAATTCGTGGTTATAGGCGTCGCGGTCCACTTCCTTGGCAAACATGTCCCTCGCCGTCTTGTAGTCGCCCGCCTGCATGGCAGCTTGGCCAAGATTGAAGAAGTGGAAAGGCGGGAATGGCTGCCGCTGCTCCAGCTTGGCGGTCAGGGCCTTTGATTCCGTTGTGCGACCGAGATCATTCAGCACCATGGCCAGATTGGACATCGCCTGGATATTTAGCGGTTCACGCTCGAGCGCGCGCCGCAATGCGCCTTCGGCCTCGGCAAGATTGCCGTGACGGCGGTAGACCACGGCCAGCGTGTTGTAACCCGTTGAAAAAGTGGGATCTTGCCGGATCGCCTCGCGCGCCCACCAGTAGGCGTTGTCCAGCTGGCCACGGGCGAGCGCTTCCGCGCTGCGATTATTCATGTACATCGCCAGCACGGTCGCCTCGGTAATGGCCCAGGTATGGTGGCTGCGGTTCTCCTGCGGCGGATTGAAATCGATGGTGAGCATGATGTTGTCATCAACGCGTCGTTTGACTTCATGGGATCGCTTGCCGACGGTGAGATTCACGTGGCCAGCCGAAAAGTGCAACCCGCCCGCACGGCTCCAGCTTTCATCGACAAACACGCTCTGATAACGCACCGGCAGACCCAGTTCCTTGGCCAGCGCCGAGGTCATGATGACCAGTGACAGGCAATTTCCCGCGCGTTCATCAAAGGTCTGGGCCGCATTGCGTGTCTGCGTCGAATCGTATTCAACCTTCAGCTGGCTCTTGCTGTACAGCGCATCGATCAACCCTTGCTGCGCGCCCTTGACACGCAGCTGCTCGGCGATTTCGACATGAAGATAATGCTTCATGGCGTCACTGATGGCAAAAACCTCCGCCGCGCCGACGCGCTCGGATGGCACCGCAAACAGTGCATCGCGGAACAGGTGATCGGACCCCTCGACGGTTGGCAGCGATGTGCACGCACCCGTCAGCAGTGACAAAAACAGGATGGCGAACTTTTTCATCAAGCGGCTCCATTGATGGTGGGACGCGACGCGGTGTGCGGGGTGCATTGCGGCAGATTCAACATTCACGTCGGCGCAGGAAGTATCGATGAAATGCGCCGCTCACCATACAACCAATTTAGCCTCACCCAGCCAGTCCAGTATCTGCGCCGACAGGCAAATCGTCAATCATGCCGGGCGTTCCGCGCTTGAAGTGTGATGCCGGTAACTATTGCGCCCGTTTTCTCGTCAACACCGGGCGCAAGTATTAATACGCTTCCTTCCGCATGCGCCTATAGTGGAAGTGACGTGTCTGCCCCTAGTCGAGAAGCCTTCTCGCTGGCAACAAGCGACAAGCCGAATCCGCAAATGATTCGTTGTCGTTGACGCCAAAGGAGCAGAACCATGACATCCACCATTATTACCGTGGTGTTGATCGTAATCCTGATTGCTGCATTGCCAATCTGGAAATACAGCAAACCGTTCGGCTACACGCCGACCATCTGGGTAGGCGTCATGCTCGCCGCACATTTCTACACCGTCGCTTCCGCCGCCTGAGGATTGCGCGGGCAGCGTCTAAACGCTGCGCGAGAATCGATAAAGTCGTTGGCGTGCCACGTAGGCGCCTCCCATGGCATGATTGCATTTATGCCTTCCGATCTCATCACACTCGCCCGCGAAGCACTTTCCCGCGCACGATCGATTGCTGTCCTCACCGGCGCCGGTATTTCCGCTGAATCCGGTATTCCGACTTTCCGCGATGCGCTCACCGGCCTGTGGGAGCGCTTCAAGCCCGAAGAGTTGGCCACCCCCGAAGCGTTCGTTGCCAACCCGAAACTGGTCTGGGACTGGTACACGTGGCGGCGCGGAAAGGTAACGGAAGCCGTGCCAAACTCCGGCCACACGGCATTGGCCGAGCTCGAGCGCAAGTGCATCGCGCGCGATGCAAACTTCACCCTGATCACGCAGAATGTCGACGGCCTTCATCAGGCGGCCGGCAGCCGTAATGTAATTGAACTGCACGGCAATATTCGCCGCGTGAAGTGCTTTGACCATCACCATCCGGCGGAGTCATGGGCTGAGGCAGGTGACGTGCCGCCGCGTTGTCCGCAATGCGGGTCGATGCTCAGGCCCGATGTGGTGTGGTTTGGCGAGCCGCTGCCGGACGATGCATTGGAAATCGCGATGAAAGCCGCGCGCACCTGCGATGTTTTTCTCTCGGTCGGCACGTCCGCCCTGGTTGAGCCGGCTGCGTCATTGCCATTCGTCGCGCGCCAGTCGGGCGCCATGGTAATTGAAGTGAATCGTGAGTCAACGCCGTTGACCAACGTCGCACAAATTTCACTACGCGGAGCGGCGGGCGTGGTGCTTCCGCAGATTGTTCCCATCACTTAGGGAAGCGCCGATCTTTTCCCTCGCGGGGAATAAATCGGCGCTTCCTTAACGTCCCTTGCCGCAGCCTGCCACAAGGCATCGCGCCGCCATGACGATGGCGATGGCGAGCAAAGAAAAGCTACTGATACGCCCCTTGCAACTGTGATTGCGGCATCTTGCGTGCCCGCCAAATCCAAATGTCAAACCCTAGCACTGGCGAGGCTTCCATGGCTTTTTACGCATGAGGGCCGCGCCAGTGCTAGGGTTTCAGGTAGAACAATTATTGAACCAGCGACTGAACCAGTTTAGTCGAATCAATCGATCCCATCCCGCACAGGCAGGTGACCAAGCTTGCCCGCGCATGATGGATGCGCGCCCCTGACGCAACGGTAGTGCGCCGCTGAACTGGCGACCTGCTGCCCCGATTCACCTATCCGACCTAGCCCAGCAAGTCGACTTTCGCCTGAAAACCAATCGGGTTCATCGCCTCGCTCTGGTCAATGATCGCGACCACAATCGACGATGGAATGCGGATGCTCCAGACATGACCTGCGTCGGTAAGCTGGGTCAGGCGCAAATGCAAAAACGGCTCCACCGACGCCACGGAGGAACAAAACGCGCACAACAGCGGTACCTCCGAGTTCGATGGCACCGTCTGCAGATAACCTTCCATTAACTGGTAATAGGCGTCATCCATTTTCGAACTGAATACGACGCAAAAAGAACCGTCACTCATTGAATCCTCCGTATTGAAAATCCGGCAGACATAATGCATACCAGCCACGCTGGATCCATATTGCGCCACAAACCGGTGATCGCTCAAGCCCGGAAATCAAACACTGGTCAATAATTCGCAACTTGTTCTACCATCCCAATTCAACGCGGCCTTCGTCCTGCCATCGTTTTTCGGTACCATAGGACTTTTCCGAAAATCTCATGCGCACCTTTTTTACCCCACATCGCGCGCGCTCCTCTTTTCGTCTTTTGTCATGCATGGCGCCGTTGCTCGCCGGCTGCGGCCTGATTCCGTCGGCACCTGTGACTGGCCCGGAATCGCGATTGGTCGCCGCCTACGTTATCGTTGGTGAAAACGGAACCGCGTGGGCGCGGGCAATCGCTACAGCGACCACGACGGCAACCGCACCGGACCTCGCGGATGTGCAGTGCCCGCGCATCACCGTGGATGGCGACACGCAGCGCATGAGTGTTCGCGCGGGCGCGGCGACACTTCCGCAACGACCTACCGCCAGCGACGCCGCCCACTCCAAACCGTCCATTTTTCCGGTGCTGACGTGCGAATTACGGCTACCGCAACAAGCGACTCGCGCCTCTGTCGGCGGAATCAACTTGCGCCTGCCCAAATCGGCGCCACGGCGCATCGTGATACTGGGTGATACCGGCTGCCGCATGAAAAAAGCCGACAACGCATGGCAGGCCTGCCTCGACAAGGAGGCATGGCCGTTTCAGGCCATTGCGGACGCTGCCGCCGCGTTCGAACCCGACCTGGTGATTCACATCGGCGATTTTCACTATCGCGAGAACGCGTGCCCGGCAAACGTTGCCGGTTGCCAGGGCAGCCCCTGGGGCTATGGCTGGGATACGTGGCAGGCCGAGCTTTTCGAGCCGGCGGCGAGACTGTTGGCAGCGGCTCCGTGGGTGGTTGCGCGCGGCAATCATGAAGAATGCCGGCGCGCCGGGCAAGGCTGGTTCCGGTTCCTCGATCCGCGCCCTTTTGAAGAAAGGCGCAGCTGCAATGACGCAACGAATGATTTGATCGGCAACTTTACGCCGCCCTATTCCGTGCCGCTGTCCGCGGACCTGCAGTTAATTGTGTTCGATTCAGCCGTCGCGGGCGGCGCGCCGCTTGACCTCGCAAAGCCCCGGGACGCGCGCACATTCGCCGAGTATCGCGAGCAGTTTGTCACGGTCGATTCACTCGCCGGCAAGGCGGGCGTCAGCAGCATTTTCATCAATCATCATCCGATCCTCGGCTTTGGAACCGACGACAAGCGTCGACTCCTCAAGGGCAATCCCGCATTGCTTTCGGCGATGAAAATCCTTCATCCCACGACCTACTATCCATCCGCAGTGAACCTCGCGCTGCAAGGCCACGTGCACATTTTTCAAGCCATCAACTTCTTGTCCAATCATCCCGCCACAATAGTGTCGAGTGCCGGCGGTAGCCAGATATATTCCAATCTTCCCGATCCGTTTCCCGTCGAAATTGGTCCCGCCGACGGCGTGACGCTGGAAAGCATCGCCCACAGCAATCAATTCGGTTTCGCCGTCATGGACAAACTGGATAACACCTGGCAGATCAGTGCCTATGATCATCATGGAACGCGCATGACCACGTGCGTTCTGACCGGGTCGAAACTACGTTGTGACAAGTCCGGCTTGTTGAAGTAGAAAGCAGCCGAAAGGCACGACCTGAGCCAATGCTATTCGCTTTGTCACCGTTCGCCCTGAGGTATCGAAGGGCATTTGCGCCGGAAGCCCTTCGATACCTCAGGGCGAACGGTAAAAATTTGACAAAGCGAGCAGTATTGCGACCTGAGCAGCCAGTGCGCCGCTTTTCAGGTGCTCGGCAAAGTCGCACCCGATATTCGATGCCTGCTATTCCTCCTTCGGCGTCTCGGATTCACCGGCACCGGCTGAAGCGAGTTGCTCATAATGGGCATAACGGTCATCCACCCGTTTCTGGATGTCCGCGAGCTTGGACTCGACATTCTTGCTCCGAAGTACTTCGCGAAAGCGCGTCTCGGTCGTGGCGAAAGTCCGGTAGGGAATCGATGGCTTCCGCGAATCCAGCTGCATGGGATTCCTGCCCTTGGCCACCAGGCGCGGATCGTATCGGAACAACGGCCAGTGGCCGGAATCAACCGCCAGTTTCTGCTGATTGATGTTATTGGTCAGGTCAAAGCCCTGCTCACGGCATGGGCTGTAAGCGATGATCAGTGACGGGCCATCGTAGGATTCGGCATCGATGAACGACCTCAGTGTATGTACATCCTTGGCGCCGAACGCAACGCGCGCGACGTAAACATGGCCGTAGGTCATCGCGATCTGCGCCAAATCCTTCTTGCCGGTTGCCTTGCCGTTGGCGGCAAACTTGGCCACGGCGCCGAAGGGCGTTGACTTGGAGGCCTGGCCACCGGTGTTCGAATAAAGCTCGGTATCGAGCACCAGAATGTTCACGTTACGTCCCGATGCAATGACGTGATCCAGACCGGAGAAACCGATGTCATAGGCCCAGCCGTCACCGCCGATGATCCAGACACTGCGTTTCACCAGCGAGTCCGCCACGCTTTCGAGTTCGCGAGCTTGCGGCAATGAGATATTTGCCAGAATACGCCTGAGCGCGATGACGCGTTCCCGCTGCTGATGGATACCTGCTTCGCTGGATTGGTCCGCGCTGAGTATGGCGTCGGACAATGCGTCGCCAATTTTATTTCTGTGGCGCTTGATGAGTTCGCGTGCATATTCGCTTTGTTTGTCGATACTGATACGGAACCCCAAACCGAACTCGGCATTGTCCTCGAACAGGGAATTCGACCATGCCGGGCCGCGCCCTTCTTCCGTGGCGGTCCACGGCGTGGTGGGCAAATTGCCGCCGTATATCGACGAGCAGCCGGTGGCATTGGCCACAACCATCCGATCGCCGAAGAGTTGGGTGGCCAGCTTGATATAGGGCGTCTCGCCGCAGCCCACGCAAGCGCCGGAAAACTCGAACAGCGGCTGCAATAGCATGGCGCCCTTCATGGTATTCAGCTTGACTTTCTCGCGGTCGAATTCAGGCAGCTTGCGGAAGAATTCCCAGTTTTCCTTTTCCTGTTCCTTGAGCGGTGCGACGGGTGCCAGCATCAACGCCTTGCGGCTCGGGTCTTTCTTGTCAACGGCAGGACAACATTCCACGCATAGGTTGCAGCCGGTACAATCTTCCGGCGAAATTTGATACGAGATATGCAGGCCAGCTTCCATCTCCCTGCCCTTGAGCGGAACATGCTTGAACGTGGGCGGTGCGGACGCGGTCAACCCGACGGGGAATGCCTTGGAGCGAATCGCCGCGTGCGGGCAAACAAACGGGCACTTGCCACAGTGAATGCACAACTCCTTGTCCCATACGGGAATTTCGATCGCCAGATTGCGCTTCTCGAATTTGGTCGTACCGTAAGGAAAGGTGCCGTCCATCGGGAACAGGGACACGGGGATGCGGTCGCCGCGGCCGGCGATGATCTCGCCGGTAACGTTGCGCACGAATGCCGGTGAATCACTGGCGACAGGCGGAAACTTTTCGAATGCGCTTGTCGCCGTAGCGGGGATACTCACCTGGTGCAGATTTGCGAGCGCCTCATCGATGGCGCGGTAATTTTTCTCGATGACTTCCTTGCCGGATTTGCCGTAGGTCTTGAGCACGGCTTTCTTGATTGCCTGGATCGCATCCTCGCGCGGAATTACGTTGGAGATCGCAAAAAAACACGTTTGCATCACGGTATTGGTGCGCGCGCCCATGCCGGCTTTGCGCGCCACTGCATAGGCATCGATGGTGAAGAACTTCAGCTTTTTGTCGATAATTTGCTGCTGCATGCGGCGTGGCAGTGTCTGCCAGACCTTGTCCGGAGCAGCCATCGAATTGAGCAGGAACACGGCGCCGTCGGCGGCCACATCGAGCAGGTCGTATCGCTCCAGAAACACCGGCAGATGGCAGGCCACGAAGTCGGCCTGTTGCTCCCCGATGAGATACGACGAGCGGATCGGCTGGCGCCCAAAGCGCAGATGGGAAATAGTCATCGCGCCGGCTTTCTTCGAGTCATACACGAAGTAACCCTGGCAGAACTGGTCCGTTTCCTCGCCGATGATCTTGATCGAGTTCTTGTTGGCCGAAACCGTGCCATCTGAGCCAAGACCATAGAACATGGCGCGCACCACACCCTGCGAGGCGTCCACACCAAATTTCTCATCCCAGACCAGGCTGGTTTGCGACACGTCGTCGTTAATCCCGACCGTAAAGTGATTCTTGGGCACCGGCTTGGCAAGTTCGTCAAACACCGCCTTGATCATGCCGGGCGTGAACTCCTTGGACGACAGGCCATAGCGGCCACCCACGACGCGCGGCAGCGCGGAAAAATGCGAGTTACCCGCGCTAAACGCTTCGGCGATGGCGACCAGCACATCCTTGTAAAGAGGCTCACCGTCCGCACCCGGTTCCTTGTTGCGGTCAAGAACTGCGATCTTCCGCACGGTGGCGGGTATGGCCGCCAGCAGTGCACCCGGATCGAAAGGCCGGAACAGGCGCACCTTTAGTACGCCGAGCTTTTCGCCACGCGCATTCAGATGCTCCACCACCTCTTCGGTCGCGGTGGCCCCCGACCCCATGATCACGATGACGCGCTCGGCATCCGGTGCACCAACGTATTCATACAGGCGATATTGACGGCCGGTGATGGCGGCAAACTTGTCCATCTGCATCTGCATGATGCCCGGCAATGCCGCATAGTACGGATTGATCTTTTCGCGCATCTGGAAAAACACATCCGGGTTCTGCGAGGTACCGCGCACCACCGGACTCTCCGGCGAAAGGGCGCGGGCGCGATGCTCTTGCACCATTTCGTCGGAAATCATTGCCCGCACGGCGTGGTGACCGATCTGTTCGATCTTGGCCACCTCGTGTGAGGTGCGGAAGCCGTCGAAGAAATGCATCACCGGCAGCCGGCTTTCCAGCGTTGCCGCCTGGGCAATCAACGCGAAGTCGTGGGCTTCCTGCACCGAGTTGGAACACAACATGACCCAGCCTGTCGCGCGTGCGGCCATCACATCGGAGTGGTCGCCAAAGATCGATAGCGCATGGGTCGCCACAGTGCGTGCGGCCACATGGAACACCGTTGAGGTCAATTCGCCGGCGATCTTGTACATGTTCGGGATCATCAGCAGCAGGCCTTGTGACGACGTAAATGTCGTCGCCAGCGCGCCGGTCTGCAACGCGCCGTGGACGGCACCCGCTGCGCCGCCTTCGTGTTGCATCTCAATCACACAGGGTACGGTGCCCCATAGATTCTTGACGCCCTGAGCCGACCACTGATCGCAAAACTCGCCCATCGGCGAGGATGGTGTGATCGGGTAGATCGCAATCACCTCGCTGGTGAGGTGGGCGATGTAGGCCGCCGCCTCGTTCCCATCCACCGTCACGATTTCACTACGGCCCTTGCCGATATCGTCCGCACCGTGCGCCAGGGCGCCAGCGTCAGTTGTGGCGGTGATGCCTGTTTCAGTATTCAGCATTTTCAAAAACTCCTTTTATTTCGCCTGCTCACATAACTGCAATGGACGTCGGGACAATCATCGAACTTGTTCAGATCCGATTCGGCCAATTCCGCGGACTGTTCTTGTGAATTCAATCTCAGTCCAAAATACTCCCTTCCAGCAGCTTCGCCTGGGCCGCCGCGAGACGCGCGATAGGCACACGCGGACCGGAACAGGACACGTAGTTGATTTTGATCCGGTGGCAAAAGTGAATCGATGCCGGGTCGCCGCCATGTTCACCGCAAATCCCTATCTTCAGTTCGGGTCGGGTTTGACGTCCACTATCTACCGCCATTTTCATCAACTGCCCTACCCCTTTGATATCCAGCACTTCGAAGGGATTGTCCTGCAGGATGCCGGTCTCGTTGTAGGCTGGAAGGAATTTGTTTTCGGCATCCTCGCGGCTGAAAGAAAAAGTCGCCTGGGTCAGATCGTTGGTGCCGAAAGAAAAGAACTCAGCGTCCTGTGCCATGCGGCCCGCGCGCAGGCAGCCGCGCACCACTTCGAGCATCGAGCCAAACTTGTATTTGACGCTGATCCCGTGAGTAAGCTCCACCACTTTGTGCAGGCGCTGGACCATGCTGTGAATTCGCTTTAGTTCTTCCACGGTGGCGACCTGCGGCACCATGATCTCGGGATAGATTTCTACCCCTTCCCTCGCGCACAGGGCGGCTGCTTCGAGGATTGCCTGAATCTGCATGACATAGATTTCCGGATAGGTGATGCCCAGCCGTACGCCGCGGTGCCCCAACATCGGATTGACTTCAGCCAGTGTGCGCACTTTTTTCAGGATCACTTCCTTGCGCAGGATCACGTCTTCTTCCAGGTGCGATTCCTTGAAAGTGCGCAACCCGCCCATGAGCCTCGTCAGGCCATCAGCGTATTGCTGGTACAGCTTGGGGTTAAGCAGCTTCAGCGTGTCCGGCAATTCCTCCAGCCCTTTGATCGTGTCGCGCAGGTGGTGCAGGTGCGCGATTTCCAGTTCAAGCTGCGCGGCGGTAGGCAGGAATTCGTGCATCGGCGGGTCCAGCAGGCGAATCGTCACCGGCAGCCCCCTCATCGCCTTGAAAATACCCTTGAAATCGGTGCGCTGGATCGGCATCAGCCGATCCAGCGCGGCCTGACGCTCTTCCGCCGTCTCCGCCAGGATCATTTCCTGCATGATGGGCAGGCGATCGGTGCTGTTGAACATGCGTTCAGTGCGGACCAGTCCTATCCCCACCGCGCCGAATTCGCGCGCGCGCGTCGCATCCTCCGGCGTATCGGCGTTTGCCATCACTCGCAGCTCCGCCGTTTCGTCCGCCCAGCCAAGCAGCGTCCCCATTTCCTCCGAAAACTCGGCCTCCACCGTCGGCACTTCGCCAGCGTAAACGTGTCCGGTACCGCCATCAATCGTGATGACGTCCCCCTCATGCAGGGTCGTCTCGCCGATAACGGCACTGCGCGTCTTGTCATTGATCACGATTTGCTCGCAGCCGGAAACACAGGGTTTGCCCATGCCGCGCGCGACCACGGCGGCATGTGAAGTCTTGCCGCCACGACTGGTCAGAATGCCTTGCGCCCTGAAGAAGCCGTGGATGTCTTCCGGTTTGGTTTCCTCGCGCACCAGGATCACTTTTTCGCCAGCGTTACCGCGCGCCTCGGCGGTGTTGGCGTCGAAGACAATTTTGCCGGACGCGGCACCCGGCGACGCGGGAAGGCCTTGCGCCAGCGATTTGCCGTGGAAGTTGGGTGAAAGCTGCGGTACCAGCAACTGTTCGAGCATTGGTGGCTCGATGCGCAGCAATGCACGTTCCTTGGAAATCAATCCTTCATGGAACATTTCAACCGAGCTGCGAACCATGCCTCTCGCGTTCATTTTTCCGTTGCGCGTTTGCAGGCAGTAGAGCGTGCCGCGCTCAATGGTGAATTCAAAATCCTGCACTTCGTGGTAATGCGATTCCAGCCGGTGATGCAGTTCCGTCAGCTGGCGGTAGATCTCAGGCATCTCCTGTTCCATCTCCGCGATCGGCTTGGGTGTGCGAATGCCAGCGACCACGTCTTCGCCCTGGGCATTGGTCAGGTATTCGCCATAGATGACGTTCTCGCCGGTGCCGGGATTGCGGGTGAAACCCACTCCCGTGCCCGAATCGCTGCCCATGTTGCCAAACACCATGGTGCAGACGCTGACCGCGGTGCCATTTGCCAACTCCTTGGTGATCTTGAACTGCTTGCGGTAATCCACCGCGCGCTTGCCCATCCATGAACGAAACACCGCGCCCACCGCGATTTCGAGCTGCTCATACGGATCTTGCGGGAACGGCTTGCCGCTATGCCGCTTGACGATTTCCAGGAACTCGCCTGCAAGTTCCTTCAGTTGCTCGGCGGAAAGGTCCAGGTCAAGCCGCGCGTCGTACTTGCGCTTTAGCGCCACCATCTTCTCGTCGAAATGCGCCTCGTCGATGCCCAGCGCGATCTTGCCGAACAGCTGAATAAAGCGGCGGTAGGCGTCATAGGCAAAGCGCGGATTCGAGGTCTGCTTGATCAAACCCTGCAGGGAAATTTCGTTGAGGCCGAGATTGAGAATGGTATCCATCATTCCGGGCATGGACATGGCCGAACCTGAACGCACGGAAACCAGCAGAGGATTCCCGGCGCTGCCGAAGCCCTTGCCGGTCTTCTTCTCCAGCGCCGCCATGTGGCTCTTGATATCGCCCATCAGGCCATCCGGCAGGCGATTGGTCTCAAGATAAGCAAGACACGCGTCGGTCGTCACGGTAAAGCCTGGGGGCACATTCAAGCCGATCTGCGTCATCTCGCACAGGCCGGCGCCTTTTCCGCCAAGCAGGATCTTGTTCTTGCCGTCACCCTCTTCGAATGCGTAAATGTATTGCCTGGCGCCCATCATTTTGTCCTTCAAGAATGTGAAATTGTTTGGCCGATTGGATTTACGTCAAATCCCGTCGGCATTTGGTGCGCTTGCCATTGATCCAAAGTAACTCGCCCACTCGCCTGCAAGAGCAGGTGCAAACTCAAAAAAGTGCCTGAGTAATCTCTCTGCCCGAGCCGCAGTGCGGCATGTGTATCGTGACGTGAGCAAAAAATTTTAAAACTCAACCGCAACCCCGCCAAAACTGAGTTCGGCACCATCTAAGTTTGCGCGGCATGCGGCACGTTGTTTTGATCGATATCAATCAAAATGCTGGCCGGACCCTTGAATGGGACATGTTCGCCAGGAAGTCGCAACCGGCCACGCGAATGCCTGGCCGCCTGGACAACACCCAATGAAGTCAGGACAGGATTCGCTACAAGTGCGGCGGGAGAGAACCTTCCGCCGGCCATCTTCGGTGTAAAACACTAGCACTGGCGCTGGTTACAGCGGCTTTTTGCCCCAAAAGGCGCGCCAGTACTAGAGTTTTGTTGGCCAGCCCGAAATTTCAGCGGCGCCGGGGTTTTCGCAATGGGTCATTGCCGGACGGGTTGTTCCCCGACCGTCTGCGCGAGGCGCGCAAAAGCGTCGCACAGATCCTCCACCGCGTTGGCTTTGAAGATCAGTTCGCGCACGCCGGCACCCTCGGCCTGCGTGCGTAGCGCCTCATCGATAAAACCGGAGGCAATTGCAATTGGCAGGTCGGCGCGAATCTCGCGCGCGGTGCGCGCCACATCGAGCCCGGACATGCCCGGCATGTTGTAGTCAGTCACGACCAGGTCAAATAAGGCGGGCTTGGCGCGGATCGCATCAAGCGCTTCACGCTGGTCGGTGTAGCCGCTGACGCGGAAGCCGCGGCGCTCCAGCAGGCGCTGGACCAGGAACACCAGCGACTCATCGTCATCGAGGTAGAGGATGTGCGGACCGCCGTTCGCAGTCGCCGCCTCGTCGCCGGTGTGGGCGGGCGCGCTGGCTGCAACGTTTGTATCGTCCCGTGGTGTGCCGGCATCCTCCGTAACGATAGGCAGGTAGAGCGTGAAGATCGAGCCAATGCCCGGCTGACTTTCGACTTCAATCGCACCCTCGTGCGCTTGCACGATGCCATGCACCACCGACAGGCCCAGCCCCGTGCCCTCATCTACCGCCTTGGTCGTGAAGAAGGGTTCAAAGATCCGGCTGAGCGTGGCGGCGTCCATTCCCGGCCCATTGTCGCTGACCATAAGCCGCGCCGTGCGGCCCGGGCGTTTTTCATACAACGCGCGCGACACGGGATGCCGCTCCACCCATGCCGCGTCGAGCTCCACCGTGTCTAGCTGGATGGCGATGCGCCCGTGGCCGCTAGGCATCGCTTGCATGGCGTTGGTGGCCAGATTGATGACGACCTGCTGGATTTGCGTCGCATCGGCCAGCACAGGCGGCACATCGGCATCACAATTAACCTCAAGCGAGAGGCGCGAAGGCAGCGTGGCGCGCAGCAATCGTGCACATTCTTCAACGACCGAGGCAAGCGTCAGCCGCTTGCGCTCGGTCGGCTGACGGCGGCTGAATGAGAGAATCTGCTGCACTAACCCGCGCGCGCGCGATCCCGCTTTACGGATTTCCTCAAGGCTCTCCAGCGCCAACGGATTGGCGCTGACGTCCTGCCGGGCGAGTTCGGTATTGCCCAGTATGGTGGCCAACGCATTGTTGAAGTCGTGCGCGATGCCGCCTGCAAGCGTGCCAATGGCCTCCATCTTCTGCGATTCCCGCAACTGCGCCTCGAGCGATGCGTGGATGGTTTCGGCCCGCTTGCGCTCGGTGATGTCATGGTAGTTCCCCAAAAAGCCCTGGATATCGGGGTCATGCAAGAGATTGACGACCGTAATCGCAATCCACCGGTAGCTAAGGTCCTTGCAACGATACCGACATTCCGTGGTGCCGGTCGCGTCGGGCCCCTTCAGAAGCGCGCGGAAGAAATTCTGTGTGGCGTCCAGGTCGTCCGGATACAGGTTGTCCCACGTGCTGACACCAACAACTTCATCCGGTTTCCAGCCAAACCATTTCTCAATGTTGGGACTTTGATATTTGATGATTCCCTCGCGGTCGATAATGACAATTACATCACCGATATTCGCGAACATTTTTCCCTGCCTCGCTTCAACCCTCCGCAGTGCCTCCTCGGCCCGTCTTCGAGCGGTCAAGTCCCTGACGATGTAGATCGCGTGCCATTCTCCCTCTACGTTTGCATTGGAGATTGAATACTCGGTGACGATCTCTTTACCGTCCTTGCGCAGTCCCGCGAGGTCGGCAGGACTGCTGCGAACCGACCGCTGGCCGTCGGCGCTGAATTGGCTGAACATATTTTCAAAATCGGGACGCAGTCGTTCCGGGACAATCAATTCGGATAATTTCTTCCCCTGAGCTTCCTGCTCGCTATAACCGAAAATCGTTTGCGCGGCCTGGTTCCAGACCGTAATCTTTCCCAATCGATCCAAAACGATGATGGCGTCATTCGCGGTTGCGCTGATAATGCGCAGGCTTTCGGCAGCCCTACGGTGGCTGGCAAATACGTCCCGCATCATGGGCATCGCCGCCACAATCAACAGCGAGAATCCCAATCCCATCCAGCCATTTGCAATGGAGTAGGTGGCGGCATCCACGCCGCCATGCTCGGAGAGGTAGCTCAGCAGGCTGCGGAAACCTTGCAGCAGCAAAGCGCCGCTGAGAAGAATCCAGCCCAGAATCCAGCCTGACAGGCGAATTTGGGAAAAAGCGAGTCCGATTCCCATCAACAGCAGAATCAGCGACAACGACTGCATGGACATCAGGGACTGAATGGACATCGGGCTTTACATTGTATCGAGCCGCCCATAGGGAAGCTTTACATTTGTTTATGCCGTGATCGTACAGTAGTTCTGACTTCCGTGTCGTTGTTCCGCGCTCACGCACTCGCCGCCGCACGACGTTGCATCAGCAGCCATCCCATCGCCAGTGCCGCGATGAGCAGGAACGGCATTGCCACATAGTTGAGTATCAGCCAACCATTCGCCTTGAGCAGCAAACCCGATGAAAATGACGAGGTCGCGGTGGTGCAAAACACCAGCAGGTCATGCAAGCCTTGCGCCTTGGCCTTTTCGGAGGGGTGATAGCACTCGGTGAGGAGCGCGGATCCACCGACAAACATGAAGTTCCAGCCCAGGCCCAACAACACCAGCGACCACCAGAAGTGTGCGACGCTCACACCGGAAAGCGAAACACTCAGGCACACGCACATCAGCACGACACCGGTGAGCATCATTTTCAGCACGCCAAAGCGACGTATCAATGCGCCGGTAAAAAATGATGGCGCGAACATCGCCACCACGTGCGCGGAGATCACATTGGCCGCGTCGTTATAGGGGTGACCGCACAAGCCCATCGCGAGTGGCGTTGCGGTCATCAACAAATTCATCACGCCGTAGCCAAATGCGCTGGAGATTACGGCGACTGCAAACACGGGTTGTGATGCAATCTCACCCAGTCGCCGGGCCGGCACGCTGCTCGCGCTCGCTTTGGTTTCGGTGATCCGCAATTGGCTGAGTAGCAGCGCGGTAAGAAGGCAAAACACCATGAGCGACGCATACGACGCCAGAAATTCGGTCTCCGCGAGATGCCGCGTCCATTTTGACAAGGCCGGACCGACGATACCCCCGACCAAACCGCCCGCGACGACGAGCGAAATGGCGTTTGCCTTGAAGTCAGGCGGCGCCAAATCGGCGGCCGCGAATCGGTAGAACTGGCCAAAGGCACCGTAAATGCCAAGGATAAAGGTGCCGAAACAGAGCAGTGCCATGCTGTGCGAGTAAACACCGAAAGTCGCTATCGCGCCACCCATCAACCCACAGAGTGTACCGACCAGAAAGCCCGCGCGGCGCCCAATACGCTGCATCAAATGCGATGCCGGCATGGCAAAGAGCGCGGAACCAATGACCTGCGTAGTCACGGGAAGCGTGGCGAATGATTTGTCGTCCGCCAACTGATAGCCCACCAGGCCGTTTAACGCGATCAGGGTGACATTGTTGGTGAACAGCAGCGCCTGGGCCGCGCTCAGGAGGGCAATGTTGCGGTTTTGGTGAGGCGCAGTGCTCAATGCCATGTTCCTTTCAATGAGCCTCACCGCCGTCTCAATCGACTGTCGTTACCTCACGCAACGAGCGGGCGACACCATGGTTCTAGATGGTTTCGGCCACCATTTTTATCGCGCCGCATGGGCACTCTGCTTCGCACATTCCGCACCCCTTGCAGTAATCATAGTTGAACTCGAAGCGCTTGCCCGGCCCGAGTTTAATAACCGCGTTGTCGGGGCAGACGCCGTAGCAGTTGTCGCACTCGAAGCAGTTGCCGCAGGACAGGCAGCGGCGCGCTTCGAACAGGGCGTTGGACTCGTCAAGCCCACCCTGCACTTCGTCAAACGTGCTCTGCCGGCGGATGATATCCAGCGTCGGCCGCACGGTCTTGGGCGCGTCGGTGTAGTACCAGGGATTGAGTTTTTCGAAGGCTGCCAGCTCGTGCTTGATGGCTGCCTTGTGCTCTTCCCCGCGCAGCCAGGCATCGATGTTGCGCGCCGCCTTTTTTCCGTGGCCGATGGCCACGGTCACGTTGCGCTCGGCGGGGACCATGTCACCGCCCGCGAAGATACCGGGATGGCCGGTCATCATGTTGGCGCCAACCTTGACCACGCCGCCGGCGAGTTCCAGGCCCGGCACTTTGTCGAGAAGCGACAGGTCGACTTCCTGGCCAAGCGCGAGCACGAGGGAGTCGGCTTCCAGTTCCTCGATCTCGCCGGTGGGCTGGGGCTGGCCGTTCGCATCCAGTTCCATCTTTTCGATCAGGGTCTTGCCGCCGTCGGTGTGCTTGATGGTGGAGAGCCATTTCATCATCACGCCTTCCTCGATCGCCTCTTCGACCTCGAAGTCGTGCGCCGGCATTTTGTCGCGCGTACGGCGATAGACAATGATGGGTTCGGCACCGAGGCGCTTGGCGGTGCGGGCCACGTCGATGGCCGTATTGCCGCCTCCATAGACGATCACGCGGCGGCCGAGCATGGGCTTGTCTTCGCCTTCCATCGAACGCAGCACCGCCACCGCATCCATCACGTGCGAGGCGTCGCCCGATGGAATGAATGCGCGTTTGGCGATGTGGGCGCCGACCGCAAGGAATGCGGCGTCAAACCCGCCTTCCTTCATGCTCGCCATGATGTCGTCCACCTTGGTGTTGAGCACAAGCCGAACGCCAAGGTCGGTGATGCGTTGCATCTCGGCGTCCAGCACCTCCCGCGGCAGGCGATATTTGGGAATGCCGAAGCGCATCATGCCGCCGACCTTGGGCCCGGCCTCGAAAACGGTGACCTTGTGCCCGAGGCGTCGCAAGTGATAGGCAGCGGACATGCCTGACGGGCCTGCGCCGACCACCAGAACATGCTTGCCGGTGTCCCGCGCCGGGGCATCGAACTTCCAGCCCTTCTTCAGCGCTTCGTCCCCCAGAAATCGCTCGACCGAGTTGATGCCCACGGGCAAATCAATTTTGCCGCGATTGCAGGCGCCTTCGCAGGTGTGGTAGCAGGCACGGCCCATGATGGCGGGGAAGGGATTGTCCCGGATCAGGTGCCGCCAGGCGCTCTCATAGTCGCCTGACTCGGCGTGGAACAGCCAGCCCTGAATGTCCTCACCCGCCGGACACTGGTTGTTGCACGGCGGCAGGCGGTCGAGGTAGACCGGTTTGTGCGTGCGCCAGGACCCCGTCTTGTTCGCAAGCGACGAGCCGACGTCCAGCGTGATGGCAAAGGGTTTTGTTCATGTCAGTTCGCTCCGCTTCGAGCAGTCCGAATTTGCGGATATTGAGGTCGGCCATGGCCTGGATTCTGGCAATCGTCTCCACCGCCAGCTTCTTGCCGAACAGGTGGGCATAACGGCGTTGCAGCCTGAGATATTCTTCCACCGGAACCTGGCGGCGTATTTTCGATACGCCCGTGACCTCGCCGTGTTCCGCCTCGTAAACCGGGAACATGCCGGTTTCCTTGGCCAGCCGCGCGAGCTTGATGGTGTCGTGAGACGCCGCGCCCCAGCCCAGCGGGCAGGGAACGAAAATGTGGATGTATCGCGCGCCCCGAATCGACATCGCTTTGGTGACCTTTTGCTCCAGGTCGCGCAAATCAGCCACGGTCGCGGTGGCGACATAAGGGATTCCGTGCGCCATGGCGATGCGCGGCACGTTCTTGCCCTGGCCGAACACGTTGCCTGGCTCCGGGCCCACCGGCATGGTGGTGGCGGTGCGCGCCGCTGGCGGCGTGGCCGAAGAACGCTGCACGCCGGTGTTCATGTAGGCCTCGTTGTCGTAGCAAATGTAGAGCACGTCATCGTTGCGCTCGAACATACCCGACAGGCAGCCGAAGCCGATGTCGGTGGTGCCGCCATCGCCGCCTTGGGCGATGACGCGCACCTTGTCGCGTCCCTTGACCCGCATCGCGGCGGCGATGCCGGTGGCGACCGCGGCGGTATTACCGAAGAGGGAGTGGATCCACGGAATCTGCCACGACGTTTCCGGGTAAGGCGTGGAGAACACCTCGAGGCAGCCGGTGGCATTGCAGGCGATGACCTGGTTGTTCGCCGCGCGCATCGCCGCGTCGATGGCGTAGCGCGCGCCCAGCGCCTCGCCGCAACCCTGGCAGGCGCGGTGGCCGGAGTTGAGCGAATTGGTGCGGGCCATGTCGGCCTGCACCGAGCGCTGCTCGGGCGCGAGCAGGCGGTTGCCGACGGTGAAGGTGCCGGTCTGGTAGAACTTGATTGGTTGGTCCATGGTGCCGGTTCTCCGATTAGCCAATTTTCGACGCGACCGCGCCGAGTTCGCGCAGGATGTTTTCCGCGATTGGCCCGGTGCGCCGAGTCTGGCGTTCGCGCTCCAGCACGCGATTGACGATGCCGATGTCGAGGTCGAGGAAATGCACGGGCTCGATCTGGTCGTGAATCGCCTGGCGGAACACCCGGTGCAGGCTGGCTTTGGTGATGGCGCGACCGCCAAGGCCCGCGACCACTGTGCTTACCTTGATGGCCAGGCCGTCGATCGCCATGCGTACGTTGGTGGCCACGATGCCGCCGATGCCCACCGCCAGGCTTTTCTCCAGCACCACGATGCGCTGTGTGCCCTTCACCGCTTCGCGTATGGCGGCGAGCGGGAAGGGGCGGAACGAGGTGATGCCCAGCACACCAACCTTGAGGCCTTCGCTGCGCATTTCATCCACGGTGTCCTTGATCGTGCCCAGCACCGAGCCTAGCGCGATCACGACGGTATCCGCGCCCTCCATGCGGTAAGGGCGTATGAGCCCGCCCGCTTCCTGGCCGAAGATCTGTTTGTACTCGGCGGAGATGCGCGGGATCAGTTCCAGCGCCTGCAGTTGCTTGGCATGGGCCAGATAGCGCACTTCCGAGAATGCCTCCGGACCGACCATGGCGCCGATCGATACCGGGTCGTCGGGATCGAGCGACTGTCGCGGCACGTAGGGCGGCAGGAACGCGTCCACCTGTTCCTGCGTTGGCATGTCCACGCGCTCGTAGGCGTGGGTGAGGATGAAGCCGTCCATGCATACCATCACAGGCAGGGACAATTCCTCCGCCAGCTTGAACGCCTGGATATGCAGGTCCAGCGCCTCCTGGTTGGTCTCGGCGAAAATCTGGATCCAGCCGCAATCGCGCTGACTCATCGAGTCTGTGTGATCGTTCCAGATATTGATCGGCGCGCCGATCGCGCGGTTGGCCACGGTCATGACAATGGGCAGGCCAAGGCCGGAAGCGTTGTATACGGCTTCCGCCATAAACAGCAGTCCCTGGCTGGCGGTGGCCGTGTAGGTGCGGGCGCCCGCTGCAGACGAGCCGATTGCGACCGACATCGCCGCGAATTCGGATTCGACGTTGATGAACTCGCAGTTCTTCACGTCACCGGATTTCACCATCTCGCCCAGGCCTTCGACGATATGCGTCTGCGGCGAAATCGGATAGGCGCAGATCACTTCGGGCCGGCACAGGGCCACCGCCTCGGCCACGGCATGAGAACCCTCGCACTGCTTAAGCATGGCTGGCCTCTTTCGTTTTTTCTTTCACGCTGTTGTAGGCTTCGGTGGCTGCGGCGATGTTGCCCTCGGCGATTTTGCCGCTGAATTTGTCCTTGATCGCGGACACGACGGACGCCAGGGAAATCAGGCCGGAGGCCGCGGCGAAACCGCCCAACAGCGGCACGTTGGGCACGGCGCGGCCCACGTGCTTGAGCGAGAGTTCGGTCGCCGGCAGGCTCACCAGGCGGTCGCATCGCATGTCTTTCACGAATTCGCCCAGGCCCAGTTCCGCGAACGTCTTGTGGGTATTGATCAGGATGTAGCCTTCGGCCCGCTTCAGGCCGGCCAGCACGTCGACTTGGTGCAGCAGCGTCGGATCCTGGATGATCAGTGCATCGGGCTGCATGATCGGTTCGCGCAGCCGTATCTCCTTATCGTCGATGCGGCAGAAAGCCACCACCGGCGCGCCGGTGCGCTCGGACCCGAAACTGGGAAATGCCTGCGAGTACCGGCCCTCAATGAAAGCCGCGACTGAGAGCATCTCGGCAGCCGTTACCACCCCTTGGCCGCCGCGACCGTGAATTCTTACCTGGAACATCATTTTTGCCCTGTCGTCAGGAAGTTGACCGGCCTGAAGTCAGGGCCGGGGATGCATGAAATGAACATGATATCGATCAAATGTCGTCGATTCAAATCATTCCGGTTTTTGATGGAGATCAAACCTGTACTTTCATCGCCCACGAAATGTACGGCAAACCTGACGGTCGGATTTGATCTCAATCAAGACAGTCAGCGATAAAGCACCTAGAGTTAAGCGGGTATTGCCGCGCGGGCAGCGCGACGATGGGATATCGTGCCGCGCAATCGTTGTTCAGAAGCGGCGTCAACAGCATGATCATTTAATGAGGGCTTCAAACAATGAATTGCCGATGTAATCTCCAGCTTCAGCCAGCACATGTGCTTGCAATCTCATCTAGCGCGAAGGTCACACTGCACGCACTATTCGTTGCGGCATGCCTGTGCGTGTACGTACCATCCCATGCGGCGGCCTCCACCGATGCGCCCGACATGACTGCAAACACAAGTGCACCCAAAGCGCCCATGGCTGCCAAGGCCCCAACCGCTGCCAAGAAGGCTTCCCCCGGCGTGGAAGTCGTCGTCACGCCCGAAATGACGGGGGCTGGCATGGTCTCCAGCGGTGTCAAGCTACCCCCGATTCCGCCCGTTACCGGCGATCGGAAAAACCCTGTTGCTTCTTGGGGCAAGCCCCTGCCCTATCCGATTGTCATCGCCGACCGGCGTAATAATCGACTGATTGAAATTGCGCCGGACAAACGCATCATCTGGGAATTTCCGTCACCCAACCTCAAACTCTACCGTGGCAACGAGGACGTCAATTTTTCTCACGACGGAAAATTGCTGGCCGTCAGTGAGGAAGACAATTACGACGTTCATATTGTCGACTACGAAAAGCGCGAAGTCACTTGGACCTATGGTGTACCTGACGTGCGCGGCAGCAAGGACGGACTGCTGAATTATCCGGACGACGCGCACCTTCTCGCCGACGGCAAGTTTCTGACTGCCGACATTCGCAATTGCCGCGTTCTGATCATCGACCCGAAGGAAAGCAAGATCGCGACGCAGTGGGGAACACCCGGCAAGTGCCGGCATAACCCGCCGCATGAACTGGGCCATCCCAATGGCGCCACTCCATTGGAGAATGGCGACATCCTCGTCACCGAGATCAGTGAAGCCTGGATCTCCCGTATCACCCGCGAAGGCAAAGTGCTTTGGAGCGCGCGCGCGCCGAACATTCGCTACCCTTCCGATGCGTTTCCGACTGTCGATGGCAAGCAAGTGATCGTGGCGGACTTCTGGAAGCCCGGCCGCGTGGTGATCTTCGACCCAGCCACCCGCAAGATTACATGGGAGTATTTCTTTGCCGATGGCGAGAAGGCGCTCGATCATCCGTCGCTCGCTCGCGAACTTCCCGATACGGGTGACATTCTCATTGCCGATGATTTGCGGGATCGCGTCATCGTCGTCGACCGCAAGACCAAGGAAATCATCTGGCAATACGGCGTAACCGGCAAAAAGGGGCATGCGCCCGGATACCTGAACTATCCCGACGGATTTGATATCGACCTGTACCGCGATTGGAAGAAAGCGCTGGCCGGCAAATAGCCGCGCAAAGCCGCACCAAACAATCGATTCCTCGCGACTCCAACGCGGGACAGGGGCACGCGTGACCGGGGTAAGTTGGCTATGATGTAAGCAGTCGTGCATTCTCCACGACCACACATTGCGATGGCTGACGCATCAAACAATAACCTGGCGGGGGATTTCTGGGGCGGCATGGCGGCGATGCTGGTGGCGCTGCCCGCCGCCATTGCGTTTGGCGTAACAATCTATGCCACCCTCGGCGGTTCGTATGCGGCCTATGGCGCCCTGGCGGGGATCCTTGGTGCGACCGCGTTGGGCCTCGTCGCTTCACTGCTTGGCGGAACCAACCGCCTCATTACCGCCCCCTGTGCTCCTGCCGCGGCTGTCCTCTCGGCATTCGCGATCGAGCAGATCCAGCGTGGCATGCCGGTCGACACAGTAATGCTGCTGTTGACAGTGTTGGGCCTGTCGGCGGGATTACTGCAGCTAATCTTCGGTTTGGTCGGGCTGGGCCGGCTGATCAAGTACATGCCCTATCCCGTGGTCAGCGGCTACCTATCGGCTGTGGGCCTCATCATCATCGGCAGCCAGTTGCCGAAGCTCCTGGGTACACCCGCAGGCACATCGCTATGGCGGTCGCTGACCACGCCCGCGATTTGGCAATGGCAGGGCATTGCCGTCGGTGGTGTCACGGCGTTGATCATGTTGCTGGCCGCGCGCTTGACCAAGCTGGTGCCGGCGGCGATTCTTGCGCTACTCGGCGGTGTGCTCACTTACTTTTGTCTCTCGATGTTTGATGTTGCCCTGCTAAGTCTTGCGGGCAATACGCTGGTGGTCGGGCCTTTGACCGGAGGAGACGGAAGCCACGGCATCGTCGATGGATTTCTGACCCGCTGGCATGGCATGAGCCAGTTCAGCCTCGAGCAACTTGGCCACATGATCATGCCCGCGCTGACGCTGGCGGTCCTGCTCTCGATCGACACGCTGAAGACTTGCGTCGTACTCGATGCGCTCACGCACAGCAGGCATGATTCCAACCGCGAATTGATTGGGCAAGGTCTGGGAAATATTGCCTCGGGTTTGATCGGCGGCTTGCCCGGCGCCGGCACCATGGGCGCCACGCTGGTGAACATGTCCGGCGGTGCCAAAACAAAAGTCTCGGGACTGATCGAGGGCATCCTCGCGCTACTCGCATTTCTCATTCTCGGCAGCTTGATCGCGTGGGTGCCGGTCGCCGCATTGGCGGCGATCCTGACTGTGATTGGCGTACGCATGATCGATCGCACCAGCTTTCATTTCCTGAAGTCGCGCACAACCATTTTCGATTTTGCCGTGATTGCCGCCGTGGTCGGTGTCGCCCTCACCATCAGCCTGATCGCGGCGTCGGCCACGGGAATTGCGCTTGCCATCCTGCTGTTCATCCGCGAACAGATCGGCGGCAGCGTGGTAAGGCGCAAGAGCTACGGCAACCAGACGTTTTCGAAGCGGGTACGCCTCCACGACGAAATGGAGATTCTGGAACAGCGTGGTGATGCAGCGGTGATCTTCGAATTGCAAGGCAGCCTGTTTTTCGGTACCACCGATCAGCTCTATTCCGCCCTTGAAGCCGAGTTGAAGTCGCGCACCTACGTCATCCTTGATATGCGCCGCGTTCAATCGGTGGATGTGACGGCCGCCCACATGCTCGAACAAGTCAGGGACATGCTGGCAGAGCACCATGGATTCCTGATTTTCAGCCGGTTGCCCAGCAAACTGCCCAGCGGCCAGGACATGCAGCAATACTTCGACACGGTGGGCCTGGTTCACCCCGAAAGCGAGGTCAAGATATTCGGCGACCTCGACGAAGCGGTCGAATGGGTTGAGGACCGCATCATCGGTGCAAGCGACACTGCCGCGCGAAGACGAAAAGCCCCTGGACCTGCATGAGATCGAGCTATTCAAAGGGCGCAAAGAGGAAACCATGGTGGCGCTCGATGCCTGCATGGAGAAGCGCCGCGTCAAGATGGGCGAGAAAATCTTTGCGCTTGGCGATACCGGCGATGAACTGTTTTTGATTCGCTCAGGTGCAGCGCGCATCATGCTACCTCTCAATGACCGTCAGAGCATTCACCTTAGCACTTTCGGACGGGGCGACTTCTTTGGCGAAATGGCATTCCTTGACGGTGCGGCACGCTCGGCCGACGCCATCGCTTTTAGCGATGTCGAGCTTTTTGTCCTTTCCCGCAAGAATTTCGATACGCTCGCGTTTGAACATAAGATGGTGGCTATCAAGTTGCTTGAAGGCCTCGCCAGCGTGCTGACCGCCCGATTGCGCTATGCCAATGCCGAGATGCGCGCCATGGAACTCTAATTTCTAGCACTGGCGCGGTGTTTCAGGCGTTTTCGGCTTGATAACCGCACCAGTGCTAGACTTTGCCCGGCGTGATCGTGAGAAACCACACTTCAAACAAACACGGCAATTTTCCGGGCTAGTGAAGGATTTCTGAATTCATGGATCACGTAGACATAGTCGTTATTGGCGCGGGCGTAGTCGGACTTGCGTGTGCAAGGGCGCTCGCGCTGGCGGGACGCGAAGTGGTGTTGCTTGAATCCGAACCGGCATTCGGCACCGGCGTCAGTTCACGCAACAGCGAGGTCATTCACGCGGGCTTGTACTATCCGAATGGGTCACTGAAAGCGCGTCATTGCGTCGCCGGCAGACAATTGCTTTACCAATACTGCGTTGAGCGCGCGATACCGTTTCGTCGCTGCGGCAAACTGCTGGTGGCCACGGACGATGCGCAAATTGCGCAAATCGGAAAGCTGCTGAAAAATGCCGCCGGCAACGGCGTCGATGACCTGCAATTGATTTCTGCCGCCGATGCAATGGCCCTTGAACCCGCGTTAAATTGCCTGGCCGCCCTGCTTAGCCCGAGTTCCGGCATCATCGACAGTCACACCTTCATGCTGTCATTGCTCGGCGACCTTGAAAACGCGGGCGGAACCGTGGTGTTCAATACGCCGGTCATCGGCGGGCGCATCGAGGATGACGGGGTCGTCGTGATGGCGAAAGGCGCCGACCCGCTCAAGGCGCGACTGGTCGTCAATTGCGCGGCGCTGGGCGCGCAGGCCGTCGCCAACGCACTCGAGGGTTTTCCGAAAGAACACATTCCTGTGCTGCGTTACGCGCGAGGTGTGTATTTCACGATCTCGGGCCGGGCACCGTTTAGTCATCTGATCTATCCACTGCCTGAGGCCGCCGGTCTCGGCGTTCACCTGACGCTCGATCTCGGTGGTCAGGCCAAGTTCGGTCCCGACGTGGAATGGATCGATAAACCTTCCTTCGATGTGGATGCAACGCGCGCGAAAGCGTTCTACGGCGAAATCAGAAAATACTGGCCCGGCATCGACCATCACGAATTGCAACCCGCCTATGCCGGCATTCGGCCCAAGATTCACGGCCCGACGGAACCTGCGGCAGATTTTCATATAGCCGGGCGCGAAAGCCATGGCGTTCCAGGGGTGATAAATCTTTTTGGCATCGAATCACCAGGCCTGACCGCATCGTTGTCCATTGCGGAACACGTGGCAGATATGGCTGCCAATCATTGATCCGGAATGATTCGCGGCTTGCAGTTCGCGCAGAGGTCGACTTCAAAGCCTGCACTTCTTAAACAAGAAGTGTTGACGCAGATCAGAGCAAAGGAAATTCCGCCGCATATTATTTGCGCGAAGGGTTTCGGCTTTGCAAACCTTTCCAGACCTTTGCGAGGATTGCCACCATGAAGCTGCTTGCTGATCTTTTTTCCACCGACTACGGCCTGATGAGCGCGGGCGTTATCGCTTTCATTCTGTGTATGGCGGTTTGGTTTGGCGTTTACTTCAAACGCAAGATGGATGAGGACGCCAAGGCGGCGGGACGGTAACATTCAAGTTTGAATTTTCGGCTCCTGCCTTCGAGCAGGGCTGCCCACGGCACGCTATCCGTCGAAAACCGGATCGCGTGACGTCAGCGTCGTCGGGAACGCCACGCGCAGACCGCCGCATGGCCGCTATTTATTCGATGAATTGAGAATATCGAGCCGGTAGTATCGACGCACAACACAAATCTTCCGCTCGATTGCTGGCGCCGAAACATCGCAAACTTGCCAGCCAATCGGCGGCTGTCATGCACAAGACACGCGCAACACGCAAAATGTTGGGTACTGCAATTCCATTTGGGTTTGCTGGCGCCAGGCCACGCTAGGTGAGTTGCCTCGCATTTGAAAGGCTCTCTGGCAAAAACGCAGTTATCAATGTGCCAAATTCACGCGCACGCACCACTAGGATACGAAAATATGCGACTGCCTCCAAACCATCCGCAACGGTATTTGCTGAGCAACGAAATCCATGCGCGCCCGCCACAGGAGATCTCCGCGCCGGAACGGCTGTCTTACATCGCGATCAACTACGATGCAGATGCGGCCAATGTTGCTGAAGCGGCAATCGATGATCTTTTGCGCCTATGCGTAATCTGGGGCGTGCCCTCTCCCACCGCCGAGGAGACCCATTTCATTGCGGAGAATTCCAATCTGCGCCTTAAATGGGAACGGCACACCGAATTTGTCACGTATACGTTTTCGCACAAGGGCGAATTTGAGCGGCCCTTTGAGCACCCGGTGATTGCGCTTGTCAACGAAGAATGGCTCGCCACGCTATCGGGCAAACTGGTGGTGGCCATTCACCTCGCCGTCCAGCAGAATCACGTCTTCATCCCCGATCTGAAGGATGTGGTCCGTGAGTTTGGTGACAGCTATCTGGTTGGCGCGAAGGTGGCGGGCGGCAATGGCATCGTACTGACCGATCTGCGGATTCACGCGGATGAGTTCAGTCGTATGCTGATCATGGATCTGAAACTCGGCAAGCGCCAAGGTGGCCGGACCGCACAGCGCCTGCTGGAAATTGAAACATACCGGATCATGGCGTTGATGGGACTGCCGGTGGCGTGGCGCACGGCGGCAATGCTTCGCAGCGCTGAGAGGGAATTAGCCGAAATTACCTCCCTCATGGCGCAGGACACCACCCACGACGAACCCGCATTGCTGGTGCGGCTGACGCGTCTCGCCGCGACGGTGGAAAGCGAGGTGGCCGCGAACAGCTTTCGTTTTGGTGCCTCGCGTGCCTACTACGAACTCACCAGGCGCCGCATCGCGGAACTGCGCGAAGAGCGACTCACCGGCCTGCAGACGATTGAAGAATTCATGGACCGGCGGCTCGCGCCAGCGATGGCCACGTGTGGCTCGGTGGAGAAACGCCTGCTGGATTTGTCCGAACGCGTCGCGCGCGCCAGCGACCTGCTGCGCACCCGCGTGGACATCGAACGTGAGCAACAGAACCAGGCCTTGCTCGCTTCCATGAACCATCGCGCCAGAATGCAATTGCGATTGCAGCAGACCGTCGAAGGGCTCTCGATTGCCGCAATTACCTACTACGTCGTTGGACTCGTTGGCTACGCCGCGAAAGCACTCAAGGAAGCCGGCGCGCCGTTATCGGTGGAACTGGTGACCGGTGCGTCGATACCGTTTGTGGTGCTGGCCATATGGCTCGTGGTACGGCGCGTGCGCAAGCACCTTGGCGTGGAGCCGGAAGCTGTGGTGTCGTGAAGTTGTAGCGGGCTACCCGCGCGACTATTGGGTCGTCGGGCCGTGATAGGTCGGAATGGACAGAAAAGATATCCGCGTGCCGCCATTGGCCGAACCGCTGACGGGCGCCGCGATGCCATTCGCAGTACTGGTCTTTCGCGAACGCGCCAGAAGATCCTCGTTTTCCAGTTCGGTTTTCAAGCGGCGACCAATATTGTGATGCTGCCTCCTTGAAAAATAAAACACACCGAAAATGAAGATTATTGCCGCGCTGCCTCCCAGCCAGTTCACTCCGTCCCGCATGAAGAAGATGTAGATGACTGGCGGCACCGAGGCAGGAATGGCAAACGCCATCTGCGCCCATTTCACGGGAGAGTAGACGGCGATCGATCCAGCCACATAGGACGCGAGAATCAATATCGTGAACAACTCACGATAATTGTGATCGGCGGGGAATAGCACCGTCCCGAGTATGGCCCACTGCATGCCCGCAAGAATGTTGCCCGCAATCATCAACTGCGCCCATTTCCCGGGGTCCGTCACCGGTTTTGTCTGCTGACGATAAACAAGCACGACGACGGTGCGAAAGAACATGATCAGGGTCGCAAACAGAAACCAGAACAGTCCCTTCGCCAACGCACCGGTATCGTGGAACACAACGACGGTCGCAATAGCGCCGATGAAGGAAAACGCCACCGCTGCCGGGGCGAAAAAAAACAATTCTTCCACCTGTTTGGTGAGTAGCCGCCGATCGAAATCCGAAATTTTGTTCACGTTCCTGATGATCCCTGAGGTGTGCACGGATACCGCCCACTTATCAACCGTATGTGAACTTGCGGCTCTTTTGTGGCTTATGTCCGGGGACTTTACATCTGCTGACAGGCAAATAATGTGAACAATTTCACTTTTTTGCCCGCACGCCTAAAAGAAATAAAAGGCCCTGCGGTATAGTGCGGGCTTGGTGCGGGTTTGGCGCCCGCCCGGCGCGGCACAAGCTGGTCTTGGCGCGGCATCAAATCGATTCATTGTTCGTTGGTCAACTGGCAGCCGACGCAGAAACGGCGCCACATTTCAGTTTCGTGGAGGATGCATGGCAATACAACACCTGACCGACGAGCAAATCAGAGACTGGTCACGCGTACAAAAGGACGAATGGTGGCTGAAAAACGTCTTTCGTGGCGACATGCCGCAGCTCACGCTCCGGTCGGGACTTACGGGCTTCCTGCTGGGCGGAGTGCTCTCGGCAACGGCGCTTTATATCGTCGGCAAGACCGGCATCACCATTGGTGTCGGGCTGACATCCGTGATTCTCTCCTTTGCAATTTTCCGCATTCTGCATGGCGCCGGGTTGGCGGCCGACTACACCATCCTCGAAAACAACTGCACCCAGTCAATTGCCACGGCAGCGGGATACATGGTCTCGCCGCTGGGCGCCGCGCTGGCCGCATACATGCTTGTGACCGGGCACATTCCGGAATGGTGGCAGATGATGACCTGGATGGTGGTTTGCTCGATTCTGGGCGTGCTGATTGCGTTCCCGATGAAACGGCGTTTCATCAATGAGGATCAGTTACCTTTCCCGGAGGGTCGCGCCTGCGGTGTGGTGCTCGATGCGCTCTATACCGGTTCGGCCAGCTCCGGCATGTACAAGGCGCGGTTGCTCGGCTGGACCGCTGCGCTCACTGGCCTGTACCAGATGATCATCAGCGATGGCTGGATGAAGCTTCTGCAATTCAAGATCCTCATGATGGACCGGTGGGCGGGAATGAAGGAACCATGGAACCTGCATGAGCGCCTGGACAGCTATTACTACACCGCCGCCGCAAAATTGAATCTATGGATTCCAACGATTCTCGGTACCGATATCCGGCAACTCGGATTGCGCCTCACGCTGGACGCGGCAATGATCGGCGTCGGTGGACTGATGGGAATCATGGTCGCCACCAGCGTGATGCTGGGCGCCTTTATCAATTTTGTCATTCTCGCCCCGATCATCATCCAGCACGGCGAGATCGCCGCGCGCGTGTTGCCCAGTGGTGCGGTGGTCGCCATTTCGCGCGCCGAGATCGTCAACCAGTGGGCGCTGTGGTGGGGCGTGACGATGATGGTGGTGGGATCGCTCGTGAGCTTGCTCGCGAGGCCGGAAATTTTTATCAACGCCTTCAAGTCACTGCGCGGAAAAAAAGGCGCGACGCCTGCCGGGTCGGACGTGCTGGGAGACATAGAAGTCCCACTTTGGGTCTCGTTTGTCGGCGTGCCCATCTTCAGCGTGCTTGGCGCTTGGGTAACTCATGCGTTTTTCGGCGTGCCATGGCTGCTCGCCTTTATCTCGCTCCCGCTGATTTTTGTACTGACCATCATCTGCACCAACTCGATGGCGCTGACGTCATGGACGCCCACCGGATCACTGGCGAAAATAACGCAGTTCACCATGGGCGCGATCGACCGCACCAATCCTGCCAGTAACCTGATCCCCGCCGGCATGACGGGCGAGATCGCCTCAAACGCCGCCAACCTGCTTTCCGATATCAAGCCCGGCTACATGCTCGGCGGCAAGCCACGCCATCAGGTTATTGGCCACGTCATCGGAATTTTTGCCGGCGCCATGGCGGCCGTACCGTTGTTCTTCCTGCTGTTCCTGCCACCTGATGCCTCCGGTGTTCGCTCGACGGCGACCATAGTTTCGGAACAATTCGCGATGCCGGCAGCCTTGCAATGGAAGGGGGTCTCGGAAATCATTGCCAAAGGAATCAGCAGTCTCCCCGCGTCGGCGATCGTTTCCATGATTGTTGCCGCCGTGGCCGCCGTGGTAATAGAAGTTGCGCGCATCGTCACCAAGGGCCGCTTCCCGCTGTCAGCCGTATCGGTCGGGCTGGGTGTGGTCCTGCCTCCCGAGGCTTCATTCATGATGTGGGTGGGCGCACTGCTGTTCTGGTGGATGGGCCGGAAGCACAAGGCACCGGGAACCAAAGGACATGACTTCTGGGTGGAAGGATGCGAGCCCATCTGCGCGGGCCTCATCTCCGGCGCTGCACTGGTCGGTATCGGCAATGCGATCGTAAATGTGCTGCTGAATTGAAGCGTTCTGGACGCACTAATTTTATTGGTATCCAAAGTCGGTAACCAGGTTGGGAGGGCGTAGCTCCAATACCCAGGAGAAAAGGGGCGGCATGTCCCTTTTTTGTTTCAATCCCTGCGCTGCCCGGAATCCGCCGTCGCTACGGTAGAGTTTTCATGTACTTCTGAATGAACTGGATAAACGCCGTCGTCACCCTGGAAAAAGATTTCCCGTGGTGCCAGCACAATGCCAGTTGGCGCTCCAGTTTGACGCCGGAGACACGCAAACATTTCAGGCGACCGTCTTCCAGTTCTCTCAGCACGGCATAGCGCGAAACGATCGATGCGCCCATTCCGGCCTCGACCGCCCGCTTTACGGCGCCTACGTTGCCAAGTTCCAGCACGGAATGCAGAGTGATTTTCTCGGCATGGAGTTGTTCGAGAATACTCTCTGAACTCGCGGAGTCCTTGGCCGGAAGTACAAAGGGTGTTTCTGCCAACTCGGCGCGGGTAATGCTACCGGCTCCGGCAAGCGGATGATTGCCCGGTACGATGACGATGAGTTCATCGCGATGAATTGGTTTGACGGCGATCCGTTCATCCGTGACCGGTGCGCCCTCGCCGATGATCCCCAGATCGAGTTCGTTGCGCAGGATCATGTCAATGATCTGGCGCGCCGGGTCAACCCGAACGACCAACTCAACCCGCGGATACTTGTCCTTGAAGCGGGCGAGAATTTCGGGCAACAAATATACGCCAACGACAAGACTCGCACCGATATGCAAACTGCCCGCATTCAGTTCGCCCAAGTCTTCCAACTCCCTTTGCATTCGCCCGATGCGAATGCGAATGTCTTCCGCACAGGAAAGCGCCACGCGGCCGGATTCGGTCAAAGCGATTTTCTTTCCCATGCGCTCGAATAACTTGACCTTGAGCGCATTCTCCAGGGCGACGATCTGCGCGCTGACGGCGGGTTGAGTCAAATGCAATTCTTCGGCGGCGCGCGAAAAACTGTTGAGGCGCGCAACAGCCTGAAACGTCCGCAGTTGGGAAAGCGTCATCATCCTGTTTTATTTTGAAAAAGTAAGTGTCTGCTTAACGGCTTGTTATAAGGAAAACATTATATAAGCGATTCCGAGGATTGATTGGACGGTAACTGGTGACGTGCCTAGAATGAATTCGTCACACAAGCAATCGGCGACACTTTGAGTCGATCTGCCCCCCCGTTCGTTGAAGGCATTGCGTGACACAAGTTAACCGTGGGTCAGCATAACGCTGAACGTCTCAACCGAATGTTCCACAGGAAGGCGGAGTCGTGTCGGCCAAAGGAGCGGAAATGGCGAAGGAAATTGAACGCAAGTTTTTGGTCGACCAAACATCCTGGAAACCTCATGACGCAGGAATTCACTTCAAACAAGGCTATCTCAATGCGCAGAAAGAGCGGGTTGTACGCGTACGCATTGAAGGCAACCAGGCGAAACTGACCATCAAGGGTGTCACCACCGGCGTCACCCGATCCGAATTCGAGTACGCTATCCCGGTGGAGGATGCGGCGATCCTGCTCGACAATCTTTGCGAGCAACCGCTTATTGACAAACATCGCCACAAGGAAACTCATGGTGGCAAGGCGTGGGAAATCGACGTCTTTCACGGATTGAATGAGGGACTGGTCGTCGCCGAGATCGAGTTGACATCCGAAGACGAGAAGTTTGACTTGCCGACATGGGCCGTCAAGGAAGTTTCCAGCGATGCCCGCTATTTCAATTCCAATCTTTTGAAAAATCCGTTTACCGCCTGGGAAAAACACTAAGCCGGCATCATCCATGTCCGAAAGCCCCGCCTCTCCGTCGCGTGCCCAGAACCAGAAGCTGATGGAGCTTCTGGGGATGGACAAGATGACCTTGTCATCCAAGACGAGGGCCGCGCAGAGCACTTCGGAGCGCTGGATGCGCTACCTCGGGTTTCCCGGGGGCATTCTGCTGTTCTTACTCATTTTGTATTTGCCTGCCGGGGCGGGGTTAAGCGCCTCGGCGCAGGCCGGCGCGGCCTGTTTCGCCCTCGCGCTGGTGTGGTGGGTAACCGAACCTTTCCCCACCTACGTGACGTCGCTGGTGCTGATGTTTTTGCTGCTGGTGACACGCACGTCCGACGCCAAGTCCATCATGTATGTGCTGGGAATGGAAGTGATCTGGCTGAACCTGCTGGCCTTCATCTTGAGCTCCATGCTCGTGAAGGTACGGCTTGCCAAGAGGATGGCGCTGTGGTTGATTCTCAGATTCGGTCGCAAAGCCTCTTGGGCACTACTGGCGTTCGTGATCCTGCAAATGGTGCTGGCGCCGCTGATTCCGGCCACCGCCGCGCGCGCGGTGATGACGCTTCCGCTGATGATTGTCGTCGCGGCGATCTACGGTGCCACCGAAGAGACCAATAACAATTTCGGCCGCAACCTGTTTCTGCTCAATCTCGTCGGAATATCGGTGCTGTCGTCGATGACCATGACCGGATCATCGGCCAACCTGATTGCAGTCGGTCTGATTGAAACGATGGGCAGCCAGCGCGTGTACTACATGGATTGGGTCCGCGTCGGCGCGCCGATCGCCATCATGACCACCATGATGATGTGGGTCCTCGGCCAGAAACTGCTTTTCCGGATTCCCAAGGCGGAGCAGACACCCCAGCTGGAAGGTGGCCTCGATCTGGTCAAACAGCAGTATGCCGAGATGGGCCCGATGCGCGGCGAGGAGAAGAAGGCGATCGCGATTTTTTCCCTGGTGCTGTTCCTGTGGATGACGGATGCGTTTCATCTCGATTGGTTCGGCGTTGAAATCAGCGCGCCTTTCGCGGCCCTGCTCGGCGCCGTCATTGTACTTTTTCCACGTTACGGGATTCTGCAATGGTCGGAAGCTGACATACCTTGGCATCTATTGATTTTCAGTGCCGGCGCCTATGCGGGCGGGTTAGCGCTCGATGACACCGGCGCGGCGGAATGGGGCGTGCGGATGTTGTTCGGCGGAATGGATCTGAAGGGAGTTCCGTTCGGTATTTCCTACACCGTTGTCATTGCGGTGATGATGTACAGCCACCTGTTGACAACCTCCAAGACCGTTCGCACGCTGATTCTTCTGCCGATCATCATTACACTTGCCAAGGCGCTTGGCTGGGAGCCGATTTCATTCGCATTGCCGGCAGCGCTATGCATCGATTGGGTGGTGGGATTGCCGATCAGCGGCAAACCAAACGTGATCCTGTTTTCGACCAATCAATATTCGGTCGCTGATAACTTCAAGTACGGCGTGCTCACTTGCACGATAGGCGTGGTATTGCTGGTGATTTCCGGCGCAACCTGGTTTCATTGGCTCGGCCTGACGCCTTCTTTCTGGGCGGTTGCGCCATGAGACGCCTGCTCGTATTTCTCATGTTGGTACTTGTCTGCTCCAGTGCCAGCGCCGTCACCACAATCAGGAATTATGTGACGCGCGTCGATGTGGTGACTGATGGCTCGGCCCGTGTAACGGTCAACGTTCAACTGGCTGGCAGCCAACCTGGTCGCATCACCCTGCCAATCGGCTTTGGCGCAATGGATAATTTCCAGATCAAGGACGCGCCGCGTGGCGTTGTGCTGAAGCCGATTCCGGCGAAAGAGCAGTCAATCGTCGAAATTGAACTTCCGGATGCCATCGCTGATGAGGTGAGGCTCAGTTTCTCTTTTGGCGCGCCGGACGTCCTCGGGCGGCCAAAGAGCGCGCCCGGTGAAAGATCCAAGCTGCCGGCTGACACCAGCCTGTTGCGGCACAGTTTCGTGAACACGCAGGAAACACCCATTGGAACCTATCAGGTTGATGTTCGCCTGCCCGACGATGTGAGAGTCCACAAGATCGGTGAGCAACTGCCCAAACTGAGGCGCGCGGAAGTGCTACCGCGTGTTCGGCTCGATCGCGTCGACGGTCATCAGGGCGCGGTTCTTCAACTCACCAATCTCAAACAGGGCGACAGAACATCCATGTCGCTCGACGTCACTACAAACAATCTCTCGCTCACCTGGCTGCTGGTCGGCCTGGTACTTTCAGCGGGCTATCTGTTCGCATTCCGGGATCTGGTGATACCGGGCAAACGCTGAGACAGCGCGGTCCTCGCCAAGCCTCCGACGACGCCAATCAGCTTTATGCCATCTCCAAAGGAGAATTCAAATGCCTGATGTTTTTGCTAAGAACCAGGCCACCTCGGCGACCGAGGCGGCCAAGATCACACCGCGCGCCGAATTTCGCGTTTTCGGTCAGGGAGTGATTGATATCGTCAAGGCGCACATGTGGAACGGCAAGACCGTACTGTTTCAGGCGCGCCGCATGCCGCTGGAAACCTACTTTTTGTCCGTCAATACCAATGACTCAAACGTCAAAGTCCGCGATGGTTTGCTCGACATCAAGACCAAGGTTGGTGAGACACCGGACGGCTACGAAATTTTTCAGCCGCGCGGAAAATTTCAGTTTCCGGTGAAACGAGACGACCTCGCGCAAATCCTGTCTCATCTGAAAGTCAACATCGCACTTGATCAGGAAAGCTATAGCATCGACGCCTTCATCGAGATGGCGCGTAAGCACCCTGAACTGTGCCCGGTGACGGTCGAGAAGATGCGATACGGCTTCACTGTCGACGGCATCATCTGCGAATACGCCCAGGTCTGGTTCAATGGGGCGATGGTGGAAACCGCCTGCGCGGAAAGCGAAAACTACGCGGGCATGAAGCAGGTGGTCGAGGGTCTCGGCATTGCTTCCATGCCGAACACCAACTACCTGAAGGCGGCGAAGCGCGTCGTTGGCCTGAGCTGACTTTCTGACCGAGGCGTCAGGACTTTTTTGCGCGCCTTTGGCGGTCTCAACTGACGTACTACTTTCCTGTCCACGCGTTCTTTTGCATCGCGGGTTCATGGTTAAGGTTTAAGGAATTGGTTTCGTGCAAGTCATGAGTTTGTTTGCCAAGCGGCACTGTGCGCCTGGCGATTTCTGGGGTGGCCTGGCGGCCATGATGGTCGCCTTGCCCGCCGCGATTGCGTTCGGTGTTACGGTCTACGCCGCTATTGGTCCCTCGTACGCCGCCTATGGCGCGCTGGCTGGCATTATCGGCGCCACGGTCATTGGTCTGGTTGCATCATCCCTTGGCGGCACCGACCGGCTGATTAGTGCGCCGTGTGCACCGGCTGCCGCGGTGCTGTCGGCATTTGCGATCGAATTGGTGCGGCAGGGCGACGCCCCTGGCCTGATTATTCTCATGCTTATTTTGGTGGGCGTGCTGGCTGGGTTGATCCAGATGCTGCTCGGACTAGTCGGGATTGGCGGACTGATCAAGTACATTCCCTATCCGGTGGTAAGTGGATATCTGACTGGCGTGGGCTTGATCATTATCGGTAGCCAGATACCAAAATTTGCCGGCGTCACCGATGGCAGCGCCTGGTGGCAAACATTGATTTCACCGGCGATTTGGGATTGGCGTGCGGTCGTCATCGGCACCGCGACCGTCACGGTGGCCATCGGCGCGCGGCGCGTGACACAACGCGTCCCCGGGACTATTTTGGGTATCGTCGCCGGCGTGCTGGCATATTGCGGACTTGCCCTGTATGACCCTGCGCTGCGTGAACTCGCCGGCAATTCCTTAGTCATCGGTCCGTTAAGCGCATCGGGCGAAGGCTATTTCAGTTCGCTCGGAAGCCGCTGGATGGAAATCGGTCAGATGAATCCGGCTCACGTTTTTCGCGCGCTTGGAAGCGCCCTGACGTTGGCCGTGCTGCTGTCAATCGACACACTCAAGACCTGCGTGGTGCTGGATCAATTGACGCGCAGCCGCCACGATTCCAATCGTGAGTTGATCGCGCAGGGGGTGGCGAACGTCGCGGCAAATGCGCTGGGCGGCATTTCTGGTGCAGGCACCATGGGTGCAACGCTGGTCGGGCTGAACAGCGGGGCGTGCTCGCGCGCGACCGGCGTGCTCGAAGGCCTGTTTGCGCTGATCGCTGCACTCATCCTCGCGTCGTTCATCGCGTGGATACCCGTCGCCACCCTTGCGGGCATTCTAGTGGTCATCGGCGTGCGCATGATCGATCGTGAACCCCTGCGTTTTCTGAAATCGCGCGCCATGGTGCTTGACTTTGGCGTGGTGATTGCAGTGGTCGCCGTCGCTCTCACGATCGGACTCATTGCTGCCTCCGCGGTCGGCGTTGCCATGGCGATCATCCTGTTCGTGCGTGAACAGATCAGCGGTATCGTGGTACGCCACAAGATGGAGCTGAAACAGACTTCGTCAAGTTGGCACCGGCCCGAGGCAGAGCTTGCGATCCTCGAACAGAAGGGCGATCAGGCGGTTATTTTCGAGCTGCAAGGCAACCTGTTCTTCGGCAACACCCATCAGCTCTATACCGACCTCGAACATGAGATCGGCAACCGCGGCTACGTAATCATAGACATGAAGCGCGTCCAGTCGATCGACGTGACGGCCGCGCACCTGTTCAACCAGATTCGCGACACGATCCGCGAGCGGGGCGCCAAGCTCGTTCTAAGTGGCATTCGCGAGAATCACCCGACCGGCCGTAATCTGCATGAATTCCTCGGCAAGGCAGGTCTCTGGCATCCACAGAGCAAGACGGTGCGGATATTTCCTGAACTCGATGCGGCCATCGCCTGGGTCGAGGATCGTTTGCTGGGAGAAATCGAATATGCGCCGGATGCCGAGACGCCCATGCGGTTACAGGAGATGGAACTCTTCGCGAACTACAAGGATGAAACCCTGCAGGACCTCGAAGCCAGCATGAAAATTTGCCGCTATCAGGCCGGCGAAACCATCTATGCGCGTGGCACTATCGGCGATGAACTTTACTGGGTGCGGCGCGGCACGGTTCGCCAGGTAGCCTCACTCGACGCCGGCAAGAAAAAGCCAGTCGCCAGTTTCGGACGTGGGGATTTCTTCGGTGGCCTGGCTTTTCTGGACAATCAGCCGCGCCCAAATGACGCCATCGCTCTCACGCCAACCGAAGTCTATGTGCTCTCGCGGGAGCAGTTCAATCAGATTGCCTTGGGACACAAAAAACTAGCCTTCAATCTGGTGCATGCAATGGCGCGCACGCTTGCCATGCGATTGCGCAGGACGGAGCTGAAATTGACGATGTTGCAGGAGTACTAATTCTCAATGGGGCGCGCGACGGCCTTCTCGAATAGTGTCGCACAAAAAAACTCGTGCTTATTGCTCATTGCTTGACACATCGCAATGGACAAAAGTGACGGAAGTCTAAGATCATTTTTTGCAGGTCAATTTGTCTCGTTCAAGTGGAGGTGTCTTATGTTCAAAAGCAAACTTGTAAAGTCGAATGCGCTGTGGGTCGTGCTGGCCGCGACCATGTTCTTTGCTGGAACGGTCATCGCAAAAGAGCCGTCCAAAGCGCTTTACCTGAAGACGATTGAAACGTACCCCGCACCGAAGCTTGAGGATGTGGGCGGTCGGGAGTACAAGTTCCTCATCGATCCGGCGAAAACCAAGCCGGTCATGGCGGAAGCCTTCAAGGATATTTGGGCGCAGGTAAAAACCGCTGCTGCCAAGCGCGGCATGACGGTAACGGAAAAGGAAAAGAATCCGCTGCAGATCGAAATGTCCACCAAGGAATACTTTGACACGCCGAATCAGGCGTTGTGGAACAAAGGATATCTCGTGCGCGTCACGACCCGCTATAAGGACGGCAAGCCCAATTCGCCGGTGAGCGTTACCGTAAAGAGCATCAATGAAGATGCACTGCGCAGCTTGGCAACGCCACTCGCCGTCGTTGGAATCGAGAAGGTAAAGACCGAAGCAGAGGAAAACGTCGGATTCGGTCCGGGCCTTGCACTCATGGGCTTTGTCGAAAAAGGGTCGACCTTTAGCGTACCGCTCGAATCGCTGGGCAAATTCACGCTAGGCGATTTTGGCAAGTACATGCCGGAACTGCTCAAGCTTGGTCTACCCGCTGAAACCGCTCTGCCAGGCACGAAAGCATTCTCGTATCGGATCCGGCCGGGCCAAGTCGTATTGCCTGGCACCGAGCCCTGCGGCGTCTCCATGGAGGCATGGAGCACCGCGGAAGGCGGCGTGCCTTACCTTTACGACTTTTCCTTCGGATATGGCGATCTGGATTTTTATGCCATCGCTGATACCCATAGCGCCGGCGAGCAATTCATGACCAAGGTCGTGCAAGGAGAGCTTTGGGGGCTCGCGGGTACGGGTAGTGAAAAATGGGTGGGCTCCAAGGTGCGCCAGTTGATGAATCGCCCAGTATTGGCCAAGTAGGCGGGGTTTTCCGCACAGCCTTTCAGAGGTTATTCGGACTGCCTGGCGGGATGCCGGTTTGGCCCGGATACCGCAGAGGCTGGTGGGATTACCTAAATGAATTTGGTGTCTGTCTTTTCTGTTCTATAGGAGATGAATGAAAATGAAACATGCCTTCAAGTTTTCCGTCAGCAGCGTCCTGCTGACGCTTGCCGTGCCGGCTTTCGGCGCGCCACCCGTGGATCCGCTGGATCGAAAGTTCGGCGTGCCTTCGCAACCGGCCTACATCAAGCACTACGAAGCAGACAAATCCGGAAAGGTCCTGCTGAATCCTTATCTGCAGGTCGCCTCAAAAGAGTTTCCGGCGATCCTTGACGTGAAGAGCGCTCCTTACAACTGGGTGATTGACGCCGACGGTCGTGTCGCGGTCAATCAGGAAGCAGCGCACCCGCTGGGCCGCACCTATGACAAGGGATTCCATCGCCCGGAAGATAAGTCCGACCGCAAGCCCGGAACGCGCGAAAACTACGGTCACGTTTCCGCGCTGGGTGGCGCAGCAGGCCGGATTAGTGGAGAAATTCTCTACGACAAGGACTCGAATACCTTTACCCTCAACAACAAATCAGGGCGCTATACCAAGCACAATTTTGATCGCACACCTGAACAACTCGTTGAGGCAGCCAAACTGATCCGCGAAGTGGTCGATCCCGGGTCCGCCGCATGGGGTCCCGTATTCTTCCTGCTCGACTATTCCTCGGCGGCAATGAACGAAAAACTGCTCAAGGATCCCAAGCTTGCGTATGACGACCCGAAGAAAAAGAGTCGGCCCCATTTGATCGTCATGCAAGGCGGTCCGGCGCAGGTCTCGGCCGAAAAACCCGTAGCGGTCGCGGCGGCTAAACCAGTGATCGAGAGGCCTGCCGAAGTGGTCGCGCCAAAGGTCGAGAAGCCCGTCGAGGCACCGGTCGCGCCTAAACCAGCGAAGGCGAAAAAACCCAAGGCTGCGCAAAACGATGATCCCTCCTAGGCAAGCACTGACTAGACCCGCAATGAAAGGAATCAAGAAATCATGAACAAGAAATCATTTACCGCCTTTGGCATCGGCATCGCGCTAATGCTTGCCAGTGCTCTTTCTCCGCAACAAGCCTATGCCCAGGATGTGGTGACACCCCATGTATCGATCCTGAAGGGCGAAAGACATTTCCTGACTGGCTACGATCCCATCAATCGGGACGGAACCTATAACGTCGTCATCGAAATTCCGGCGGGAACCACCGCCAAGTATGAGACCAATAACAAGACCGGCATGCTTGAACTCGAGCAGAAAAACGGTGCGCCGCGCTTCGTTCAATACCTCGGCTACCCAGTGAACTACGGTGCTATTCCACGCTCGGTGATGTTGAAATCCAAGGGCGGTGATGGCGATAGCGTCGATGTACTGGTACTGGGGCAAGCGGTACCCCGAGGGTCGGTGGTGAAGGGCCATGTAATCGGGCTCCTTCGTTTGATCGATACCGGTGAGTTGGACGACAAGGCCATTCTAGTCATGGAGGGCTCACCCTTTGCCAAGGTCACCAGCATTGCCGATCTCGATGCGAAATTCCCCGGTGTCACGACCATTCTTCAGACTTGGTTTACGTCGTACAAGGGATATGGCAAGGATGGCAAGCTGATGTTGTCCTCCGCCGGGTTCAAAGGCCGGGCAGACGCCATCAAGATGGTTGGCGATGCGATTCTCGACTACGAGAATTCCGTGGTAACCGAGGCCGACAAACGCCCGCTGGACGAAAAGGGTAACCCCTATCTTTATCGCTGGCCGGGTGCCAAAAACGTCGGCGAGTAGTTTGCGACAGCGCCGCCCAATGATCATCGGGCGGAAGTGAACTGACTCGGGGAATGCGGAATGGACGCCTTCCCCGTTTTTCTTTGCGCGACGACAACACAGTCAACGCTCAACACCGACAAATCCGGGCTCATTTGACCCATGTCACACCGATAACACGTACTGGTTTGATCCCCGTCAAAGGACCAATTCACGTGGCGAATATCATTCGTACGGGGCGGCAGATTCGATTCGTAAATACTTTTTGCAGTTGAATCTAAAAGGAGCATTTCATGAGCAGGAAAATCACTTTTCGTCAGAGTTTGATCGCGACGGTTGTCGCCTCAGCTTTGGGCGCTGTCATGATGCCAGGCAATGCATTGGCATCAGAAGCGGATGTACTGAAAAAAATTGAAGCACTGCAAGCGGCAATCGATGCGCAGAACGCTGAAATCGCGGCATTGAAAGCGCAGGTCAAGGCCAAACCGGCAGCGGCGCCCGTCGCAGCGACAACAGACGGCAAAGTGGCGAAAAAATCAGATTGGGAATGGTACGGTCTCATCGATATGGGTGTTGAGTCCAACGATGACGGAACGGCCCGCCGCACCATCATGCAGAGCTTTTCTTCGCGCATAGGCTGGAGAGGCCATCGCGAGTTTGCAAATGGTTTGACCGGCGTCATGCAGGTCGAGACAAAAATCGCGCCGGATGACGTTGCCAACAGCAAGCTCTTTGCCAGCCGCAATAGCTATATCGGCTTGCAGGGTGGCTGGGGCACGGTGGCGGGGGGCACATACGACACGCCATTCAAACTATTGAAGGCGAATGTGGCGCTGCTTGAGGGTAATGCCGATACGATGGAACACATCATTCACGGCAAGGCAAACGCCGCGATCGGTGCCAATTTCCACACGCGCCCGACGAATTCCTTCATGTACTGGAGCCCGAAGTTCAGCGACATCCAGGTCAGGCTGGCATATAGCCCGGACGAGAACAAGGACACGTATACCGGCGCCACGCTCGGTTCCAAACGGATTTTCCTGAGTTCTGCAATTGAATACAACAACGGTACGTGGAACCTCGGTGCGGCGACGGACAAGAAGGGCGATCCCATCACACTCGGCAAGGACATTACCGCGGTCAAATTCATCGCCGGGATGAAGCTGGCCAACATGACCTTCGGTGGCGCGTACAGCAAGGTCGACAATGACGCGGGCAAGAAAGCCAACAACTGGATGATCGCTGCCAAGTACGACATGAATCCGTTCATTCTGAAGGCGAACTACGGTGTCGCGGGCGAAGCCTCCAGCAACGCGAAGGATGGCGGCAAGATAATCGGCCTCGAGGCGGACTATGTGCTGGATAAACAGACCTTCGTCTATCTGTACTACGCAAACTACAGTGGCGATTCATTGGCAAAAGGCTTCAAATTCGACGCCGGCGAAAATGGCTACAAGACATTAAAGGCTGGCGACGATGCAAGCGTGATTGGCTTGGCGATTCAATACAAGTTCTGATTCACTTGTAAAGCAATGAGATTCGGGGGCGGTACGCCCCCGTTTTTTTGCAATGCCATTTGACGCAACCACGAGCGACAATAAGCACGCACTGCCTTAGTATGCTTTGCAGAAATGCGCTTGAACTCACCGCAGCATGACGGCAGGCAGCCCCGACTCGCCTCGGCGGCGAACAACGATCATTGTCAAGAACAAAATATCAAACTCGTTGACTGGCGGGCATTCCAGGGCACAAATGGCGGAAAACGCCCGCCAAATGGCGATCCGCGTTCAATTGTCGAGATAAGCCGGCCTGCGTCTTGCATGTGTGTCACACTCAATGCTCGTCTCTTTCAGAAATCGATTACTTCATGGCTCATCACCTCACATATGTAGTGCTTGTCCACGGCGAACCCAAAAGGGCTGGTGACACGCTGGTCTTTGCCAAACAGGCGGCGCAAAGTTATTTGCGTCCCGGCAATCCCGTGTCGATTCGCTGCCCGTCGCCCAGCGGCGAGGCGCGCGCAGAACCGGTCATGATTGCTTACGATTACGACAGGCAAGACTGGGTCAAATCAAAATAGCAGCGTCAAGAATGCCTTTGCCCGGCGACATTGTCCGGGTGATTGACAGGTGGTTCCCAAAGCACGGCGTAATAACGTGCCCGGCCAGAGCACACCGCCCCGCCCCTATCTGAATAGGGCTATGCGCTTGCCCGCGACCGATGGTAGATTGCCTGATCCCAAAGGGAGAAGGCTGCAATGACCACAATCACCGAGGGCGTCAACCTCACGTCCGCGCCCGCCATCGAGCGCCAACCCGCCGCACTCCCCATGATCTTCTTCACGGAGATGTGGGAGCGCTTCAGCTACTATGGCATGCGCGCGTTGCTGGTGTTGTATCTGGTCAACGCGGTAGGCATGGAGCGCGCCAATGCGCTGCAGATTTACGCGACATACACCGGCCTTGTATATCTCACGCCGATCCTTGGCGGCTATCTGGCTGACCGCTATCTCGGCAAACGAAAGGCGGTGCTGATTGGCGGCCTGACCATGGCGCTGGGACACTTCGCCATGGCATTTCCGGCGCTGCTGCATCTGGCGCTTGGGCTACTCATTATCGGCAATGGATTTTTCAAGCCGAACATGTCCACACTGCTGGGTTCACTCTATCGTGAACACGATCCGCGCCGCGATGGCGGCTTCACCATTTATTACATGGGTGTTAATCTGGGTGCGTTTCTCGCGCCGCTGGTCGCGGGCACGCTGGGTGAAAAGATAGGCTGGCATTGGGGCTTCGGCTGCGCGGGCGTGGGGATGTGTCTCGGTCTGGCGCAATTCGTCTATGGCCAGGCCAAGCTCGGTGATGCGGGATTGCCCCAAGGCAAAACGCATCTGGACCGGCGCGACTATATCGAGATCCTGGCTATCAGCGTCGCCTCGGTTCCGCTCGTCTATGTGGTGATGGCGGCGTGGAGCGTGCTCGGTCCGGTGTGGGCACTTGTTCCAACTGCCATCAAACTGGCGCTGCCGGTGGCGTTACTCGTCGCGCTTTTGGTCTATATCAAGCGTAGTTGTCCGAAGGAAGAATTCCACGGCTCACTTGCCATCATCATCCTCGGCCTGTTCGTGGTGTTTTTCTGGATGGGGTTCGAGCAGGCGGGAGGCACGATGAGCCTGTTCGCCGACAAACAGACCGACCGCCTGATGTTTGGCTGGGAGCTACCCTCTTCCTATTTCCAGTCGATCAACCCGCTGGCAATCTTTGCGCTCGGCCTGCCGTTTGCCGCCATGTGGACATGGCTTGAGACGACGCGCTTCGCGAGTTCGACCCCCACCAAGATGGCGCTGGGCATGATCATCCTCGGCCTCGGCTTCATTGTGCTGGCGATTGCGGACGCGCAAACGGCCGGCGGAATAAAGGTGGGTCCGCAATGGCTGTTCATCGTTTTTATTTTGCACACTATGGGCGAACTTTGTCTATCGCCCATCGGCCTTTCCATGGTCACCAAACTGGCGCCGGCTCGGCTGGTCGCGCTGATGATGGGGGTGTGGTACACGGCCAATGCGGCCGCCAACTACCTGGCCGGGGTGCTTGAGGAAATGCTCGCGGGCACGTCATTTCCACTCTACTGGTTCCTGGTCGGGAGCTCAGTCGGTGCCGGCATACTGCTATTGCTATTGACGCCACTGATCAAGAAACTGATGCACGACCGGGCGTGATATCAACATGCGGCCGCCGCGCATTTCTTCACCGGAAGGTTCGCCATGCCGCTACCGGCTCGCACGGTTCAGTCGTGAGTGCCTTATGCCGTACAGAAAATAGCCGCACAGGGCGAAGACCATCCACACGCCAAACACGGTGTAAGTCGTCACGGACAGATCCTTGATGATGTAGAGGCAGGAAAGAATCGAGAGGCCCGGAATCAGGTACGGGCCGAACGGAACGCGAAAGCCTTCTTTCCCATCGCGCCCATCGCTATGCTTGTGACGAATGACTGGTACCGCTGCTGATACGATGCCGAAGGCCACCAGAGTACCCATGCTCACCATATCCCACAGATATCCGGAATCCACCGTGCCCGCGATCAGCGCCGCGACGCCGCAAACAATGACGGTGCTCTTGGCCGGCGCCTTCGTGTTGCGATTCACTTCGCCAAACGCCCTGCCGATGAGACCATCGCGGCTCACTGCAAACAGAATGCGTGTCTGGCCATATAGCGAGGCAAGCGTAACGCTGAAAACCGAGATGACCGCGCCGGCCGAAAGTACGATCGCCGGCCATAATTTGCCCGTCACATTTTGCAGAATAACCGCGAGCCCGGCATCCTGACCGTCAAACTTGCTGGCAGCCTGCGCACCAAGCGCGGTCACCGCGACCAGCATGTAGCAAACCGTGACGATCACCAGGGCAGCCATGATGCCGAGCGGCACATCGCGACGCGCATTCCTGGCCTCCGCGCCACCCGTCGCCACGGTATCAAGGCCAATGTAGGAGAAAAACACGGTTGCCGCCGCGGCGGTCACGCCGGTCATGCCCGCGTGGCCCTTGCTTGTATCAGTATTAAAAAATGGTGTGAAGTTATCCGCGTTGAACCCGGACAACGCCACCACCACAAAGAAAATCAGGATCGCGATCTTGATCAAAACCATGACCGTATTCACGGTGGTGGATTCGCGCACGCCACGCAACAACAACACCCCACAGAGAAATATCAGCAGGATCGGCGGCAGGTTAATCTGCCCAGGATGGAATTCCGTGCCATTCGCCCCCAGGACAATCATCGGCGAGCGCATCGCCTGGGGAATGTGCCAGCCAAACGCGTTCTCAACAAAGTTGTTCAGGTATGCCGACCAGCCAATCGCCGTGGCGCTCGCGGACAAACCAAACTCGAGTATCAAACACGCCCCGGCAACGTACGCCAGGAATTCGCCCACGGTCGCGTACACGTATGAGTACGACGATCCCGATGCAGGTATGCGCGACGCGAGCTCGGCATAGCACAGCGCCGTGAGGCCCGCCGTGAATGCCGCCATGATGAATGAAAGAATCACCGCCGGCCCGGCCTTGGGCACCGCCTCGGCCAGGGTGAAGAAAATCCCCGTGCCGATGGTTCCGCCGACGCCGAGCATGGTCAACGAAAATACGCCCAGCGTGCGATGAAGGGTGTCGTCCAACGGGAACGAATCGCTTTCGTGCCCCTTGATTGACGTGGTGCGGATCAGTTTCTGACGAAGCGATTGAGGGGTCACTTGTTCTTTTCCTGTCAGGGGACACTTCGCGCCAGTAGATCGGCCATGCCGCGAGCATACACAACAAACGCGCTTGCTCTTTCATTCGAAAAACGATTGGCACCGCCGCTCTGATCCACTCCGTGAGAATTCCCACCGCTCCCTCGATTGACAGCCCGGCAGGGCAGCATGGGCGAGCCGATCAGTGCGCGACCCTGACTTCCACCGCGGCCATCTTCCAGCCCGGGCCCTGCAAGCGCACGCGGCCGAGACGCAGATGAAACACGCCGGATGCAACCATCACGCTCAGTGTTGTGTTGGCTTTGTAAATCGCGTCGGCAACGATAATCGAATCGCCAAATCCGTGATCGGCTTTGCCTGTTACAAAAATGCCCTTTGCGGATTGCCTCGCAAGGCGATCATTGACCATTTCCAGCGTCGCGCGCAACGGCACTTTTGACAAAACCTTGATGCCCACCGTGGTGACATGCTGATGGTGTGCGCTGGTCTTTCGCGCCACGACACCGAGCACGCAGGGTTTGCCTTCCTCAATTCGCACCGCGACTAATTCATCCACCTCGACGAAAGCGGCATCCTCCGTGCTCATTTCCAGCCCAAGTCCCGACTCGCTGATATCCAGAAGGTGAATGGGTTGGCTACCGACGCGAACCGCAACATAGCTTCCGGTTTCGCTCAGCGCTGCCCGGCGCGCCGCGGCCGAGGACAAGACATCTCCCGGCGCGTTCACGCCACCCTTCTCGGTTACATTGGCCGACGCGAGCGTGGATTGGCGCTGAAGTCCTCGCGCATAGATGTCATTGAAACCAAAGAAGGCCGTAACGACCGAATTGCGTCCGATGGAAAAACGCTTGCTCTTCTGCGCGCCCGCGCTTTCGATGATCGTGAATTCACGCTCCAGAAACGAGATCACCGCGACATGGTCTTCCATGCGGAAAGCCAGGCCGATGCCCCATCCCGGAAAAATAACGCCTCGATGAAATTCCTGCGCGGCGCGCGCCAGCTGCCGCTGCAAGGGCCTTAATCCAAGGAAAAAATCCGCGCGTGCACCTGGCACAAACCGCGTCAGGCCCAGACTCGCGTTGCGGGTATCGACCGCAAGCGACGGACCATCCGCAATCGGCTCACGGCTCAGCCATAACGCGCCCATCCACTCAAGCAGCCAGCTATCTAGTATTTCCAGGCGCCGGGGGGGCAGATTGCCGCTCGCAAATCGTTCCAGCAACAGGGCGCGCACGTACAACGCTTCGACCGTCGTCTCGATGCTGCGCCGATCGACCATGACATCGAGGATGCAATCATCGACGTGCGCATCGATGGCACTCACAAACAGCTTGTGAAGCCTGCCGCGCGCCGAGAGTTCGCTACGCAAACCGGCAATCTTGCGCCACTTGCATGTGTGCCCGGCCAGCATGATCGCCAGCGCCCAGGCGGGCGCCATACGGGCCCGCTCCTGCGCGTCAACGGCCTGCTCATAAGGCACTACCTCGCGGGCCATGCGCGCAAGATGGTCATAGCGTGCGGCAACCCATTCGCATACTGCCTGGTCGCCGCTTGTTTGCGTCAGGCCGCCCTGAAGGAACCGCTCACGATCGTTTTTGGAAAAATCCTCGAACTCGCGCAGCGCCTTTGAAATCGCCTGCATGGAATCGACGACGTTGCGCTTATCCATGGCTTGCTCGAGCGCGGAATGCTTGTCCGCCATTCCCGAGTGGTTGCGGGTGACTTGAAGTCCGGGCTGGGCGCCGCCGGGGGAAATGTTGGCCATGTCAATCTCTCAGGATGCGGTACGCGACTGGTGAAACGTCATTGCATCAACCAGCGCCGCATGAAACTTTCGCTGCCGCAGTTCATCACGCATTTCCGATTCCGGGTTACTCCAGTCAGGCAGAATGACCGCGTTCACCGCATGGGCGAACCGCGGGTCCTTCGGAAGCAATTTGTTGCCCATCGCATCGATAACCGGCAACGCTTCGGCATCGGGAAAGCGTCGCCTGAATGCGTCGCTCAACTCGCCAAACACAGCCGGATCATTGTCCAGGTAGGCCAGCTCAATCAGGCACAACCACAACGGCCGCTGCGAACGATCTTCTTCCAGCGCCAATTGCAGCAATTCCGCCGCGAGGCGCGGATGGTCATCGTCGAGCAGTTGCCGCGCACAAAGCATCACGCTGGAGGTATTTCTGAGTGCATGCGTCGGCTGGGGAAATTGAAGAAATCGCGCGGCGATGTAGCGCTCCCGCAATCGATGCGCGGCCGGGTCGGCAGGCAGCTGCGATTCATCAAGAATCGCCTGATATGGTCCGGCGGATGACACTGGCGTAGGCTGCATGATTGCAATTCGTGGGGGAAGAAACCCGTGTGTTGGTTTGGCAGTTCCGCGATTGGCACCTGGGCACTTGGGCACCTGTCGCACCCGGCGCATTTCGCAAAATTATCAGTACCCAGACAGGCTTTTGCCTGAGAATGACGTGATTCTATGTGACATTCATACTGGCGGCAAACCTGCCTGCGCAACCTGCCCGATCGATCCGGGAAACGCCGGACAATGCATTAAAGTTTGATCTACCTCAAATACGCGAACCGTTGTTACCCTAAGATGTCAGAACAATCGCGGGAGTATGACCGCTAACGTTTGGAGTCAACATGTCCACATCGGCCCTTGCAGGAGCTGCCTCAAGTCGTAATTCCATCAACAACCTGGTTCTCGATACCGCCCTGATAAATAAATACAACGCATCTGGGCCCCGCTACACCTCCTACCCCACCGCGGACCGCTTTCACCCCGGCATCACCGCCGAGCAATACGTAAGCGCCCTGCAGACCCGCTTTCACGAGCACACGGCGAAGCCAAAGCCGGTATCGCTCTACGTGCATATTCCGTTTTGCAACACGATCTGCCACTACTGCGCGTGCAACAAGATTATCACCAAGGATCGCAGCCGGTCGCAGAAGTACATCGATTATGTCGGCCGCGAAATCGCCATGGTCAGGAAGCAGATCAATGGCGACGCCGCCGGCCACGCAGTCGAACAATTGCACCTCGGGGGCGGCACGCCGACGTTCCTCTCGCAGGAGGAAATGACCAAGCTCATGGGCATGCTGCGGGCCGCGTTCACATTTTCACCTGACGCCGAAATCTCGATTGAAGTGGATCCGCGCAAAGTGAGTGCGGAGACCATCGCGTTCCTCGGCAGCCTTGGCTTCAACCGCATTTCGGTGGGCATCCAGGATTTCGACCCGGAGGTGCAGAAAGCGGTCAATCGCATCCAGTCCGAAGCGGAGACCATGACAGTCATTGACGCCGCGCGAGCCAATGGATTTGTCTCGGTGAATGCCGACTTGATTTACGGCCTGCCGAAGCAGACCGTCGCCGGCTTCACGCAAACGCTGGACAAAGTCATCGCCGCGTCGCCGGACCGCATCGCGCTTTACAGCTACGCGCATGTGCCGCACCTGTTCAAGCCGCAGCGCAGCATCGATATCGATACGCTGCCGACGGCGGAAACAAAGCTCGCCATTCTGGCGCTCGCCATCGAAAAGCTCGGTGCGGCCGGCTACATTTACATCGGCATGGATCACTTCGCGAAGCCCAGCGACGAACTCGCGGTCGCGCAAGCCGAGCGGAAACTGCACCGCAACTTCCAGGGCTATTCCACCAAGCCGGATTGCGACATGCTGGCATTCGGCGTATCGGCCATCGGCAAGGTCGGTCCCTCATACGTTGCCAACGTCAAAACGCTGGACGAATATTACAAGCACCTCGACGCCGGCCACTTGCCGGTGATGCGCGGCGTGAAACTGGATGCCGATGACCTGATGCGCCGCGACGTGATCCAGAAACTGATGTGCAATTTCGAACTGGATTTCGCCGCCGCCAGCAGCGAATACGGCATCCGCTTCGAGGATTATTTCGCGCCCGATCTCGCCGCATTGAAGCCCCTCGCCGCGGATGGCTTGGTGGAGCTGGACGAAAAATCGGTAAAGGTTACGCCGCGCGGGCGACTACTGGTGCGGACGGTTGCGATGCAGTTTGACAAATATCTGCGCGAGGCGACGGCGACGGCGAAGTACTCCAAGGTGATTTAGGGAGCAGACCATCGCCTGCTGGCGCGCCGCATCTTCGTAACTTAGCAGGTAGTAATTGCGCGACGACAAGCCCAAGGTAGTGTTGCAACACTCTATATCTGGCGCGGGTTTCCAGCCATTTTGGCTCCATACGCCTCGCCAAATGGCGATCTGCGCTTATTTGTCGCGCTTCAATTGCAACGGCGATGGAACATGTTTGATCGCCGCATCAACGGTAAAACCCGTCATTCCCGCGAAGGCGGGAATCCAAGTTCGCGCCGCGCTACCCAATCATCTGAATCATCTTCTTCATTTCACCGCCCGCATTCAATCGCGCGACATCATCCGCTCCGCCAACCAGCGTTCCTTTGACGAACACCATTGGAAAAGTCGGCCAACCGGTCCACATCTTGAGCGCGTTGCGCCGCCGCCAGGTATTGAGGTAGCTGCCGTATTCCAGATACTTGTGGGCGATGCCGGCAGCAGCGAGTGCCTTGCGCGCTTTCTTCGGCATGGGATTTTGCGCCATGCCGACCACCACCACCGGGTTCGCGGCAATCGCGGCGCGGACTTCATCGATGATATCGACGTGCAAGGTGGCGATCTTTTCGCGGATCGCGGGATGGATGTGGGCTTCGTCGAGAATGGGACGGGGTGATGACATGGCGAGCAACCTCTGGAAGATTGGAAAGGCAGACCCGCCATTATGACGCGGCGCGGTGACAATCCGCCTTTCCCCGACGGCAGACCCAAAATCTTGTATATTCTGCTTCTCTTGAAAACAACCCTGCACATGCTACGCCGCCTTCGTTTCACGGTCATCGCCTTTGTGGCGGTGCTGTGCCTGCTCGGCCTGCAACAAGGCGCGGCGTTCCATGAACTTTCGCACCTCGCCGGCGAGCATTCCACGGGGTCGCAAAAACACCTGCCGCATGGCAAGAGCTGCGATAAGTGTGTCGTCTATGCCGAGGTCAGCGGTACGGGGCCGATCACTGCGCATTCCGCGCTTCAGGTGCCCGCGCCATTCATCGTCGTTGCGTCCGTCGCACAATCTTTTTTTCCCGCCCTCACCCACCCGGTCTATTCTGCCCGGGCACCTCCCGCCTTCCTTTGATTTGACATCACGCCGCGTAACGCGTGGACCAATGTCGTCCAGCGCTACGCACTCGTTGTATGGCTTCAAAGGAGGTTTTCATGGTTTTGAAATTCGGATTCGTTGCGACATTGTTCACCACGGCGCTGGGAATATCGACGGCTGCGCAGGCGGCCAGCGATACCGCGCTTGATGAAGTTCGCGCACAGATCAAGCAGTTGAAGGAAGGGTACGAAGCACAAATCAAGGCACTGGAGCAGCGGCTACAGGGACTCGAAGCGGCGGCCAGCAAGCCAACGCCGATAGCGTCCCGTGTGGAGCCCGTTGCACCGGCGTCCGGTCGCGCCGCCGGTGAAGGGGCATTCAATCCGGCGATTTCGGTGGTGCTCAATGGCGCATATGGAAATTTTTCCAAAGATCCGGATCACTACGCGCTTAGTGGCTTCGTGCCGGCCAACAACGGTCTTTCGCCGGGTACGCGCGGCTTGAGCCTGCGTGAATCGGAACTCGCGATCGCGGCCAATATCGATCCCGATTTTCGCGGCAAATTGCTGCTCTCATTCGATGAAGCCAACGCCGTCGGTGTGGAGGAGGCATATTTCGAAACCATCGGCCTTGGCAAGGGCTTGAGCCTAAAGGGCGGCAGGTTTTTTTCAGCGCTCGGTTACCAGAACGAGATTCACAGCCACGCCTGGGATTTCGTCGATGCCCCGCTGGTCTACCGTGCTTTCTTGAGCGGCGAAAATTACGCCGACGATGGGCTCCAACTGAAATGGCTGGCGCCCACCGACAGCCTACTTGAGTTCGGCGCCGAGATCGGCCGCGGCAAGGATCGACCGGGCAGCAATCGCAACAAGAACGGTGGCGGCTCAGGCACCTTGTTCGCGCACCTGGGCGGTGATATCGGCGATAGCCAATCGTACCGCCTTGGGCTTTCGACACTGCGTACGTCGCCGCGCGATGCGACGGTCAATGACATCGATCCGGCGGGCACGAATGTCACCAATGCGTTCACCGGCAAGACGACAATCGTTGGCGCGGATTTCGTCTACAAGTACGCTCCCGATGGCAACGCCACACGCAGCAGTTTCAAGTTGCAGGGGGAATATTTTCATCGTCGCGAAAGCGGCGCGCTGACTTACGATTTCGCCGGCATTGACGGCCTGGCGGCGTCCAACATCGCGAGCAGTTATGGAACGTCCCAAGCCGGCTGGTATTTGCAGGGCGTGTATCAGTTCATGCCGCAATGGCGCGTCGGATTGCGCTTTGACAAGCTCGATCGCGGCACGGTCAATATCGGTACCGCCAACCTTGGCAATTTCCAGCGCACGGAATACAACCCGTCGCGCGTGAGCCTGATGTTCGATTACAACCCCAGCGAATTCACGCGCTTCCGTCTGCAATTCGGGCAGGACAAATCGCGGCAGAACGTGACCGACAACCAGATCGTTCTGCAATACATCTTCAGTCTTGGCGCCCACGGCGCGCACAAATTCTAGGGCCCGCTCATGAACATCAATTTTCGAAATATGTTTCCTGCAGTATTTGCCGCAATGCTGAGTGCAACCGCGCTACCGGCGGCCGCGACGCTGAATGTATTCACCTGTGAACCCGAGTGGGCCGCACTCGCACTGGAGTTGGGCGGCGACAAAGTCAAAGTCACTTCAGCCACCACCGCATTGCAGGATGTGCATCACGTCGAGGCGCGCCCCAGTCTCATCGCCCGCGCGCGCAATGCCGACCTGCTGGTCTGCACCGGCGCGGAGCTGGAAATCGGCTGGCTGCCGCTACTGTTATCACAATCGGGCAACCGGCAAATTCAACCGGGGCAACCGGGCTATCTGGAAGCCGCGGCCTCGGTGAACAAAATGGAAGTGCCGCAATTGCTGGATCGCTCGCAAGGTGATGTGCATCCCGCCGGCAATCCGCATATCCATCTCGACCCGCAGAACATCGCCAAGGTGGGCGAGGCCATTACCGCGCGCCTCATGCAACTCGATGCCGCCAACGCTGAAACCTACAAATCCCGCGCAACGGCGTTCCAGAAAAAATGGCGCGAGTCCATGCAGAAATGGGAAGCACAGGTGGCGCCGCTCAAGGGCGTTGCCGTTGTCGTCTATCACAAGGATCTGTCTTACCTGCTGCGTTGGCTGGGCATGCGCGATATCGCCAGTCTGGAACCGAAGCCCGGCGTCCCGCCAACCACCGGCCATTTGTCCGAAATGCTCGCTAAACTGCAACGCGAACCAGCGAAGATGATCCTGCGTTCTGCCTATTCCGACCCCAAGGCGGCCACATGGTTATCCGAGCGGGCAAAGCTTCCCACGGTGACGCTGCCGTATACGGTGGGTGGAAACGAACAGGCCAAGGATTTGTTCTGGCTGTTTGACGATTCCATTCAACGCCTGCTGGCCGCATTGAAATGAATCTCTCGGCGCTCGAATTCAGCATCCTGATTCCGGCCTTTCTGGCTGGATTACTGGTCACCGCCACCCATGTGCCGCTGGGCATTCAGGTGCTACAGCGCGGGATAGTTTTCATCGACCTGGCGATCGCGCAAATCGCCGGCCTCGGCATCATGCTGGCGGATATGTTCGGCTGGGAACCGCAGGGCTGGGCGGCGCAGGGAGTGGCCATGTCCGCAGCCGTTATCGGCGCCATCGTACTTACCTGGGCCGAAAAGCGCTGGCCGGACGTGCAGGAGGCGACGATCGGCGTGTCGTTCGTGCTGGCGGCGAGTGCCGCGCTGCTGCTGCTCGCGGGTAATCCCCACGGCGGCGAACACCTCAAGGATCTGCTGGTCGGGCAGATTCTCTGGGTCAACCTGAATTCGCTGCTGCCGGTGTTGCTGGCTTATGCCGTCATCCTGGCGCTGTGGTTTGGTTTCAGGGGATCGCCTGGGGCGCGCCGGATTCTACGTGTTGTTTGCGTGCACGGTGACGATTTCCGTGCAACTGGTCGGCGTCTATCTGGTGTTTGCCGGGCTCATCATTCCTGCACTGGCAACACGCAAATTCCTGTCGCGAAGGCTCATCGCCGCCTATGCGACGTCGGCCGCCGGTTATGCGTCGGGATTGGTGCTGTCTTCACTGTTTGACCTGCCGTCGGGCGCGGTTATCGTCTGGAGCATGGCGGTCGTCGCTGTTGCGGTTTACGCGGCGCGTCAGCGGGTGAAACCGCCCGAAGCAATTGCGACAATGTAGAAACCCTCTACGCTTCCCACGCCTACCACCCGCTGATCCGCTCCCACACCGCTGTCACTGCTGGCGTGCCGTCGACCACGTGATAGCGCGCGTGCTGCGCAGCTGTTGCGCAGGCGTGATTGGGTAGAATCCGCAGCAGCGCCCCCAATGGCAGATCAAGCGCTGTTCCATTGGTGCCGTGACGATGCGCGATGATGCCATGCTCCTGATTGGCCGAGACCATGATGTAATCGGGCATCGCCTTGCCGTTTACATCGCACACCAGGCCGAAGCCCTGATCGACCGTCTGCGCGGCGGTGCCGCGGTCACGCGACATGGCCATCCAGCCGGCATCGACAATCGTCCAGCCTTTCTCGCGTTGATGGCCAATCACGGTGGAGAGGACCGATAGCGCGATGTCATCGACTCGGCACACACCGAGTCCCGCCATCACCAGATCGAAAAACACGAACACCCCCGCGCGCACTTCGGTCACGCCGGTGAGGTCCTGCGCAAACAGGGCGGTGGGGGTCGAGCCGACGCTGACCACGGGGGCGGCGTGGCCTGCCTGCCGCAATCGCTCGGCGGCGCGCAGCGTGCGCGCACGTTCCTGTTCGGCCATGGCTCGTAGCGCGGTATCGCCTCGGCAATCGTACGAGCCGCCGGCGTGGGTCATCACGCCGGCGACGGTAACGCCGCCCGCCGCCAGCATTTGTGCCACCGCCAGCAAATCGGGACTCTCCGGCAATATGCCTGCGCGATGTCCATCGCAATCAATTTCAATCAATACGCTGAGCGGCATCGGCAGGGCGGCGGCCGCCTGCGCCAGCGCCACGGCAGCCTCAATGCTGTCGAGAATGACTGTCAGTTTTGCGCCACGTTTCAATAGCGCCGCCACATGGCCCATTTTGTTTGGCGTAATGCCGACGGCATAGAGAATATCGGTGAAGCCGCGATCGGCGAAATAGTCCGCTTCGTGCAACGTGGATACCGTGATCGGCCCCGGCGTACCCCCCGACATTGCGAGCGCGACTTCAAGGCATTTCGCGGTTTTGACATGCGGGCGAAAACCAACCTTCAGGCGGGTGATTCGCTCGCGCATACGCGCGATGTTGTTCTTCATGCGGCCCTGTTCAAGCAGCAATGCCGGGGTTTCGAGTTCGGACATTTTGCGGTCGGTCATGGAGGGGCTGCCTTCTCAATTCAATCATGCGAGATAAGTTGGGCAAACTCTAGCACTGGCGAGGCGTTCCGGGTGCTTTGGTCTCGAAATGCGCGTCAGCTGGCGATCCGCGATAACTTGTTTACTGCAGCGCTTGAGCAATTCGCAGGATACGCGATTGAACGGCCACCAATCGACACCTCATCTGATTTTTGTCAACGTTTCCTCCGGCCATCAGCCTAAGCTCGACATTACAAAAACCATTTCAACGGCGGAGGAGCCGTAACGGGTGACGTCGGCCGGCACCGGTTTGATCTGATCAGGTGAAAGGTCGTTTTATGAAGCGACACTTTGCACGAATGTCCGCAGCACTGCGCTGCGGCGTCTTCGGCGTCTGTCTGTTGTGGGTATACGCTGCCGCGGCATTTACCCCGTGAGCGGAACAATTTCCACCAACACGATCTGGACAGTTGACGCGAGCCCTTACCATGTCGTGGGCGACTTCAGTGTCGCGGCGGGCGCCACGCTGACCATCGAGCCCGGCACGGTGGTGAAGTTCGCAGACAACTATGTTTATGCCACTTATTTCCTCGTCAACGGCACGCTCAACGCTCAAGGAACCAGCGGCTCGCCCATCACCTTCACCACCGTGCGGGACGATAGCGTCGGTGGCGACTCCAATGGCGATGGCAGCGCCACCACACCTGCCGCAGGACTATGGGTCGGCATCGTCATCCAAGACGGCGGTAACGTCACGCTGGATCACGCAACGATTCGCTACGCGGGGGCATACTTGACCGGCTCGGCACAATACACCGGCATGGGCGCGATCCACAAGACGGGCGCGGGCACACTCACCGTCAGCAACTCCATCCTGGAAGCGAGCTCCACCCGAGGAATCTGGATCAGTGATGCGACCGGGAACGTAACCATCGCCAATTCCACCATCCGCAATCACGCCACTAACGGCATTTTGGTCGAAAGCCCGGCGGCGAACATCGCGCTGGCGGGTAACACGATCGTTGACAACACCGGTGCCGGCATTCTCGTAAACAGCGGCCGCCCAAACATCACCGGCAATACCCTCAGCGGTAATACCGCTGGCGCCCTCATCGTGATGCCGAATAGTTCCGACACGCCCGTGGCGGATGACAATGTTTTCGCCGGGCCGATCAAGGTCGCCAGCGGCTCCATCACGCGGTCACTGACATGGGCGAACCATCGTCCCTACGCGATCACCGGCGACTTTGGCGTCGCCTCGGGTGCCACCCTGACCATCGAACCCGGCACCGTCGTAAAGTTTGCTGACAGCTACACGTACGCCACGTATCTGTCGGTCAGCGGATCGTTGAACGCCGTGGGTACCGAGGGCTCGCCAATCACTTTTACAACCATACGCGACGATAGCGTCGGCGGCGATTCCAATGGCGATGGCAGCGCCACGACCCCGGCGGCAGGGCAATGGGTGGGGATCCTTGTCAATGATGGCGGTAGCGCCGCGCTGGACCACGCCGTGATCCGCTACGCGGGCGCGTATTTCACGGGCTCCGCGATCTGGAATGGCATGGGCTCGATCTACAAAAGCGGCTCGGGACCACTCAGCATCAACAACTGCACGGTGGAAACGAGCGCAACCAAGGGCGTCTGGATCAGTAACGCGACCGGAAGCGTGACGATTGCCAACTCGATTATCCGCGGGCATGCCGTGAACGGCATCGTCGTCGAAGGATCAAGCGCGACGATGTCTTTCTCCGGGAACGCTATCCGGAACAACACCGAATCCGGTATCCAGGTCTACAACAGCAGCCCGTCAATCACCGGCAACACCGTGAGCGCAAACACCAGTTACGGACTATGTATGTCCACGGTCTTGCGACACCGGCGGCGGTATCCGCCAATGTGCTTGACGGCAACACAGCAGGACCGATCGGCGTTGACGCCAACAGTTCGCAGATGACTGTTGACGACGACAATGTCTTTTCCGGGCCGATTTTCGTTGCCGGGGGCAGCGTATCGCACTCAATGAGTTGGGCGAATAACCGCACCTACACAGTTGCCCTGATCAATGTCGATGCCGGCGTCACGCTGACCATTCCGGCGGGCCGCGTCATCAAGCTCAGCGGGTACATCTACGTCTACGGCACATTGAATGTGACGGGAACGGCCGCGCAGCCCGTCTATTTCACCAGCCTTGCCGATGATTCGGTCGGCGGGGATTCGAACCGCGATGGCAGCGCGACGCTGCCGGCCAAAGGCAACTGGGTCACCTTGTATCTGACAGATGGAGGCAACGCGTTTATCGATCATGCCGTCATCCGGTACGCGGGCGCATACCTGAATGGCTCGGCACAATGGACAGGAATGGGATCGATTTTCAAGACCGGTTCGGGAACTTGCAACATCACCAACTCGCTATTGGAAACCAGTGCTACAAAGGGCATCTGGATCAACGGTGCCACCGGCAACGTCACCGTGCGCGACAACATGATCCAGGACCACAACGTCAACGGCATCCTCTTCGACAACACCACCGGCAATACTTTGTTCACCGGCAACATCATCCAGAACAATCTGGGTCCCGGCATTCAGATATACAACAGCAGCGCGAACATCACCGGCAATACCATCCATGCCAACGCGGCCTACGGAATCTATCTGGCGGCGGGTAATGCGACGCCTACCATCACCCGCAACACCATCTCCAACAACCCATACGGTGTCTACGCCGATAGCGGATCGAACCCCATCGTCGGCGGCGCGCCGGGCCTGGGCAACGATTTCCTCGGCAATACGACGCTGGCGGTCGTGAACGCAATCACGCCGAGTATGCTGAACGCACGTTACAACTGGTGGGGCACGCCCGCCGGGCCAACGTTGAATGCCGTCAATGGTGTCAGCCCCAATGTTGACTACGGCAACGTATTGACCAGTTCCGCGGTGCAGGCATCGACTGGCCTGATTTCCATGTGGCGTGGCGAGGGCAACGCCCTGGACAGCATCGGCAGCAATCATGGCACGGCGATAAATGGCGCAACCTATGCGGCCGGATTGGTCGGACAAGCCTTCAGCTTCGACGCGGTGGATGATTATGTCGATGTGCCCAATAGCGACAGTATCAATTTCAATCCCAGCCAGCCGATGAGCATTTCGCTGTGGGTCAAGCGCACCAGCACCAATACATCGCAGATCATTTTCGCCAAGCGCGCCGGTTGCGGTGCGCAGGCGCACTATCAACTGCAATGGTATGAAGAAGGTGATTGGTTCGCCTTCTCCAGCACCGGTGGCTTCAGCAGCGGTGTCGTCACCACCGCGGACAAGTTGCCGCTCAACGTCTGGACTTTCATCGCCATCAGCTTTGACGGAACCGATGCCACGATGTACATCAACGGCCTGCCGGTGACGAGTCATGCAATGGCAGTCGACCCGGCGCCTGTTTCGCTGCGTTTCGGCGGCGAACCCAGTTGCGGCGGCCAGCTGTTCGGTGGCTTGCTGGACGAAATCCGGCTGTATGATCGGCCACTTTTGGCCGCCGAGATTGCGTCCGCCTCAGGACTGGTGCCAGACCCGTTCACATTCATCGCGCAGACCGGCGTGGCCGTGGGCTCGGTCGTGGCATCAAACGCCATCACAGTTAAAGGAATCAGCAACGCGACATCAATCTCGATCACCGGTGGCGAGTACGCGGTCTCCACTGATGGCGGCGCGAATTGGTCCGCGTATTCGCCCACGCTTCCCGCGAGCGTGAATGCCAATGATCAGGTGCGCGTCCGGCAGACGGCCTCGGCAAGCTACTCCACGCAAACCAGCGCCGTACTCACCATCGGCGGCGTGTCGGCAACGTTCAGTGTCACGACGCAGGCGCCACCGGCGTTGATCAAGGTGGTGTCGCGCAAGACGCACGGCAACGTGGGGCCATTCAACCTGGACATCGACAAGAGCAGGTTGATCCATGAAGCGGTCACCGTGGAACCGCGTATCGGCAGCGTCGGACATCAAATCGTGTTCGAGTTCGATACCACCATTTCGGACCACGGCAGCGCAACCGTGATTGGCCCGAATGCTTCGCCCGTCGGTGTGGCCACCGCCTCGCTCTCAGGCGTCACCACCGAAGTCGCGATCACGCTGACCGGCGTGCCCGACAACCAGCGCGTCACGGTATTGCTTACCGGTGTCAACGGCGGCACCAGTGCGCCGCCGGTATCGATGGGCTTCCTGGTGGGCGACGTGAATAGCACGGGTTCAGTCAATGCGGCCGACATCAGTGCGATCAAGGCAAATCTTGGACAGCCGACTACGGCCACGAATTTCCGATTAGATTTGAATGCAACCGGCACGATCAGCCCCGTGGATATTTCCGCGGTGAAAGCACGGTCGGGATGGGTCATGCCGTAGGGGGGATCCCTTCGTCGGCCTGCACGCACCGCATGCGTAAGCAACCTGATCCGGATCTAAAACACCAGCACTGGCGCGGCTCTCCGAGCTTTTTTGGCCTGCAATCCCCGTAAAATGGCGTTATACGTTCTTTTGTGCTCTGTTGACCTGTCCATCAGTCAGCAAGCGCCCGTCACTTGCCGCGCGTGCAACCCTGCGATAGCGTGCTGGAAAGGCGTATCAAAAGCTGGTTTGCGGGAGCGCGCGCAAGGTCCGCGACAATGCCCTGACAGGAACACCGGGATTTAGCGAATACTCCGCGACTTCCTCAAGTGCGACCAGCAACTGGTCGAACCAGTTACAGTCATCGGGCCGCGGGTCGGCGAGCAGGGAATCCAGTGCCTCAACTTTGTCTTCAAGATTTTTGTCGGTGGTTTTCATGGTCGCGGTGTGTTTAAAGTGTTCGCAAATTGTCGAACACCCCCGCGAAGGGCTCCAAGCGATTACCACACAGTTTTCAATATTTCACAATTGGCGCGGATCCAACTATTCGCCCGATTTTTTGAAGAGGCTGGGGCTCAGTAATCCCCACCCTGGAACTCTGATACCCGCCACCGCCGTAGTTGCCGTAGCCCCGTACCTGCTGCGTGGGAATGGCCGCGGAGGCATCGTAGAGCACCACCACGTTTGGCTCGGTGAGCCAGTCGTGCAGTGACTGAATGAGCGGCTCGGAAATGCGCACGCGCCATTGCTCGGGTAGCGGCACATCGACCACGGCGTCGCCGTTGTTATAGTGAATCAGCACCGGGCAGCTATCGGGCTGGTTCGGCGCCAGATGCGGCGACAAGGTGCGGCGCAGCCGCTCGCTGTCGGCTTGACCGTTCATGAACAGTTCCAGCTTGCGCGCGTATTGCCGGCGCGCCGTATCGATATCAAAAATATCCTCGGCGGTCACGCGGTTGCCACCGGAGAAATCGTCGTATGAAACCTTGCCTCGCACGATCAACAGATGATCGTCAACGATCATCGAGCGGCGCTTGTCGAAGACTTCGCCATAGGCCAGCACCTCGATGCGCGCTGCCATCGTCCAGGTGACATGACGCACATCTTGCCGCGTTTGCCGTTACGCACCCGCTGCTCATGCAAGATGCCCGCGAGCAACACCACCGTATTGGGCTGAATATCTTTCAGTTCGGTCTTGGCGAATTGACGGACTTCAGATGCGTAGCTGGTAAAGGGATGGCCAGACAGATAGAAACCCAGCGATTGCTTTTCGTGATTCAGGCGCTCCCGGTCGCTCCAGGGCGCCACGTTGACCAGCGTCAGCACCTGCCCGCCCTCGTGCGTGGCTTCCCCGAACAGGCTCACCTGCTGCTTGTCGCGCTCAGCCTTTTCCGCGAGTTCAATCGCCTGCGGCAGGGACGTCAGCAGTGCCGCGCGGTTGGGCTCGATGGTGTCGAATGCGCCGGCCCGGATCAGTGCCTCCATGGCGCGACGATTGACGGTGTGCCGGTCAACGCGTCTGACGAAATCGAGCAAATCCTTGAACGGCCCATTGGCGGCGCGCGTGGCGACAATATTGTCTATCGCACCGTGGCCGGTACCCTTCACCGCGCCCAGGCCGTACTGGATGGTATTGCGGTCGATGGGCATAAACCGGTATGCGCCGCGGTTGATATCCGGTGGCAGGACCGTAAGCCTGTTCGCCTTGGTATCCTCAAACAGCTGCTGCACCTTGTCGGTGAAATCCATCACGCATGACAAGTTGGCGGCCATGAACGCCGCACCGTGATTGGCCTTGAGGTAGGCCGTCAGATAGCCAAGGTAGGCGTAAGGGGCGGAGTGGGACTTATTGAAACCGTATCCCGCGAATTTCTCCATCGCATCGTAGAGCGCCTTCGCATTGGCGGCCGACACATCGTTCTTCGCCGCACCTTCTCCAAAGATTGCCCGGTGCTGGGCCATCTCTCGGTTTCTTCTTGCCCATCGCGCCCGCAACAAATCCGCACCGCCGAGTGAATAGCCGCCAATTCGCGCGCGATCTGCATCACTTGCTCCTGATACACCATCACGCCGTAGGTCGGACCGAGAATCGGCTTGAGAATGGCTTCCAGCTTGGCATCGGGATATTCCACCTTGGCCTTGCCGGTCTTACGATCGCAATAGTCGGGAATCGAATCCATCGGGCCCGGGCGATACAGCGCGTTCAACGCGATCAGGTCTTCTAGCCGGTCGGGCCGCGCGCGAATCAACATGTCGCGCATGCCCTTCGATTCAAACTGGAAGATGGCGGCGGTATTGCCTCGGGTGAAAATCTCGAATGACTTCGGATCGTTCAGCGGAACCTTTTCCAGATCGAACACATCATCGCCCGGGTTGGCGTTCAACGCGTGCACGTTGCGTTCGGCTTCTTCGAGAATGGTCAGCGTGGTCAGCCCCAGGAAGTCAAACTTGACCAGGCCGACGGCTTCGACATCGTCCTTGTCGTATTGCGAGATCACCGAATCCGACCCGTCGGCCACATACAGCGGCGTGAAATCGGTCAGCGGTCCGGGTGCGATGAGCACGCCCCCTGCATGCATGCCGATATTGCGCGCAATGCCTTCCAGTTTCACGGCCAGTGTTAGCAGTTCATCGACTTCTTCTTCGCTCTTGCGCTTCTCATTGAATTGCGGCTCGGCCTTCATCGCGTCCGCGAGCGTGATGCCCAGCTGGTTGGGAATCAGCTTGGCGATGGAGTCAACATAGTTGTAGCCCATTCCGAGCACGCGGCCCACGTCGCGAATCACCGCTTTGGCCGCCATCGTGCCAAAGGTGGCGATCTGCGAGACCGACTCCGCGCCGTATTTTTTCTTCACATAGTCGATGACGCGGTCACGGCCTTCCTGGCAAAAATCGATATCAAAGTCGGGCATCGACACCCGGTCCGGATTCAGGAAACGCTCAAAAATCAGGTCGTACTGCAGGGGATCGAGATCGGTAATGCCAAGCGAATACGCGACCAGCGAACCGGCGCCTGAACCGCGCCCCGGGCCGACCGGCACGCCATTGTTCCTCGCCCAGCCAATGAAGTCGGCCACGATCAGGAAGTATCCCGGGAAGCCCATGTGAACGATGATCTTGAGTTCGTACTCAAGGCGGGCGAGGTAACGCGCGCGCTGCGCGTCGCGCGCGGTGACATCCGGATACAGGAAAGCGAGGCGCTTTTCCAGCCCGGCCTTCGCCGCATCGAAGAAGTAGGTTTCAATCGATTCCCCGTTTGGCGTCGGAAAATTTGGCAACTGTGGCTTGCCCAGCGTGAATTCAAAATGACAGCGCCTGGCAATTTCGACGGCGTTTTCAAGTGCTTCAGGAATATCGGCGAACTGCGCACGCATCTCCTCGCTCGATTTGAAATACTGATCGGCTGAAAAATCGCGGGAGCGACGTTTATCGCCGAGCACTTCGCCGCGAGCGATGCACACGCGCGCTTCGTGCGCCTTGAAATCATCGGCCGCCATGAATTGCACCGGATGGGTCGCGACCACGGGAAGGTCGAGTTTGGCCGCCAGCCGCAGCGATGCGCTCAACAGCGCTTCAGCGCGAACGCGACCATCGCCACCCACGCGCTGAAGCTCAATGTAGAACGCGTCCGGAAAGTCGGCCGCCCAGGCTTCGGCGAGTAATTTCGCCCGCTTCAGGTCACCCTGCAGGATCGCATGACCGATATCGCCAAACCCTGCCCCGGACAAGGCGATCAGGCCCTCCGTCGAATTGGCACTCGACATCGCGCCTGCATCACGCGAGAGCCATTTTCGATTCAGCTCCGCCCGGCCTCGCCAGGTATTTTCCCGATAGGCACGCGTCAGCAACTGGCAAAGGTTGAGATAGCCGCTCTGGTTTCGGCACAGCAGCAACACGCGCGAGGGCTGGTCGCGATTTTTTTCATTTTCGATCCACACATCGCAGCCGATAATCGGCTGGATGCCGCGGCTGCTCGCCGTCTTGAAAAATTTGACCGCGCCGAAAAGATTGCCAAGGTCGGTAATCGCCAGCGCCGGCATGCGCTCCGCGTGTGCGCGGTTGACGGCTTCGTCAATTCGAACAATTGAATCGGTGATCGAATACTCGGTGTGCAAACGCAGATGAATGAAGGGGCGCGATGGGGAGTTCAAGGAGGGGCTTTTCATTCTGGAATTGCACTGCATGCACGGAAAACTTTCCATGCAATTTTAACATTCGCGGGCACCTCCCATCACGCGTCAGGAACTTGTCTGGCTACCTTTGACGCCGCTATTGCGGCAATGCGCGACAATCTCCTCCGCAACCCTGGGCAGCAACGGCAGCGGGAAATCGTGTCCCATCCCCTTGATGACAGAAAAGGTTGCGCTGCCGCCGCCATCATTGATCACTCGAGCCGTATCGACGCCGCACGCCAACGGCACCAGCGGATCCTCGTCGCCGTGAATCACCAGCGTCGGCGCCTTGATCTGGCGAATGACGGCGGTGCGATCACCGCTCGCGGCAATGGCGAGCAGCTGGCGCGCGGCGCCCGCGGGGTAATGCGAACGATTGACATGGCGCTCGCACACCTCGCGCATGCGCACGGGATCGGACGGGAAGGTGCGGCTGCCAATCGCGCGAAATACGTGCATCATGCGGTGAATCGCGCCTTCGATATCACCGCGCCTGGCGGGCGGTTGCAGAATCGCGCGGCGCGCATCCCAGGTTGGCTTTGGCAGACTGCGGCGGCCGGTGGTTGACATGATCGACGTCAGGCTGGCCACTTTCCGGATAATTCGCCGCGAGGTTCTGGCCGATCATTCCTCCCATTGACGCACCGACCACATGCGGTCGTACGAGGCCCAGCGCATCGATCAGCGCCGCTGTGTCCGCGGCCATTTGCTCGATGCGGTATGGCGCCTTGACCGGCAGGCCCATCATGAACTTGAGGGCTTGCAGAGGCACGTTTGGCACGGGCATCTGGTCAAGCCGGCTGGAAAGCCCCACATCACGGTTGTCGAACCGCACCACGCGAAAACCGTGCTGTACCAGGAGATCGATCAACGGCTCCGGCCACAGGATCATCTGCACGCCCAGACCCATGATCATCAAAATCACCGGATCGGATTCGTTTCCGCGCGATTCGTAGTGAAAGGTGAGGCCGTTGGCCTGAATATCCGGCACGAAATTTTTCTAGAACACCTGGTCGGCGTTGCGCGTGTGATCGCGAAAGAACCACTGCCGCCAACCGCCGCGATCGAATTTGGACCAGGCGCCTTCCGGCTGGGCGAGCCGGTCGGCAATGGCATACAGCGCAATCGGGTTCATGCCGAGCCCGATGTGGCTGGCCATGACTTCAATGTTTTCGGCGTGCTTTGATTCCCGCTGATACGACAGCGGCCACGACACGACGCCATCGGTGCGACTGAAAATCGAGGTGGTCGGCACCGGTGGCGCTTCCTTCACATGCGCGAGCTTTTCGGGATCTTCCAGTTTGTGGCCACTGGCAAATTCATATAACCGCCATGCGTTGGTGGCCTTGGGATCCCCTGCAAACGGCGTTCCCAGCGTAATCACGCTGCGAATGTGATCCGGCAGTGCCTTGGCGAATTCCCTGGCGTAGATGCCCCCCAGACTCCAGCCGATCAGGCTGACGGTTCGACCGGTGTCGGCATGAATCTGCTGCACCCGTTCGATACTCTTTTGCAGCACGCCCTGGCGTGGACCGAAATTGAGCCCGAGATCCCACCCGTAGGTATCGTAGCCTTGCGCGGTCAGGAAATTTCGCAGCGTCACCGTCGTCAAATCGCCCGCGCCCAGCCCGGGAAACACAATCACCGGATGGCCATCGCCTTGCGGGGTGTTTTTCAGGAATGGCCACGCCGCAAGGGTTGCGCCGAACTCCAGCGGCGCGCGCCCTTCCAGCGCCAGCAGAAACGCGCCGGGCGGGCGCAGCGCATAGATATTGTCCAGTGTGTTTTGCATGACGTCTCCGAACCCATTGCCGATGGGGATTTCAGGTTTGCGCGGGCGGTCTTTGCCGCCTGTCTTTCTGCGGGAATTATGCACGTTTTTTCTTCGCAACTTTCTTGGTGCCGGTCAATTTCCCAGGCAACAATTTCGCGACCTTGTTCTTTGTGTCCGTATTTTTTGCCGCCGTTTTCTCCATGGCGGTCTTCCCGCCAACGACTTCCTTCATTCCCGTTTTTTTCGTTGCCGCTACCTTGGGCACCGGCTTCTTGATTGTCGGCTTGCCGGCAATGGTCTTCTTTGTAACCGCTTTCGTCTTTACGTTCCGCACCGATGATTTAGGCACACTTTTCGGCGCGGCCTGACGAGGCGCCGGTTTCGCCACGGCACGCCTGCTCGCCGGAGAACGCGACTCCCGCGAGAGCGCCAGCAATTCCTGATGCGCCGCGCAAATGTGCGCCGCAAATCCGCGCAAATCCGGTACCGCCTCCTTGCAGGCAATCAGCCCGTAATACAGTGAACCGGCATAGCTTTGGATGGTGATATTGAGGGCCAGCCCGTGGGTGACGATCGACACCGGGTAGTAGGTGATCAGTTTCGCGCCCGCCAGATAAAGCGGTATTTGCGGTCCTGGTACGTTGGAGACAACCAGATTGGCCACCACTGGAATGCGATTGCTCGCCACCGCGGTTCGGTATAGCGGTGTGATCACGCTCATCAACCAGGGGATGCCGAGCGAAGGCAAGTCCGTTGGAATCAGGCTCTTCATGCCGCCGGTAAGCGACTTCGCCTTGGTGCTGGCTTTCACTATGGCGGCAAGGCGTTTGCGGGGATCGGCAATATTGGTCGCCAGGCTGACGAGCATCATCGTCACCTGATTGCTCTGCGACGTATCACCAGGGATGCGCAGGCTGGCCGGGACGCCGCCGATCATGGCTTTGGCCAGCGCCGCCTTGTTCCCGGCGAAGTGGCGGCGCAGCGCGCCCGCGCAAACCGCGAGCACGATGTCGTTGAGCTTGGTATCAAAATGGCTGGCGATCGCCTTCGTTTCGGCAAGAGACAATTCAGCGCCCGCAAAAGCGCGTTCTCCGCTGATCGCCACATTCAGCGACGTACGTGGCCCGAGGGAGATTCCACCGGGAATTTTCTTCAGAAGCGACTTGGCGATTCGTCTGCAGAGACTCGCCGGGTTTGAAATCCGCGAGATGGCCAAATCCGCTTCCTTGTTCCGATGGCGCACCGGCTTTCCGTGCCTGCGATGACGACAGCAAGCCTGCACCCGCCGCGCCGGCCAGCCGCAATGCATCGGGAACTGCCTTGACGATTCGGGTGTACTGCGCAACGGTATTGCGAAATGCCGCGCTCAGCATCCTGGCGGTCGTGGGCGGCAGTCGCGGTTTTGCCGATTTCGTATTGCTGCCGGGCGACTCCACCGCGCGCGGCGTGGCGCTGGTGTCGAGAATCGCGTGCGCCAATGCCACGCCACCCTGCCCATCGAGCGCGGCATGATGAATCCTCGAATAGAACGCCACGTTGCCGTCCTGCAAGCCTTCGATGACGGTGAATTGCCACAGCGGCTTGTCGCGGTCCATCATGCCTTCGTGCAACTTGGCCACTGCTGCGTCGAGCTGCGCTTGCGTGCCGGGCTTTGGCAACACCACATGCGTGATGTGGTCATCCAGATTGACCTTGGTGCCGCTTAGCCAGATGGGATTGGCCAGGTCTAGCGGCATGAACGCGAGGCGGCGCGAAAACAGCGGCGCCAGGTGCAGGCGGCTTTCAATGTGTTTGCGAACATGCTTGTAGAAACTGCCGCGATGGCCTTTCGGCTTTTGCAGCAGGCTCACGCTGCCGACATGCGCGGGCACTTCCGGCGTTTCGAGTTGAAGGAAAAGTGCATCCAGCGCGCTCAGGTGGTGCATGTGCGGGTCTCCTCGCCGCGGGCGGTTTCTTCTGGAGCGATCTACCGGCGGCGGTTCATTCTGGCATGTTTTGCCAGGCTAACCGGATTGTCGCCTTTCGCGGAAAAAGGTCTTCAGCATCTCGCTGCACTCGTCGGCCAGCATGCCGCCTTCAAAGGTGGCGTGATGATTCTGTTTTTCCTCGGCGGGCAGGTTGATGACGCTGCCGCAGGCGCCGGTCTTGGGGTCATTCGCGCCAAACACCACGCGCCTGACGCGGGCGTGCAGCATCGCGCCAACACACATCATGCAGGGTTCCAGCGTGACGTAAAGCGCGCAATCCACCAGCCGGTAATTCTTGAGGTGCGCGGCAGCCGCGCGTAACGCGACGATCTCGGCATGCGTCGTGGGGTCCGATGATGTGATCGGCTGATTGAAGCCACGGCCGATAATTTCGCCGTCCTTGACGACGACCGCACCGACGGGCACTTCACCGAGGTCCCACGCGCGTTGCGCGAGGGCGAGCGCTTCGCGCATGAAAGACTCGTCGCGGCTTTCAGCCATACGCAACCGCAAGCAATACATGAGCACAACTCAAGCACTGGCGCGGCGTCTCAGCCGAAAATGCCTTAAACGCCGCGCCAGTGCTAGACTTTATCCTTGGCAACACGTTTGCCTTTCTCGCGAACATCAACTTCGTCGGCATGCAGCTTGTGCAGAAACCGGTGCACCAACGGCGCGAACACGACACCCGCGCTCATCACCAGCATCAGGCCCGAATAGATCGCGTAACAACCCGAAAAAATCTTCGCGCCAGTGGTTTCCGGCACGCCAACTGGGCCCATGCCGGAGAGAATCATGGCGGCATTGACGAAGGCGTCAGCCCAATCCAGCTTTGGAAAAGTACAGGTAGCCGACCATGCCGATCGCCAACGAAATCACGATCATCCCAAGACCGAGCAGGACCGCGCGCATCAATCGCGACAGGAACTGTTGCTTTGGCAGAACCGGCTTGGAGACGTGTTCAAACATCGTGGCTCACATCACTCCCCGACGTAAGCGTCAACTTCAATTTCAATCAGATGTCCGGGATCAATCAGCTTGCTCACTTCCACCATGGTCGCGGCCGGACGGATGTCGCCGAAAAACTCGCCATGTACCAGGCCAATCGCCTCCCATTGCGAAATATCGGTGACGAACATGCGCGTGCGCACCACGTCCACCATGGATGCGCCCGCTTGACGCAGCGCGCGTTCAATCTTTTGCAGAGCGTAGCGCGTTTGTGCGGCCGCATCGCCTGCGCCGAAGACCTGGCCATGGTCATCGGTCGCGGTGGTGCCGGACACCCAGACGTGTTGACCGATGCGAACGGCACGGGAGTAACCCACGACGGATTCCCAAGGCACACCGGAAGAGATGTTCTCGCGTTCAGACATTCACGACACAGCCTTGGTTTGCTGCCAGGCCATCTTTCTGGCAGCGCGTTTTTGCGATTCCTGCGTATTGGCATCGGCAAATTCGCGACCGAAATCCACTCCCGCCACATTTGCATTCAATTCCGCCAGCCGCAATGGTACCGGCGCCAGCAAATACGCCCGGCCATATGCATCACGGGAAAGAATTTTCAGATCCACCAGCCAGCGCCGCAATTCGACGTAGTCCACATCCAGCATACCGCCGGCAGACTGCAACCAACGATAAAGAATTTCGTTCACTTCTCGCTCGGCGAAAGTTCGTGCAGCCGGAAATTCGCGTCGCAGCGACAGCAGCAGCAAGTCAAGATCATCCGGGCTGGCCTCAAGCAGTGCGCCAGGCGTCAATCCACGCTTGATTGCCAGCTTGTGAAAACGCGCGACCCAGTCCATGCGCGCTATTCCCACTCAATGGTGGCGGGCGGTTTCCCCGACACGTCATACACCACCCGGTTAAACCCGCGCACTTCGTTGATGATGCGGTTCGATACCCTCGCCAGTAGCGAATACGGCAATTCCGCCCAATGCGCCGTCATGAAATCGGTGGTCTGCACCGCACGCAGGGCGACGACATATTCGTAGGTGCGTCCGTCTCCCATCGCCGACACTTTTCACCGGCAGGAAGACCGCGAACGCCTGCGCAACATTGTCATACCAACTGACGCCATCCGCATCCAGTGTTGCGCGCAACTCGTCAATGAAAATGGCATCGGCGCGGCGCAGCAGATCGGCCGCCTCCCTGGTGACTTCGCCGAGGATACGCACGCCCAGTCCCGGCCCGGGGAAGGGATGGCGATACACCATCTCGCGCGGCAGGCCCAGTGCCACGCCCAGCTCACGCACTTCATCCTTGAACAATTCGCGCAAGGGTTCCAGCAGCTTCAGGTGCAGCGACTCGGGCAAGCCGCCGACGTTGTGGTGCGACTTGATGGTGTGGGCTTTCTTGGTTTTGGCCGAGGCACTTTCGATCACGTCCGGATAGATGGTGCCCTGCGCGAGCCACTTGGCCGACGGCAATTTCGCCGCTTCGCGCTGGAAGATTTCCACGAACACGCGGCCGATGATCTTGCGCTTCTGCTCGGGGTCCGAGATGCCTTTCAGCTGGCTGAGAAATTCGTCCGCCGCGTCAACATGAATGATCTTCATGTGCATGTGATTGCCGAACATGTCCATCACCTGCTCGCCCTCGTTCAAACGCAGCAGGCCGGTATCGACAAACACGCAGGTGAGCTGATCGCCGATCGCCTGGTGAACCAGCGCCGCAGCGACACTCGAATCCACCCCGCCACTCAGGCCGAGAATGACCTCCTCGCTGCCCACCTGCTCGCGGATGTGCGCGATTGCGTGTGGCGCGTGGTCTGGCATGTTCCACGATCCATCGCAACCGCAGATGTCGTGGACGAATCGGTTATAGATCGCGCGTCCCTGACGGGTGTGCGTCACTTCCGGGTGGAACTGGACGGCATAGAAGCCACGCGCTTCGTCGGCCATGCCGGCCAGCAGCGTGGTGTCGTTCGAGGCGATCACTTTGAATCCGGGTGGCAATTCCGTGACTTTGTCGCCGTGCGACATCCACACATCGAGCAACCCGTGACCTTCCGCGTTGGAGCGATCCTGAATGTCTTCGAGCAATTTCGAGTGGCCGCGCGCGCGCACTTCGGCGTAACCGAATTCACGCACCCGTCCCGTCTCGACCGTGCCACCAAGCTGTGCGGCCATGGTCTGCATGCCGTAACAGATGCCCAGCACCGGCACACCGAGTTCGAATACCACGTGCGGCGCGCGCGCGGTGCCGTCTTCGGTAACGGAGGCGTGGCTGCCGGAGAGAATAATTCCGCGTGGATTGAACTGGCGAATGTCTTCGTCGGACATGTCGAACGGATGCAGCTCGCAATACACACCGGCTTCACGCACACGGCGCGCGATCAACTGCGTGACTTGCGAACCGAAATCGAGGATGAGGATTTTGTCGGACATTTATCGTCGGATTGTCGTTGGGGTTTAGCGTTGGGGTTTAACGTTGGGGTTTAACGTCGGGAGTCGAGAAATCGCGTGATTCTTGAAGTAGCGCCAGGCAACGAACACGGCCACCAGATTCAATGCCGCGCACAGGAAGAACACGGTGCCGATACGGAAGTCTCCCTGCGGATACTGACTGACGACGCCGAGCAGCGAGGCGCCGATCAGCGGCCCGATGATCACGGCGAGGCTATTGATCGATTGCAGCGAACCCATCAGCGCGCCCTGCTCCTTGGGATCGGTTTGCTTGGACACGATGCCCTGCAGCGCCGGGCCGGCACCGAAGGCCAGTACGTTCACCAGGACAAAGACGTACATCATCCAGCCTTGCGTGGCGAGCCCGTAAAGCGTATAGACCACCGCGCCGGAGATCAGCCCAAGCAGAGATAGCCGCACTTCGCCAAACGTTTTCATCAGCCAACCCAGCAGTCCGGCCTGCACCACGGCAGCGGTGACCCCGACGCAAAACAGCGACAGACCGTTTTCACATGGCCCCCAGCCAAAGCGGAAGTTGGTGTAAAGCACCCAGGTGGTGTGCAGCAGAATTTGCGCCATGCTCGCCAGCGCAAACACCGCCACCAGTCCGCGGATCTCCACGCGTCGCGCCAAGCCGACGATGGCGGTAAACGGGTTCGCCTTGGCCCACGAAAGTGGTTGCGGCGATCGCGTGTCAACGATTCCGGCACAAAGAAATAGCCAAAAATGAAATTGGCGAGGCACAACTGCCCGCTACATAAAACGGCAAGTGCAGATCGATGCTGCCCAGGAAACCGCCGATGACGGGGCCGAAAATAAATCCCATGCCGAAGCACGCGCCGATCATGCCGAACGCTCGCGCGGGTTCCGGCGTGCTCGTCGGACGCATAGGCGTTCGCCACCGACACGCTCGCCGAGGACAAGCCGCCGACGACGCGGCCGATGAACAGCATCGCCAGGCTGGTCGCCAGCGCGGTCGAGAAAAAATTAATTGCCATGCCAACCATCGAATACAGCATCACCGGCCGGCGGCCGACCTCGTGACAGCGCGCCCAGCAGCGGCATGCAAAGGAACTGGCACAGGCCAAATACCATCGCCAGGATCCCATACCAATGTGCCTGCAATTCGCGGCCTTCGACATACTGGCCGACCAGCACCGGCAATACCGGCACCGCAAGTCCGATTCCCAGCATGTCGATGAAGACACAGACCATGATGAAATTCAGGCCCACGGGCTTGGCAACCTTGCCCGGTTTGGCGTTCGCGATTTCTACCGTCGTGCTACTTTCCAAAATTCTTCTCCCACACCTTTGCAACCACCGGGTGTTGCTCGGTCAAGGCGACCGCTTTCGCGAGCTTCGGGCATTGGCATTGAACCAGTCGCGTCCGGGACGCCAGCGGCTGACCATGGCGATGTAAACGTCCAGCGCGGTCATGTGCTCGCCGAGCACATAGGGTGCCGGCGACAGGTTTGTTCCAGCAAGCCCCAGAAGAACTTCTGCTTCTCGACGGATTTTTCTTTCAGCGCCGCCTGCAATGCGTCGCCGTCGACCCAGCGCGACGGCTCATCGCCAATGTCAAACATGGCGTAAATGTTTGCCGGGATGAAAATCATCCAGCGATAAAAGCCGCGCGCTTCGCCGGTTCCAGCGGAATCAGGCCCGGAACCTTCTCGGCAAAATGGAGAAGGATCGCGGCGCTCTCGGTCATCACCGTACCGTCTTCGAACACCAGCGTGGGAACCTTGGCTTGTGGATTGGCTTTTACCAGTTCGGCAAAATGTTTGTTCTGGTCCCAGAACGACGTCTTGATGTACTCGTAAGGTTGATTGGCCAATTGCAAAACCACTTCGGCGGCAGCGGAGCCCATTCCGGGCGAACCAAACAATTTCAACATGGCGGTTTCAGCCACTCAGGAAAATGCCACGGCCGATGCCGGCGCGACGGTGACGGCGGCGCGACCGGCCGAAAACTGGTCGAGCAGGCGATTGTGATGATCGATGACCTGATCGGCATTGAGTGTGGGCGAATTCCACGTCCCGTGCGCGTCTGCGGCGAGCGTGACATCGAACCCCAGCGACACCGCGCGCCGCACCGTCGTATCCACACAGTATTCGGTCATGCAACCAGCGACAATCAGGCGCTGGATGCCCTGCTCGCGCAAGGTCGATTCGAGGCGGGTATTGAAAAACGAATCGCTGGCGGTTTTGCGGACGATGATATCGGAGGGCAGCACGCCAAGTTCCGGGCACAATGCCCAGCCATCGCTGCCCGGCTGCAACAGGTCTCCGGTTCGCCGTCATGCTGAACAAAAATCACCGGCATGTTGCGTGCGCGCACGCGCAATCAGATCGACAATATTGCCGAGTATTTTGGCCAGCCTGCATGCATGTCCTTCCGCGGGGCAATACCCACCTGTACGTCGATGACCAATAGTGCCTGGTTTTTTTCGTTGCTCATCGGCGAGCGTCAATCGACGCGATAATTAGGCGCTTCTTTGGTGATCTGCACATCGTGCACGTGCGACTCACGAATGCCGGCAGACGTGATTCGACAAACTGTGCATTCTTGTGCATTTCCTCGATGGTTTTGCAGCCCAGGTAGCCCATGCTGGAACGCAATCCGCCCGTTAACTGATGCACGACACCCAGCATGCTGCCCTTGTACGGCACGCGGCCCTCCACGCCTTCCGGCACAAACTTGTCTGCATTGTTTTGCGGATCCTGGAAATACCGATCCGAAGATCCCTTTTGCATCGCGGCCACCGAACCCATGCCGCGATAGCTCTTGTACGAACGCCCCTGATAGAGCTCGGTCTCGCCGGGCGCCTCTTCCGTGCCAGCAAACATCCCGCCGAGCATGACCGTCGAGGCCCCCGCGGCCAGCGCTTTCGCCATATCGCCTGAAAAGCGAATTCCGCCATCGGCGATGCAGGGAATGCCATGTTTCGCCAGCGCCGCCGTGACGTCCGCAATGGCCGTGATTTGCGGCACGCCCACTCCCGCGACAATGCGCGTGGTGCAGATCGAGCCTGGCCCGATACCGACTTTCACGCAATCCGCACCATGATCCGCGAGCGCCAGCGCCGCAGCGGCGGTCGCAATGTTGCCGCCAATAACATCGACTTGCGGGAAATGCTTCTTCACCCATTTGACGCGGTTCATCACATTCTTCGAATGGCCGTGCGCGGTATCGACCACGATGACATCAACGCCAGCTTCCACCAGCAATTCAACGCGCTGGTCGGTGCCTTCGCCAATGCCGGCGGCGCCAACACGCAGGCGTCCCATGTCATCTTTGCAGGCAAAAGGATGTTCGCTCGATTTCAGTACGTCCTTTACCGTGATTAGGCCGCGTAGCTCGAAGGCTTTGTTCACGACCAGCACGCGCTCGAGTCGATGCTTGTGCATCAGCGCCAGCGCCTGTTCGCGCGTGGTCCCCTCCTTTACGGTCACCAGCCGGGACTTCGGCGTCATGACATTTTTGACCGGCTGATCCAGCTTCGTCTCGAAGCGCAGGTCGCGGTTGGTGACGATGCCCACCACCTTCTTGCCGACGAGCACCGGAAGTCCGGAAGAAATTATGCTTGCGCGTCAACGCGATCACATCGCGGACACTCATATCCGGCGTGACCGTAATTGGATCGCCCGACCACGCCGCTCTCAAAGCGCTTCACCCGCAGGACCTCGGCCGCCTGCATTTGTCCCGTCATGTTTTGTGAATGATGCCGATGCCCCCTCTTGCGCCAGCGCAATCGCAAGTCGCGATTCCGTGACGGTATCCATCGCTGCCGACAGGAGCGGGATATTCAGGCTGATTTTGGCGGTCAGACGGGTTTGAAGGGAAACGTCGCGGGGAAGAACAGCAGAATGCGCGGGGATCAACAGCACATCATCAAAGGTCAGGGCTTTTTTGACGACTTTCACGTTTTTGACTCCGACAAAATCAGCATTATACGCGAGCCGGATTTACCTTCAAAATCGGGCGCACAATGCTCATATTCGGTTGACGCGAAGGATATTTACGATTACCTTAGCGAATCTAGGCGAAGTTCTTTGGCTAACCCGTTGACAATAAATACACTTTTGGCTGTTTTTCCAGTATTTTTCGCGAAAATGGGCGCAAAATACCGCAAAGGGGCTGGTTTGGCGGTGGCAAGCATGGGTTTGCTCGGTTTGGCCGGCGGATGCGTCGCCCCGGAGCCACCCAAAACTGCGCCGGTCGCACCGGTCGTCATTGTCCCGGTTACCAGACCAATCGAGCTGACGGCGGAAGCGGATTCCGCACTGAAGGCCGCCGAACAAAGTGTAATTGAAGCGCGAGTAAAGCGCGCGTTGTGGACCGCTGCCGTTGAACACCTGAATAAAGCACGAGCCGCCGCGCAAATATTGGATAGCACGGCCACCCTCGAGCACGCGAAGGAAGTGGTGGCGTTGTGTGCACTTTCGATCAAGCAAACGGCGCTACCGCCGGTCAAGTGGTAAAATTGAACATGTTCGCAAGAGCGTCACGGCGATCCCCGATTCAATTATTCATTGCCATTGCCATTCTGCTGGCGACTGCGACCGTCGCGGCTCAGGTTTACAAGTGGGTGGACAAGGACGGCCAGGTGCAATACACCGATGCGCCACCCCAAGGCGCATCGAAAGCCGAGGCCAAGAAGGTCGAGACCAGTGCGCCGGTGGCATCGACCACGAGTACGCCCACGAAAACTTTGCAGGATCGCGCCAAGGACTATGACAAGCGCCGCACCGACGTGGCAGACAGTGCCAAGAAGGCGGAAGCGACACAGAAGAATGACGAAATCGCCGAAGAGAACTGCAAATCGGCCCGCGCCGGCTTGCGCGACCTGGAGCGGACGACCGATTCGACGTACCAACGAAAAGGGCGAGATAAACGTCATGTCCGATGAGGAGCGGGAAGCCGAACTGACCAAGGTACGAGCCGCGGCCGCCGCATCATGTAAAGCGTGATGCATGCGCCGTTGTATTCATGCCTTGAAGAAGTTTCGCGAGCGTGATGCAATGGTCTTGATGGCTTCAAGGGACTCGTCAGGACTTTGGTTCTTTCCAGCCTCCTCATTCCGCTTGCAATGCGCAGAATCCGGTGTTGGGCGACATCAAGGTTCGCTCATTCCTCGGCGAGCCACTAAATCTGCGCGTTGCGCTCGCTGCCTCGACGTCACCCGAAACCGGTGCGATTTGCCAATCCGTCATCGACAGCGACCGGCGCGAAAACGCGCTGCGCCGCAAAGACCTGATCCTGACGATGGTGGAACTGCGCAGTTCGCGTTATCTGCAAATTCGCAGCCATCATGCCATCAATGAGCCGGTTGCGCGATTTTCGATCCGGATCGGCTGCCCCGGCGAACCAGCGTTCGATCGTGAATTCTGGTATTGCGCTTGATCCGCCGCCGTTCATCGCGCCGCCGCCTGTAGCTCCCTCCATGGCGACCACGATCGAATCGCGCACGCGCCCCAGGTTGCCTCCGCCGGCCGACTTCGATGACGCGGGGTAAACCTGGTCAGCGCGAAGGCGACACGCGGCTGGCAATGCAGCCACACGACCACTAGAATCAGCGTCGCAGCCGTTGCGTGCGCTCAATCCGGCAGCCCCGACATCGCCGAAGAGCCGCAAGCGCGCCCAGCTGCAATGCGGATTTACGGTCCCTCACGGGCGTCAGCCATCGCCGGGCGGTCACAATATCGGCCGTGCGCGGTCCAAAGGCGGCAGGCACCGCCGCCAGAGCCAGTGCAATATCGTCGGCTCCGCGGCGAAGGTTGCCCATGGCCGCTATCCGGACCACTATCAAGACTGAAAGCCTCGCCAGAGGCGAAGCCGCAACGCTATCCGGTCAGAATGGACCTGTCGCGAAGCCGGAAGTTGCGACGAGCAACCCGCGCCCCCCACAACTCATGCTCGATGCGGACGATCAGGGTGGCCGCTGCTCTCACTCAAGAATTCGGTGAAGCAGATGGAACAGCGCCTCAATGAAATTCAGCTGAAGCAGACGGCGGAACTGCCGATTCGGGACACGGCACCCGCTGCATCCGCCGGGTCACCGGTCACACCCGCAGCGCAAGCAACACGTGAGGTACAACCTACCCCGGCTGCCGTGCCGGCTGCACCAGATACCGCGCCAGGTCCCGCTCGATCGAGAAACCCATCCGCCTGAGGCTCATCGATTGCCGACAAGATTGCCGGCTACCTCACGTCACCCCGCTGGCCTGGGGGAATCGCCGTCGACTCCTTGCGCTGCTGGCGTCCCGGGTCTGGTCGCGCCGCGATGGCAAATCGAAAAAGCTCGTGATTCCGTCGCGCCGGGCGCGCAACGCTCCAGCACCGCCGGCAGGAATCCACACAGGGCAAATCCACGGGCGTCAAGTTCGGACGACGCCGCATTCGCCGATTGGGAGAAGGAAGAAGTTGGCGACACCTTTGTCGACAACCAGCCGCGCCGACGCCCATGTGCGAACCGTACGCGGCGTGCCTGACGAATTGACCGGATATCCGGTCGGCCGATGCGGCGGCGCGCCGGTGCAGATGGCGCCCGCGCATCGACACGCACCAGCCAAGTGGATGCACCGGTCGTTTTCGACGACACGCCTGCAAGCTACGAACTCGATGCCAACACCGCGACCGCCGTTGACTTTCTGGTTGGCATGGACGAGAAGCTCCCCGAGGATCAGGTGCGGCGCCTGCAGTACATGCACGAGCGCTACCCCGAGCTGAAAAGCAATACGGTTTCGATCGACGACGCCGATTCGGTCATCACTGCCGCGCGCCTTTACTACGAAGAAGGCGACCGGGCAACGGCCGCGAAAAAGGCCAGTGAACTGCTTACCTTCGCGGTCGAAGAACGTCCGCAGGAAATCCGTTTCTGGCTGGCCCAGTTCGAGATCTTTCGCCTGGAAAACATGGTGGCCGAATTCCACGAATTGGCCGGTAAATTCCATGTACTGTTCAGCCATACTGCGGCGTGGCCAAAGGTGCGCCATGTCGGCCACGAACTCGACCTCCCCGGCAATCCCCTGTTTGCGGCCAGCGGCAGCCCCCGCTGGCGGGAGAAACGCGTTTTGACCCGATTGCCGAAACTGGCTCAATGCGCCCATGGACTTTACCTCCGACGCATTGATGTCCGATCTGCGCCTGGCATTGCTGGATGATCACGGCGTCAGTCGCGCCGACTTTGATTCCATCACGGCCCGTTTCGCGACTCCCGACCGGGCCGGCGCAATGAATAGCGGCAATGAATATGCAAACAGGCACATTCACCCGAAATGATTCGCTCCCATGTCGACAGCGGTGGATGCCCCGGCGCCGCAGAATGGCGCCCGCTGCCTCGCACTGATCGGAACCGTCAAGGCATTGGCCGACGCCAGCGCCCATGTCGGTGGAAGCCGTCCATCAAGTCGTTGCATTTGAAAACCAGTTTGTATCAGGTCATTCAATCCGACAAAGCAGCTTCTTTGCCTCAACCCGCAAAACCGGCGGCGGAACAACTCGCGCGCGACCTGCACCTGATGCATAGCCTGGCGGCCAAGACGCTGGAGACCCTGTCGAGCGTCGCGGCGAGTGGACCAAAGAAGACGCCGATCCGCTGCTGCAACGCATCGTCGCTTTGCCCTCTTTCACCATGGCGCGGCGGTGAAGTGGTGCTTCTTTCGCCACGAACCGATCAAGCCCACCCTCTGGCCTGGCCTGCTGCGCTCTACAAATTCGCCGAGGCCACGGGTTGCCGGCACGCCCATCGCATTGTTCGCCGACGAGCCGCAGCAACCGGTCACGGCGTTGTCTTTGTACCTGCGCGCGCTGATGCTGGAAGTATTGAACACTGGCAGCCTGAACGCGCCGCAAATTGAAATTGCCGATGAATGGCTGGCGGAATGGACCACCGACTACGCGCTCGACGAATTCTACTCGCCGCGTTCACATGCGTTGTTCGTCGATCTTGACCTCATGGCCGGCCTGCAACTGGTCACAAGCATTTCGGCCAAGCCTTCCTATCCGCTATGCGCGTATCGAAGGCCTGAAAGAGCAGGTCGAGGCGGTGCGCGCCCAGCTTCGTACTGGCAACCCTATCGCGGCCGCGGTGCGCCGATTCATTTCTCGATGAAGGAGCATGTCGCGCTGCTGACGACCATTGAGCGCCTGTATGCCGCCCTTTGCAGGCCAGCGCCTCGCGCATTGAGGCACGCAAGCCCGTCGAAAACTTGACGGCGGAAGTACGGCTCGGGTTTCGCGAGGCACGATTGGCGATGAACAGCGAGGCCGGCAAGTCGCCCCCAGCCACCCCGCTCGGCTTGCGGCAACCGGGACCACTCGCACGAAATTTGGCGGCCTCCAGCTCAGCCCTGGAAGCGCCGCGCCAGGGCAACGCATCGACCACTGTTGAGACATCCGCAACCACGGTCCCGCCGGTATCCGATACGCCCCAGACCCGCTGGAGAATTCACGACATGAGTTCAAAGGGCATCGGCCTGATCGTGGATCGCGCGACCGGCGATCGCATTAGCGTCGGACAGTTGCTGGCCGTAAAGCCGGACGGGTTCGCGTACTTCATGCTCGGCGTGATCGTACGTAAGCTGACCCAGCGCACCCAGGACACCCAGGGTGACACGCTGCTGGGCGTTGAAATGCTTTCCTATCGCCCATTGCCGATGACCCTCTCTATCGCTATACAAATGCCCGCGATGCCATGCCCGACCCAGGTAATCCGCCCGTTCCGGCGATTTACCTGCCGGGGCGCGACCAGGATGGAAAATCCGACGCATGGTTCTCGCCGCGAGGATTTCGGCTTGAAAAATGTATTCAGCCTTCCACGAAAACCAATAATTTTCGGGTTCGCATCAATCGCGTATTGCGCAAGGGAGGCGATTGGGTCGGGTTGCGATTTGAAGTGATCGGCAAACGGTAACCGGTCCCCACTTCACATTTTTTTCGTCTTTCCCGGCGAGCGTTTCGCATTGGCGCGGCGCGCATCTTTCGGGTCGGCTTGCAGGGCGCGATAGAACTCGACGCGATCGCCGTCCCGCAGCCAATGATCGCGGGTACGCACCTTGCCCCATACGCCGACAGCCACCGCGTTCGCCGCAATCGTCGCGATCTCGGGCATCGATTCACATGCGGCATCAATGGCCATCTGCACGTTCGCGGGTTCCGGCAATTCCACGGCAATTTCGCCTTGCGATTCAGGCTCCGCCAAAGCTACACGCAACCGCAAGATGCTCACACCGGGTCGCCGTACAGCGCTTCCGCCCGCGTCACGAAGCGTTCCCGATCATCGTGTTGCCGATCATGCCGAACACGGGACCGACCACTTTCTCCAGCAACGTATTTGAAAATCCGTAGTCGAGCGTCGGCGACACCTTGCACGCCGACTCCGACGCGCCAAATCGCCATTTGCCCTTGAGTTCGCTGAATGGCCCTTCACGGAAGATTCGTCTACCTCTCGACATTCTCGATCTTAGCGTTATCGGTCGTGAAGGACTGCCGGATCCCGCGATGGTCGATGTGGATGGTCGCCAGCGTTCGCGTCTGATCGCGCACGGGCGTCTCCGGCGCCGCCGCACCATGGCAGGAATTCCGGATGGCGCGCTCGCAATCGTCCGCAATTCGTCCCTCTTCGCGGCGGAATAGGGATCAAGGGGCAGATTTTTTCGACGTGAGCCATGGCAATCAGATTCTATCGACCGGGGCGCAAGCATCCCATGGGATAATTCGGCTCTATGAGCATTGTCGACAACAAAAGCCTTTTCGTTGCTTCATCGAGGAACGCTACGAGGCGGGCGTCGTCCTCCATGGCTGGGAAGTGAAAGCCATTCGGACGCTGTCCGCGCGCAGATCAGGAAGGTTACGTCATCTTGAAACGGAGGGTACTATGTCTGATCGGCGCGCATATCTCCACACTACCGGAAGCGTCCACTCACGTCATCCTTGACCCGTGCGCCGCAAACTGCTACTGAAGGCGGATGAAATCAAGAACTCGTCGGCAAGATCGAGCGGCGCGGCTACGCTTGTCAGCAACCTCCACTACAAGGGCGAGGCTTCGTCAAACTCCGAAATCGGCCTCGCCAGAAGCAAACATAGCACGACAAAGCGCGATGTGGAGAGGAAAGGATGGAAGCGCGAGCGAGGCAATTGATACAGAAGAAGCGGGTCCGGGTAATTCTTCGTTTTGGGATAAAATGACGCAGAACGCCATTTGGCGGGGCTTTCAGGCATTTTCGACTGATTACCAGCGCTTAGGGTTACGTACTGGGACTTCCGTAACTCCCCGTTCGTGCTGAGGTATCGTTCACCCTCAATGTAAGGCATTGATTCATTTTGCATCGGAATGCCCTTCGATACGCGCAACACTATCCTGAGGACTCGAAGAAGGATCCGGGCGAACGGAAATCAGATTGATAAAGTACCCTTCTGGATGATTCGGCGATAGCGCCTGGTCGCGGTGGTATTCCTCATTCCCATCAGCCGCCAAAGAGTAACGACGCCGCCAGGAACAAACTTTCCATTCTGGGGTGGCTGATAAGAATCGAACCCACGACAACTGGAATCTGACTCCCGGAATCTACCGCTGAGCTACAGCCACCGTTGACTGACGTCCTACACAGATGCAATTTCTGCGTAATGGGATAAACAGGTTATACCGGCCTTGCACTGCCCGAAGCGGGATCTTTTCCGCCGGCCACGATCGCGCACATATCTCCGTGATCCTCCACAACCCGGGCACCGCATAATGAGGTTGGCGCTTATGGGGTGGATTGGATATTTATCGTCATTAATGACACCAGTCCTCGTCTCCACCCTTCTCCAGGGAGAAGGGCTTTATAAACTCCACCAGATATGACCCTCATTCCCACCATCCTCTGCGGCGGCACGAATCGCCCTCTGGCCGGTTTTACGCGAAGCGCCATCCGAAGCCGTTCATCCGTCTTGCCGATGGCCCAGAGCCTGCAGAAGGCATTCCTGCATGACGCGGCACCGGCGAGCGCAACCGAAATGATCACGGTGACAAACCGGGGGGTGTTCTTCAAGACCGAGGACAGGTATCGCGAAATCAACAAAGCGAAAGATCACGACGTCGTACATTCTCGAACCGTTTGGCGCTGGCTCCATCATCACGTTGTAGCCACCGCCACGTCGCTGGGACATGGCGAGGATGCAATCCTGCTGGTATTGCCGACGGACCACCTGATCGCCGATCCACCTGCCTGCACCCGCGCGGCCGCGGCGAAGCTGCGAAGGCCAGGCCAGCCTGGTGACCTTTGGCATCAAGCCCAACGTCCCTGAGACCGCGTATGGTACATCGGGCGGACGGCAATCGCGTCGTGCAGTTCGTTGAAAAGCCATCGCTGGAATATAGAAATCCTACCTCGAATCCGGCGACTATCGCGAAATTCCGGCATGTTCTGATTCCGCGCAGGCGCGATGCTACGAGAGATGGAACGCTATTGTGCCGGAGGTGCTGACAGCCACGCTGTGGTATCATCTCACGCGTTGAAGGCGCCGCGCAAGGCGTCGAATTTGCGCAAATGGAGCTGGATGCACACTTCGCGAAGGTGCCGGATATTTCGATCGACTATGCCGTCATGGAGAAATCAAAGGCCTGGCGGTGGTGCCCTGGGGGATTGGCTGGAGCGATATAAGATTCTGGGATACCGTGGGTAGACTATCCGCGCCCGACACCAATAGCAACCGCATCCTGGGCGATGCCATGCTGCACGATTCGACGAATAACTACATTTCAAAGCAGCGCGTGGTGACGCGGTCGGTGTCGATAACCTGATCATCATCGATACGCCCGACGCACTGCTGGTAGCGGACCGCAGCCGCGCGCAGGACGTAAGAAGAACACATCTACGCCGCACTCGAGACCAAGGCCACAGGGCTGGCTGCACGTGTATCGCCCGTGGGAACACACGGTGCTTGAAGAAGGCGTCGGTTTCAAGATCGAACGCATCGAGGTCGAGCCCGGCAACGTCGCTATCGCTGCAGATGCATCACCACCGCAACGAACGCACCGGATCATGGTTGTGCGCGCCAAGCCAAGATCGTCAACGATATCAGGACAAACTGCTCAACACCAACGAATCGAGGTCATCCCCGCCGACCACAAACACCGGCTCGAAAACCCCGGACTGATTGACGTGGTGATGATTAGTTACCAAAATGGCGAATACCTGAGTGAAGATGACGCCGTTCGGTTCAAATGATATT